>NZ_JAVRMB020000294.1:0-30388 GCF_031844845.1 Endozoicomonas sp.
TGCATACGGAGCTGGCCGCATGAGGAAAACCCGATCATTGCCCGGGTTTGTAGGAGTTTCATGCTGATTGTTTCACTTGCGGAGGGGCCTGTATGCATTCCCACGGAGACCGTGGGAACGAGGAACCGTGGGAACGAGGAAAACGAGGAAAACGAGGAAATACTCGAGAGTAGGTCGGTTCCCCCGTTCAGGGGTGAGCCGACTTGTGACCCAACCGCCATACAAGAATCACAGTTGGCAGTGGGTCACGTATGCATTCCCACGCAGAGCGTGGGAACGAGGGGGGTAAACTCGAGAGCAGGTCGGTTCCCCCGTTCAGGGGCGAGCCGACTCGTGACCCAACCGGCATGAAAGAATCAAAGTCGGCAGAGTTAGTGAGTTGGGTCTCGTTCCCACGCTCCGCGTGGGAATGCATACGTGACCTGTCGGATAGTGCAGGGCTTGCTGATAGTATTCCCACGCAGAGCGTGGGAACGAGGAGGGCCGGTTTAGAAGGTGTAACCAACGGTTCCGGTAATGGTGCCTTTACGCAGAACATTATCCGCATCGCCACCCCAGGTCACTTTGGCCATCATATCGTCGTACTTGGCAGTCAGACCCATATTGATTTTCTTTTCGCCTTCTTCGAAGCGGCCGGTCATATGAGAGTTGCCGTCAACATCGTGGGTGAAACGGAAGGTAGATTCGAGATTCAGGCCGGGTATGGCGACGTTGTTCCAGTTGGCGCCGAGCATCATGTTGTAGCCCCAGCTGAAGCGATCCAGGCGTTCGTCTGAATCTTCGGTATTACCGGTTTGGTTCCACCAGTCAGGGTGGAATAACTCAGACCTCTGTCATTGTGTACATGGACTGTACACAATCCACCCCGCAGGGATAGCCATCTCACCGCACATTCACTTCCCTGTGAGATGGATCCTATACAATCACGGTAATTGCTCCTGCATTACTCTACCTCCTGAATCCATGCAGTCGCCTGTACAGGATGACAGCAACCAGGGAATCAATAGGTGATGATAAATTTCAGGAGTGAAGGTTAGCAACAACGCGTCTTTGACGCGTATCCGGACTTTCAGTCCGTAACACTAACCCACCGGCTTTAGCCGGTGGTTGTTGAGTTGTTGATACCACTGTCCGGGTAAATTCCTCTCCTCCTCTGTCATGCCCGTGCGATTTGCCAGTGGCATAATCTGTGTTTGCACTGACTGGCTATAAATTTTATCGGCCATACTGGCGATGGAGTCATGGAAAACCAGACCACCGGGAGGTGCTTGGAGCAGAGGGTCGGCAGGGGTTTCTGAGTGACAGATTCCGCACCGGGCAGTGACAATCTCAACAACGTCGCTTTGGTCAAAAGCGGGCTGGACTGTAATGATATGCGTTTTGCTACGGCTCAGGGTTTCAACAGCGGTGATCAGTTTTTCAATTATCTGAAAGATACTTTCGATGTACTTTACGACGAGGGTGATTCTTCACCGAAAATGATGTTGGCAGGTCTTCATTGTCGCTTGGTTGGACGACCCGGCCGTGCAGCTGCATTAGCTCGTTTTCTGGATTATGTGCAATCTAAAGACCGTGTATGGCTTTGTACGCGGGAGCAGATTGCACAACATTGGCACAAGCACCATAACTGTAATATGTGACAGGTGGTGACTTTTCCATGGTGCTGCGAAGGTCTGCGCTGCGACACAGCCCGACCCGGGTCGGTAAAACACAGAGATTATACCGAAGACTCCAGGATATTGGATGATTGGGGCGGAGCCTCTGTATCCATAGGGCCAATTTCCGCTATCTGCTCATCAGACTCTGGTGTCAGCAGACGGCGTCGGTCTGTCTGAGCAGATGGTCGCACTGACGATTGTTCATTATTGCCATTGCGTCGGTTACAGACTTTATAGACTGTGTATAGGGTCAGTATTGCTATAGCAATAGATATAATGATTGTTATTACCACAGAGTATGAATCTGAGTCTGAGTCGGTAGTAGTAGGCAGGACATTAGAATCTGAGCCATTGATGCTGCGATAACCCGAGTCCTCAGAGTATTCAGCGTATTCAGAGTATTCAGCGTATTCAGAGTCTTCAGAGTCTTCAGCGTAACCAGAGTCTACAGGGTAATCAGAGTATTCAGCGTAGTCAGAGTATTGAGAGCCATTCGTTGATGAATTGGTGGAGCAGGAGGTAAGTGTACTTTCTAAATATTCCTTACGTTTCAGCAGTGTTTGTAACTTTTCCCGGGCAGATTCGACTTCCAGCTCTATCGTATAATTACTGTCATGCAGGCTCCGATCTTTGTTTGTAATTCTGATCAGCGTATCTTCTTCCCGGTTGAATACTCCACTTAAATCCTGACTATTCCAGCCAGTGCAATTCTCTTTTTTTGCATTCGAGAGCGTCTCATTAATTTCTGCCAGTCGGTCAGAAATTTTATCAATATCATCCTGGAGACTTTTAATATTGGATTCCGACTGTGTGCGTCCGATCTGACTCAACAAGATGAGCAGCAGCCCCAGGGTCTCCTTCCCGTTAGGAGCCATTCCGGCAATTTCCGGTGCATTCATTGCGGCCTGAACAGGGATTGCAGCTGCCTTGCTCAGCAGAGATACCAGCTTCCCGGCGACTGACCTGACCTGTCGCAGTGCTAATTGGGCAAACGTAATATCTGGCTTGTCAAAGGTATGTGGGCAGGGCACGTCCGGGGGAGCGGGTGATGAGTACGCAGTCAGGGTTCGTCTATTACTGGTGGTGCGCTGTTTTGGTTTTTGTTGATGGTCTGTACTTTTTGCCTCAGGGTACGCGGTCTCCGGGAGACTCACTGACGATCCTGATGTCGCCATACCCATACTCATAACAATAATCCTTACATTGTTCTCATTTAATAAATCAGTTCCCCTGATGTGTGGTTAATCCGATAGAATTGGCACGCATAAGCATTTTTCGGGGAATAGCCGCATGAGCAGTTTAGTTGATATTCAGGCGGGAGGTCTGGCGCTGGACAATATTCGTGCCAATGGTTTACCTCAGGAAAGTGTCAAAGTCATTGTCGGAGCTTCTGGCGGCCCCAAGTGGTTTGTGCTCAGTGGGCTGGATAAGGCGTTACTGGGGGAGTATTTTCGCAACAGAACAACACCTCTTGACCTGATAGGGACATCCGCAGGCAGCTGGCGTTTCAGCTGTTTTGCTCAGGATAACCCGCTGGCAGCCCATGAACGCTTTGAGCAGGGCTATCTTCATACTTGTTATTCCGAGCACCCTGATCCCAGTGAGATCAGCAGGAAAGCCAGGGAGCTTGTGGCAAGCATTATTCCTGAGGAAAGCATTCATCAGATCCTTAATAATCCGGTGATGCGCTTTAATCTGATTGCCGTCAGGAGTCATGGGCTGACCGCTTCTGACGTTAAACCGTTACAGATGGCGGGTCTGGGCCTGGCGGCTACGGGTAATCTGATTAATAGAAAGTATTTGTCGTATTTTTTTACCCGTACATTGTTCCACCATTCGGCATATGAACATTCAGAGAAACCGGAATTTTATCACGCCAGCGATCTTACTACCGAGCGGGTGAAACTGTCTGCAGCCAATCTGGTGGATGCCGTTATGGCATCAGGATCCATTCCGGTTGTGATGGAGAGTGTCACGAATATAGCCGGTGCTCCGGAAGGTCGATATCGTGATGGCGGGATTACCGACTATCACTTTGATATGCGTTTCCATCAGGGTGATGGTCTGGTTCTTTATCCTCATTTTTATTCTCGAATGATTCCAGGCTGGTTTGATAAGGCGCTTAAGCATCGCAGACCGTCTCCTCAAAACACTGATAATGTTGTGCTGGTTTCTCCTTCACAGGCGTTTGTCGACCGGCTTCCCTACCAGAAAATTCCGGATCGTAATGACTTTGCCCGGTTTACCTTTGATGAGCGGGTGCGTTACTGGAAGCGGGTTGTTCAGGAAAGTACACGACTGGGTGAGGAATTTCTGGAGCTGGTTGCAAGCGGTAAAATACGACAGGTGGTTAACCCCATATAAAGGGCTGTCGCAAAAGGTCTTAAATACCGATTTCTACCCCCTCCGTCTTTCCCGTGAAGGAGGCTGTCGCAAAAGGGCAAAACACCCCCCGACCGTCATCCTCGCGAAGGCGATTGTCGCAAAACCCTCCTCGCTCCTACGCTCTGCGTGGTAGCGCCAGGACCCAGCCACAGACACGATTCCTGTGGTTGGCTATGCATTCCCACGCAGAGCGTGGGAACGAGGTTCAACCTCGTTCCCATGCTCTGCGTGGGAATGCATACCGGAGCTGGCCGAATGATGAGGGATCTCTCTTTTTCCGGATTTGTGGGCGTTTCATGCAGGCTGTTTTATTTGTGACGGGTTCGGTATGCATTCCCACGGGGGACCGTGGGAACGAGGAGAAACCCTCCTCGCTCCCACGCTCTGCGTGGTAGCGCCAGGACCCAACCACAGACACGATTCCTGTGGTTGGCTATGCATTCCCACGCAGAGCGTGGGAACGAGGTTCCTGGTGGGTTTTGCAACAGCCTCCTTCGCGGGGATGACGATGGTATAAGCTTCCCTAAGACCTTTTGCGACAACCTCCTTCGGGGAAAGACGGCAATAGTATAAATTGGCATTTAAGACCTTTTGCAACACCCTCATAAGCCAGCTGAGTCGATTGCAGAGAATGACGGACAAAGGATGCCCGCAATAATCAGATGCTAAAAAGCAATAAAATCGTAATCAAGCCAGACACGCAGGTCATTCTCCTGCTTCCGGATAGCTTTGCGCAAAAGTTCGTCATTCCGGTAAAGGCCATACTTCAGTTTAAAGGTCAGCCCTTTGGCAAACGGCCGTGAAAACCGATAGACAATATGGATATCATGCTCATACTCGGAAGTGTCGGCTTTACTGCCGTCAGGCTTTGTGACTTGCATCCCGGAGCCATAATGAAAAGCGTAGCCTCCCATCAATCCCTGAATTCCGGAGGCTGAGAAATCATAACTGACACCGGCCATAAATACCGTTTCATCGTCGTACATCATATCTTCAGCGAAACCATTGGTGCTTATATTCCAGAATCCGTGGGTGTTTGCACCAAGGTCGTAATAGTACGCGCCCGGCGGGGCATAACTTGTTTTGTCATTGGGTTTAGGGTTAGAGGAACGGGCATTATAATGGCTGACTGCTGCGTTAAAAGACCAGCCTGAAGGAATATGCAAACTACCATGTACATTAATCACACTGGCATGATCATCAAATAAAGGACTTTCGCCCCAGCCCGTACCCTGCCAGAGGTCACCTGCTTTTTCCGTATGGTAATAGCGAACTCCGAGAGACAGATCCCGACCACTTCCTAACGGAGTCGTCAGTAAAGCATCCAGATTATGAGCCCGAAGAAAGTCTTTGGCAAAACCGTTCCGATATTTCAGGAATAATTCACTGTCTGCCAGCACGGGCATCTGATAAAAAACTTCACCACCGATAATATAATCAATCACCTGTTTCTGTTCGGGGAAATTGTGCAGCCGGTGAAACCCGGCCTGGTTCCGTAACGACATTCGATCCACCAGGGCCAAACCCACCTCCAGATTTTCCGAGGCCACTTTCAGGTTGTAGCCCTGCCAGCTGCTGGGCACACTCCTTGAACTGGAACCGGAAATTAACCCGGTTTTCAAGATTTGTCGCCCAATGGTAAAGCTGGCAGAGCCATAGTCAGCAAAAGACGGGGGAGCCTGTAACCGGACGTAAGCCTGACCCAGCTTGCCAAAACCTTCATTGGCATCATTCAACAGCTGGTACGAATAAGTACTGTCTTTTGCCATTTCCAACCGGGCAACGCCATAAAAACCGGCTCCCAGAGAAACCATATCCGCAAAATCGCCTGTACGACCATTCAGCCATAACGCAGCTGTCCAGGCACCTGTATGCTGATCTTTCTCAGAATTGTACACATCATAAAAAACCGTTCGCAGCTTGCCATCCAGCTCTGGGCTTTCAAGAAAACCACCGGCATCCTGCCCTTCTGCCGCAACGGCAAAAAAGCAATTACACGACAAAATAATAATAACAAGTTTAACCACAGAAAAGGGATAGCTACCCATCACAAACCCGCCGTTACTGCTCAGAGACAACAGGCAGGAGGACTCGACGCCCCCGGCCCGACGACAATATCATTCAGGGTCATTCAGGTAATATGTCGTTCCTTAGTCACTTCAGCAAACTGCTTGCCCAGGGATCGGGCTGAACCAATCCAGACCACGAAAAAGCCCAGAACAATAACGGCGACATAAGGGGCTATTGCAGACAGGGAGCCAAACATCACCATTAACACCTGCTGCACCAGAGAACCGGTAGATTTCCCGGTGGGGTTACCAATAATATCCACCGCCGCTTTGCCCTTAACTTTCTCCTCCGGGCTAAGGGGGATATAACTCATTTCCTTGGTGGGATCGAACAGGGCGTATTTGGTCGATTTGCTCAGAATGTTCTGCAGTGCCCCAAGAATTACCGTCAACATTAGCGGCGTCATACCCAGGGCCGTAAACACACCGCCGGGAATCGAGTCCCTGAACAGCACAAAACTGAAAAACAGACTCCCGGTGATCAGCAAAACTACCGGTGTACAGAGTGCCGCTACCGTCCAGCCAAATCGCCGTATAACGTTGTTGGTGACAAACAGCATCAGACAGATAGTGACCAGACCGGTACAGGTAGAAAACAATCCCATAAACTGGTTGTAAGCATTGGGATCCGGGTACTGCATACGCAACTGATTCTTCCAGGTCACCTCAACCATATTGATGCACACCCCGTAACTGATCACCAGCAGGGCAATGCATAATAAATATTTCGAGTGAATAATCAGTCTCAGACTGTCTTTCAATGACAGCTTCAGCTTTTCATTGGCCGGTTCATGGCTATCAATGGGCTTGAACAGCGTCGGATCCGTTATCACATAGCGATTCATCCACCAGTAGATAACAACGATCAAAACGCCACCCAGCGTTAATACCCCGGTCATGAGATTCAGTGAATACCCCCAGGGATCAACCCCTTCAGGCAGATTTTCACGGACACTCGAAGCAACGTAGACAAAATAACCGGCAGTCGGCAGGGCAAGGTTACCCATCATGCCAAACAGGGCGTAAAACCGTTTGGATTCAGAGATATGGTTGATATGGTTGGCAAAGCCCCAGAACAGCATGGACAGGCAGACACTCCCCCACAGTTCAGACATTACATAAAACAGGGAAAAGGTCCAATTCCTGATAACGGCAACAAGCCCCTTTAATCCGCCGGGCAAAACACCCTCTAAATAATCTGCAAATTCATGGAAGTGCAGCATATCCCTATTGGGATAAAGCACCAGGGCAAAAAACACAAAAAACAAAATAAACGTCCAGATAATCAGATAAAACAGCGTATTCCTCCGAAGTTCATTACTCAGTCTTGAATAAATAATGGTAAAACCAATGGCGAATGGCACATTAACCCAGAGTTTCAGAAAAGGGATAATCTCTGCACCGGACCCGGCACCGGTGACCACCAGCGTATCCTTGGTATCCCGCAGAATCGTATAATTAAACAGGATCAGATAAAACATCAGGATCATGGGAATCAGCTTCTTCAACTCATGGCTGTGAACCGGCCAAAAGCGCTCTCGCCACTTACCAAATTCAGGAACATCACTCACTCAGGCACCTCCGAAAAACAACATAACCCCACAGTAAATACAGCCAATTAATTCCATTTACATTTAAGTTCTCAAAGGTTCCAGATTGCCTTGATATAACAATCAGGATGACACCGCCTCAATTTATAATTCAACTCCGAATGCAATAGATACAACCAACAGGTCATTCATGATCTGCTGCATGATATGGATAGTAGATACTTTTTCGACACTTTGAATTTTATAAGCCGCTCTGACGAGTATTTACTTAAAACTAAATACGTAATAGACAATCAATAGAAACTAAACTCTTATTATGAATAATCATCAGGTATTTCACCTGACACCATGACCTCCAAATAAATTATAATAACCAGATGTACACCCCCAATTTTTTCATAAATTTCATTAAAAAATATTATCAACACAAGCACAACTATTTATTTTGAAGCTTCAAAATGGCCGAATTTTGTTATGTATCCGCTACAGTATCTGATGGAAAGGCTACCAAAAAAATGAAGAACGTCCGTTTTATTCTGATTTTATTAATAGCATGCACACTGACCATCAATCCGATTCCTGCTCATGCCTTGCCCAACACTCAGGCTCAGCACAGCAGCAAAGCCCCCCCCACAACGCCTGACAAACAAGGAACGGCAGGCTTTACCGGCATTCTGAAAACAGCGGTTGCCTGGGGCATGGTGCCGCTGAGCGCTGAGATTGCTCTGAATGTTAGCAAGGAGCTCCTGAAAAAAAATCATCCATTTTTATCACAGCTGCTGTCAATTCATGGCAGTAATATCCGGCGATCCACCAGCCAGCACCTGACCGACAATCTCGCCGCCCGATTAGAAAGTTTCAGTTATAAAACGCTCTCCGACGATCACCTGAGAAAAAATACCGATGAATTACAAACAGATTTGTTATTCCGTTCACTGTTCACATTTTCTATGTTGAGCATGAATGCCCAAAAGGCGAGAAAAACCTATTTCCGCTTGCAGGATATTCTTGACAATATTGCCATTTCCGCCAGCCTGGCCTTCAACAACGAAGATCACGAACGCGCTGCGGCCCTGATCGCCCTGGCGGCTCAGGTGATGGTTTACATTCATCCTGAAGCGAAGGCCAGCGACGCCTCTGACAGTATAAACACCCTTTTTAACCAGGGGATTGACTGGTCCCAATGGCCCGATTTCCGTCCCCGGGTTCAGGAATACCTGCACACCATGGATCCACTGGTGCAACACTCTGCGCTCATCAATCTGAGATATTGTGACTTACTGAACCAATGGCGTATCAGTAATGTCGATTGCAGCCCCTATGAAAATGGCACCATCACTGAACTGGAAGGCATGGCCGTCATGGCGGACAGCGATGAACAGTCCGGGTTGATCAAATCTGCGCTCAAAGGGGTGCCTGCCCACCATATCAGGAACACCATTTTTATGATGGGCGTCTCCGTTCCTGCGGTGTTCCTCTACTTCCTGAATAAGAAAAGCAACCCGGCCATCTATGCCATTGTTGACCATTTTGCCAAAATAGCCGGAATGGCGACGACCAAATCCACGATAGAACGATTCTCATCCAATACCCGGCGAACGCTGGAAAACTGGGGAGCCATTGACACCGGGAAAGGTTCCGCCACATCCTCCACCGGCGATTTTGCCAATAATTACTTTAATACCCTGCAAAAAAATGCCACCGCCATTCTGGCTGAGCAGCCCAATTTTGCCCGGTCCAATGCCCAGCGTTCCATTGAAGCTCTGGTGGTGCACTTGTCCGAGGCTTATCGTCAGGCATTATCCGGTGACCGGGATACCAGCGCCATTCTGGCCAGCGCCCTGGTGCAGAATTACCGGGAAAATGTTGAGGTCAAGACCGGTGACAGTCTGATAAAGTCCATTCTGATGGCTTATCGTCCGTTACATTCACCGGAAATCATCCTCCATATTGAGCAGCAGCTACCCGTTCTGGATCCTGACTACCGCACCCGAAAAGAAGTACGACAGTGGTATGACGACCAGATAAAATCCTGGCATGAACTCTCAACCGCCCCCCGACAGGCAGTTGCTGCCTATGGGAACATTGACTGGATAACAACCGCAACCGCTTTGGCACAGACTCGCGAAGCTATTGAAGGGGAAAAACAATCGGGGCCATCAGCCTCCACCTGGTACCAGAATTATTTTCCCGATAAGGAAACCATTGCCACCGCAACGATCCATGGCACTGCCCTGACCTACTCAGTATTGATTGCCCTGATCCATCCCCACACCATCAAGCACCTGATGACCGATAAGGCCCCCTTCTGGCATCTGGCATCCGGTTATCTGCTGCTGTCCATGTTTGACTTTGGCCTGCGTTCACTGGGAGAACCGGCCATCGTTCATCTGCAAACCGTTATCAAGAACTGGATCGGCAGCACCACCGGCATCCTGCCTCAGGAGGACAAAGAGATTCAGAATGAACTGGCCGACAAGGTCAACGTCATTAATCGCAAACTCAGTATTGAAGCCCAGACCAGCCGTTCATACCGGGCCACGCTGGAGGCCCTGCTCACCCGATACTGGAGTCTGGGCAACCATATGCTGATGACCGATCCGGGCGCTACCCGCTATCACCAATCGGCCCTTATCATTGCGCTGGCGGCCTATAGCCAGCGCTACTTTCACCCCGAATTTAATGACAGTAATCTGGTCATGGACGCGCTGGCGGTATCAAGGCTCAACCCCGGCCTGTTGCGGTTAAGGGAGCTGGGACTGATGAACGAATATAGCCTTGAGGTATTGTTCGCGTTGAAAAACTTTGATCCGGCCTTTGAAAAACCGGATGTACAACGTGCTTACCTGAAGATTCTCAACACCTGGGGGCTTGAGCTTGACGTTCAGGCTACCGGCAAATCCCGTGATGTGCTGGATTCCTGGGCCTCTTACGGGGATTACCTGCTTGGGGCGGTCGGCTTTTCCACCCAGGCCATGGTAAAGGCACTGGTTCACGACAACGAAGTCGTCAGCCGTTCCCTTGCCAATTTTTTCGTCAATATCTTTGAATATGGAACAACGGATTCCCTGCGAAAAAAAATCTATGCCTGGTCCCGTCTGAAAATGCTCAATGTCGTTTCTTTTTATCCGAAGACGGAACTGATTGGCGCAAACTTTGCCAACCAGGAACTGACCGACTCCTTCAGACGACAGAAGTTCTATTTCGGCAAGCCGGAACTGGATATGCGCACACAGCTCATCCAGATCATCACCTCCATTACCAACAGCTACTATCAGGCCATTATCCTGTTGGATAATGCCCGCCAACAGGACGAAGCCGGCAATACTGAATTAACCGAAACAGAAGCAGCAGAAAAAGTTCAGGATCTGGTTGCCCTGACCATGGTCAGACTTATTCTGTTTGCCCCGGACCTGGCGGATGATGACATTTACATAATACACACGGTCAGCATTCTGACCCTTCCCATCAAAAATGAGCTGGCCAGCATGAAAGAAGCCATCCTTGGCAAGATTGAGGCCATGCTTGCAGATCTGGAACTTAACGACCAGGTGATCATCAATGACTCCATGGAAAAAGCCCGGTTGATGGCTGACAATTGGCTAACGGCGAGCCAGGCAGAAGAACTGGATGCTGTCACAGAACTCATGACACTACCTTAGAAATTGCTTCAAGATAACGTTGCCCGTTGCCCTGAAAAACGCAAGCGAGCCCGGCTTTTTCGGATTACAGGCATCGCGCAACGTTCGTTGAAATGTAGAAGCTATTTCTGGACAAATTCTTAAACCTCCTGTCTCGGTGGTCAATTCAATATTGTCAGGACCTTCCCGGGTAAAGAGGAATTTGAAGAAACCCTGCGTTACTTTAAACGGCAGATTGAGTTAACCGGTGTTGAACTGAAACTGAATCACCGAGTGTCAGCGGATGAGCTGGAAAACAGTGATTTTGATGAAGTCATTGTCGCCACCGGCATTGCCCCAGGGAAGCTGGATATTGAAGGGATTGATCATAACAAGGTCCTCAGCTATCTGGATGTCTTTAAGGGCGCTCCCGTAGGAAACAGGGTTGCTGTCATTGGTGCCGGTGGTAGACGATGCCAACACCCTGACTTTCGCCGTCCCCCCCCCCGATACAGTTGAGTTCCGCATCACAGGGAAGACCAGAACGTTTATGGAAGCATTACGCACCAAACCAGAAGATATAATCTACGACCATACCGATAACAACCATGATAAATACCAAACCGTGGAGTAACTGCATAAAACATCCTTTTTTGATTGTTATATTTACTGATATGCATTGTCCATATTTATCACTCCAGCCCCGATATGCCCAGACTTAATCAATAATAAAAACAGATAGAACAGGAGATCAACAGAACGATATGTCTTTAATAATCACGTCGATTGTTGCCCAAAAAGAAAGACCCCGGCTTTGCTAACCATCTATTTTTTACCTGACTAAATCCATAAAAACAGAATATAAACCTTAATAACGCAGCATTCTCCCCTATTTCACCAAACAGTGACTTACATCAACCCCCTTCGTTGCGGTTAACCACTACCCTTTCTGCGGCGAATAAATCAAACCCTAACACCGAATTTTCATTACAGGACAGCTGTACATCACCCTTTCCAAAGACCGCTTCTGAAGAAAAAACACCTATAGCAATAAAGGATTTTGAATATGCAACAATGGTCTCAACTATCTCTCACCGCTAAAGTTCTGATCGGTATGGTTATTGGTCTTTCCCTGGGGCTGGTTATGCGTTACGCCACGCCAGGTAATACCCTGGTTGAACTGTATCTCGTCAATGGCATTTTCCATGTGGTGGGACAAATTTTCCTGTCAGCCCTGAAAATGATTGTGGTGCCCCTGGTATTTACTTCCATTGTCTGCGGTGCCTGTTCACTGAAAGACATCAGCACTTTAGGTCGTCTGGGGGGGAAGACTATTGCCCTGTATCTGTTCACTACGTTTATAGCCATCAGCATGGCAATGGGTGTCGCCCTTCTGGTTGCTCCGGGTGCAGGCGCCAACCTTGAAAGCGCAACCCAGTTTGCCGCCAGAACCGCACCTTCTATTTCAGAAGTCATTATCGGCATGTTCCCAAGCAACCCGTTCGAAGCGATGGCATCCGGAAATACTTTGCAGATCATTGTATTCGCTTTGCTGTTTGGCATTGCCATTGCCGCGGCTGGAAAGCCAGCCAGGCCTGTCGTAGAAATGTTTCAGGCACTGAACGAAGTGATGATGAAACTGGTCACCCTGATTATGAATCTGGCGCCTTACGGTGTCCTCAGCCTGATGGCCACACTGTTCTACACCATGGATCTGGCCGCTATCGGTAACCTGATTCAATACTTCCTGGTGGTAGCGGGTGTTCTGGTATTGCAGGTACTGGTGACTTACTGCTCACTGCTGAAAATGACCACAGGTCTGAGCCCTAAAATATTCCTGACCAAAATGCAGGATGCTATTATGTTCGCTTTTTCAACGGCATCCAGTAACGCTACCATTCCTGTGACTATGGAAGCGGTCACTCGCCGGATGGGTGTTAAAAACGAGATTGCCTCTTTCACTATTCCCCTGGGAAGCACCATTAACATGGATGGCACCGCCATCATGCAAGGTGTAGCTACGGTATTTATCGCACAGGCTTTCGGTGTTGACCTGGCCATCAATGACTACCTCATGGTTATCGTCACAGCGACCCTGGCGTCTATCGGCACCGCTGGCGTACCGGGTGTTGGCCTGATCATGCTGGCCATGGTACTGCAACAGGTAGGCCTGCCTCTGGAGGGTATTGCCTTGATTATGGGTGTTGACCGTCTTCTGGACATGATTCGTACCGCGGTAAACATTACCGGCGACAGTGTCGTCACCTGCATCGTGGCGAAATCTGAGAACAACATTGATCTGGATGTGTTCAATGATATTCACGCCGGTGATACCGAAGAAAATATCGATTTCCATCATATTGTAAAGGAAGATCAAACTGTTTCTGCCTGATCAACCATTTCTACCTGATCAAAAAGGTTTAAAACAGAAAACTCTGTAAAACAGAGAGGCCAGTGCCATTATCACCAAGGGCACTGGCCAGTTTTTCTTCGATCCATTCACTATAAGAGATGATCAACGGATTCTCGACTGCCCTTCGTTCAGGCCGCCACATAACGCCGGATAACGGAGCCATGATTTTCGTTTTCAACCAGTGTTTTATGCAGTGCGCGAATGGCTTTCTCATAGTCTGATTCGGCAACAATACACTGCATTTCAACCTGTCGTATAGTCTGATGCAGGGCCATCACATTAATGTCGGCCTCTGAGAGGGCGGAGACCGTTTTGGCGAGTATACCCTTTACTTTCAGGTCGGAGCCAATGGCCGAAACAATGGCCGCTTTGTGAATGGCTACCTCCGCTGACGGGTATTTTTGCTCTGTCAGGCGAACCAATCGGTTGATTTTTTTCCGGCTTCCCGTCAGGTAGAAGGTGATACTGTTGGCGTCGGACTCTTTATTCACCAGCTCCAGTTTCAGTTCCCGGATAAGCTGGCTGATCTCCAGATCGTGTTCGATAGAACCCAGCATTTCCTGGTCAAATATTTCAATAGCAGCTACATCTTTACGTCCGGCAAAAATTTCTACACAGGGCCTCGGGTTGCAGTAATTCTGGTCAATAATGGTGCCCAGATGCTCAGGCTCGAAGGTGTTTTTGATTCTCAGTGTTATGCCACTTTTCCGGATTTCCTGTGCGGCTTTCGGGTGAATGGCTTCCATGCCGAGATTGGATAATTTGTCGGCAACATCAAAGTTGGTCATGCCAATGGGGATAACGTTGTCTTTCCCCACCAGATTGGGGTCAGCACTGCTGAGGTGATATTCCTTATGGATAATGGCTTCCCTGGCGCCGGTGACAGTGGCGATTTTGGCAAAGGTCATTTCGCTGAAGCCACGATCAAAGGTTCTCATCAACTGCTCCTGGCAGTGGGTGTAGCCGGTGGCAATAAGCAGTTGTTTTGATGGATCCAGTCCTGCAAAAGCCTGTTGGATCATCTCATTCATTGGCCGGTGTTCACTGGCCTTCCAGCCGGTCAGGTCAACCGATATGCAGAATAAGGAGATTAGCCGTTGCAGCGGACTCACCTTGCCTCAGTTAATGACCATGCAGGCGCTCAGGTTATCTACCCAGATTACGACAGGTGATCTGGCGAAAGCGATCGGTCTGACACAGGCAACCGTCACCAGTATTCTTGACCGGCTGGAAAAGAAGGGGCTGGTTTGCCGGGAGCGGGGAGAAGAAGACAAACGCAAGGTCTGGATCAGTTTAACACCCGCCGGGCTGGAATTGCTGAAGGAGGCGC
The DNA here is from genome assembly GCF_031844845.1 of Endozoicomonas sp. Lineage (GTDB taxonomy): Bacteria > Pseudomonadota > Gammaproteobacteria > Pseudomonadales > Endozoicomonadaceae > Endozoicomonas. The sequence goes on from NZ_JAVRMB020000294.1 coordinate 15,026, forward strand.
CGACCCCACAGCAGGATCTGTTTACACGACGATTTGAAGATATGCAGGATTGGGAACAGTCCATGGTGATCTCAGCGCTGGAACGTGTCTCCTTTATGCTTGATGCTCAGCACCTGGATGCTGCACCCATGCTGGATATTGGACAGATTGACCGGGACGATACCGATCCGGGCAGCTGGAGTCAGTGAGTTTTTCGATGTTGTGCCGGTATCCAGGCTCCCGGTACTTCGCTTGCCGCCATATTGTAACTCCAAACTCTTTGGCTATAGAACCTATGCGAGTCACCCCGGCACAGGCGGCTGTCGCAAAAGGGATAAAAGCGATCTGGACAAGGTCGGTTCGCTTGCGAGCCGACTCGTGGCTCTGCCGCCAGCCTCCCCTGCAACACACAAAACGGTGCATGCCGGTTGCTTCGGGTGTCGGCTCCCTGTGGGAATCGACCTACGCTGAGAGACTCGTTTTTGAGTGTTGCCACAACCCCGGGATTGTGAGTGCGTGGGAAAAAGAACCTTACTTCTCTTTTTCCGCAGTAACCCGAATCACATCCACCACCACATCACTGGCCGCCTGCAAGGATTTCACGGGTAGGTATTCGTAAACAGAATGGAAATTATGAGCCCCCGTGAAAATATTTGGACAGGGCAACCCTTTTTGCGACAGCACCGCACCATCGTAACCACCACGCATTGGCACCACGTTCATGGTGATGTTATTGCGGGCATAGGCTTCTCTGGCGATATCAATCGGAAAGCCAGCCTCACCTTCCAGACTATTGGCGACATTTTCATAACGGTCAGCGACCTGGATATGGACAGCCTGCTCACCCCACAACGCCTGACAGTTCCCGGCCAGTGTCTGCAGAAACATCATACGACTTTGGTAACCTTCCCGGGTAAAGTCTCGCACATCCATCTTCAACAGGGTTTTTGAATTGTTGCCGGACAGCTCTTTAACCCAGTAATACCCTTCAAGACCTTCCGTGTATTCCGGTGCTTCACCCGCGGGCAGCATGGCAATGAATTTGTGCGCCATCAGCAATGAGTTCTTCAGTTTACCCTTGGCAGACATGGGATGGGCAGATTGTCCGGTGAAGGTAATCACCACATCGCCGGCATTCCAGTTTTCGTGCACAAAATCGCCGATGCCGCCGCAATCCAGCGTATAGCCAAAGTCAGCCCCAAAGCTTTCCACATCAAAGGCTTTCGCGCCACGAAGTCCCTGTTCTTCATCGGGAACAAAGGCAACTTTCACCGTGCCGTGTTCAATATCAGGATTATTTTTCAGGGTTTGCAGGGCATTCATGATCGCTGCAATGGCAGCTTTATCGTCCGCCCCCAAGAGACTGGTGCCGTCAGTCACTATAATTTCCTGTCCCTGATATTGGGTAATATCCGGAAACTCTGATGCTTTTAATGTAATCCCCAGTTCAGGGTTCAAACAGATATCGCCCTCTGAATACCTAACAATCCGGGCATGGGTATCGCCGGTCTGTTCTGCGCTGGTATCAAGGTGCGCAAAGAATGAGACGACAGGGCATGTTTTTCTGGAATTGGCTGGCAGGGTCGCGGTCAGAATAGCGCTGTCTCGCAATATAACTTCCTCCAGCCCCAATGCTTCTAACTCTCTGGCCAGTAACTGTGCCAATACCATTTGTCCGGAAGAAGACGGCATAATGCCTGCCGCACCCTTTTCACGGTTAGTGGTGGTATTAATTCGCGTGTAATTCAGGAAACGTTCAACAATATTAATCGCGGGATTCACGGATATTTCCAATATAGATTGTCAATAGTCAGGTCACCCCGGCCCCTGACTGCTTTTTATGGAAGGATTTCCAGATTTGTGTAAAAAGCGGGTGGCACAAATGCCAATGACGCTTGTTCGCTCCCCCCGACTATGAAAGATTTCGCCACGGAAGCACGGAGACACAGAGGAAAAGCATTTTCTTTTCTCCGTGCCTTTTATGCCCATTGGGTGCTGTGTCTCCGTGGCAATTTTCTTTCACTGCAAAAGATACGGAAAAGCTGCGACTCAGGTCTTTCAACATGAAAGACCTGAGTCGTTTAAAAGTCCCAGCGTTTTCCCGTGACCATTCTATGCAATCCCCGGGGCTGACTCACGGATACTCCCTCGACAGACGTTCTTCCTCCTCCTCCTGGGTTTCCGGAATATCGTCATCCATCAGGGAAATCACTTCATCAAGACTGAACAGTACCGTTGCCGGCGTTGAATAGTTGGGCACATTGTCGTAACTGAATACGGCATAGTATTTGGGGATATTAGGATTACCGAAATCATCAAAGGTGTATTCATCCTGCCCGGCGTATAGCTTGATACCATCCATGGGGGAACGGGGTGGGTGGAAGCGATTGCGAACCACATAACAGCCGATAAAATCCGGGCTGTCCGGTTTTTTCCAGGTCAACCTGACCTTGTTGTTTTCGACGGTTGCCGACAGGTCGGCAGGCGCAGGTAATGGCAACTTGCGCCGTTCAATATAATTGATCACCAGTTGCGCTGATCTGGCCTCACCCTCACCGTGCCAATCAATAATGGCATTGCTTTCCGCTGATGGTGTGGTTGGTCGTACAACCAGGTGTACCGGTTTGTCGGCGGCATGCAGGTCTTCCAGTATTGCACGACAGAAGCTGTCAAACATAAAGTTGTGGCTGGTATTTTCCCTCAGCTGTTCATTGCTGACTTCGTAGCCGACATACTCAATTTGCTGACGGTTGCGGATACTGGCATGGTCCAGGTCTTTCAGCTCCACCAGTTCCATGGTGAAGCGGATATCCTTGCGGGTTTTCAACTGGTTTTTGGCACGCAGCTGCACATAGGCTGAGGTGATCACGGTACAGTCCGGATCGGGCAATGCCGTGAGATCAAAGCTCAAATCCCCGTAAATCTTGTTTCCCCGGGCATCAAATCCGGACAGCAGTTTGCCAGCGGCAACCTCATTCTCCGTGATCGTGTGTAGCGCAGCGGGTTCAATGGTGACCGATTGGCTCTCCCGGGTATAGATGATCTCAAGGTTGGGACGATAATGAATGCCGCCACCAAAGCGGCCATAGCCTATATCAAACTGCATCATCTGCGAGTCATTGCCCGGCGGCAGATGGTCCGGACCCTCGATTCTAAGCAGTAGCTGCCCCTGTTCAATCTGCTGTTGTAGCAGACGACGTTCCACTTCTGTAAAAGACCACTCGGTCCAGATACCCTGGGTCAGCCGGTCTGACTCAATGGCATCCCCCAGGGTTTGCAGTACATTGGCCTCGGTAATCTGGCCATAGCTGCTGAGCTCATTGATATCGCTGGTATCCAGAATGGAAACCGACCATTCACCAAATTTTTCTATCTTGGCATTGACCCGGTTCATCGGGTAGAGCGAGAACACCGCTTTTTTTATCGCAGCATCCGGTGGCAACCGTTCAAGATTGAAAGCGACGATGCCATAACAACAGCCCTTGCGCCGGTTAATGCCCACAAACAGAGAGTTGTAGCCAAAATGGTTTGAGTTCAGGGTGGCGGTTTTTTCGCCCACATAGCCAACGTCGCCTTTCGCCGGAAACAGGGTGTAAAAGAACTCATCACGGGCCAGTAGTGTTCTGATCTTGAGTTCCGGTGTGAAGGCTGACTTGATACTGGTCACCTGATCCACGACCCGAATGTTATAGAAGTAGCGCTGACCACTTTTCAGCTGGGTATCGGTATAACTCAGGGACCGGGTAACGGCAATGCAATGATCGGCGGTACAGGGACTTTTGGCGCTTTCACTGCGATAAATCTCAAAGCAGCAATCGTCTGGTCGGTCATAGGTCCAGCACAGGGTCACATCGCTGGCACCAATGGTCTCTGCAGTGAGGCTGGGTACCCGGGCCGGTGCGTGTTTTGAATAGTTGATGGCCGAATCCAGGGCATGCACCAGGGCCGGAATATTCTCATCGACACTCTGAGACATATTGATCAGGTAATCCGGAATATTGCGTGTGCCCACTTCCACGACAGTGGCCATAATGCCCTTGCTGTAATAATACTCACGACCACTTCCATGAATCAGGTTAAACGGTGGCTTGCCGCGATGGATGCCGTACTGCCGCCCGGTGACCTTGCGAATCTCGTTGGCCATATTGGCGCACAGCATATTCAGGTCAGCGCCTTCCATCTCCTCCTCATGGTTAAACTTGTGGGCCGGGAAGAACACATTGCCCTGGGAATGGTAATCAAGAGCAATGGTTATGTTGGCGTGACTTTCGACAAAGTCCCTCACGGCCCGGGTTTCCGGCTCAGAAAAGGCTTCAGGACCTCCATAAATGTTGGAGCTGGTGTCATTATTCTTGCGAAACCGTACCGGGAAATTGCGATTAAGATCTACGCCAAAGGTGCCATCACCATTGTCCCTCCGGTTTTTTCGCCAGAACGAGAAGTGGTTGCGAGAATACTCAAAACCGTCGGGATTAAGGCAGGGAACCATATACAGGGTGTTGCGCGTCAGGGTGCTGAGCAGCCGCGGGTCGGTCCGGTAATTAGCAATAACATAGCGGATAAACCGGGTAGCCAGTTCAATGCCAATCCATTCACGGGCATGGATCGTACCGGTATACAGCAGGGCCGGTTTTTCATCAGCGTAGGCCACATCACGGGAAATCGTGGCCATCATGATCGGGCGACCTTCATGGGTTTCCCCGATACTGTGCACCCGGATCAGGTCGGGATGTTCACCCATCGCCTGCTGCAGGAAATCTATGGTTTCCTGGTAGGAAATATATTGTTGTTTCATAGGCCAGTACTTGTTGTTATTAGGGAAAGGTGCCAGTGCCGGTTTTCGCCAGTGACTGACGCTGACGCCAGTGACTGACGCTGACGCCAGTATATCGGATACTGACGACAGTGAATTGATATAAATTGCAACGAACGCTTCTCGCTTCCCGCTGACCAAAAAAGCCGAGGTTACTTGTGCTTTTTCGGGTAGCGGGAGGCGGGCGGCCTTTAACCGGCAACCACAGGCTGCTGCCAGCACTTCAGGATATTTTCCAGTCGTTTCGCCTTGACGCGCTTCACCCGCATTAACTGTTCCGGATCATTCTGCAGGGCATCAATAACGCCAGGCACCCCCAGGGTTTTCAGGATCAGTTGAGCCAGGTTCCTGCTAACCCCCCGGGCACTGGCCAGCAAATCCATCAGTTGATTTTCAGACATCAATATGTTGTCTGATGCAACCTCCTTTTTTTTAACCATTCCAGCAACATTTTCAGCCAATGCCGGTATTTCTGTGACTTCCTCAGCCCCCTTATCTGCCGCCTGAAGTTCACTGACAGTAGGCTGTCGTGGTGGTTTCACCGATGGACGATAGTTATCCTGCCGATTCCATCGGTCACTGGGCCACTCTTCGTCGAAGGCTTGGTCAGTTCCTAGCAGTGGGTAACCATCCACGTCTATATGATGGAATGTCTCACCAGCATCCGTCATAGGTTGCGCATCCTGACAGCGGGCAAAGGTAATGTGTCGCAGAACCCGCAGCACCGATGATGACATTTTGCCCAGCTCTTCCCAGTTATACAGGGGAAGATTCGGGTAAGGCATCTGACCGGAAGTCAACTCAGCCATCAGATACTGCCCGATCCAGTCACGGATGTACGGGAAGGCAGCAAACGCCGTGGCACATTCCAGAATGCGGTACTCATCATCATGGCTAACGGCAATATCGCAGGCCCAGTACTCGGCATTGGCCGCCCTTGACGCCCGAACAGCCAGTGCCAGCACTTCGTCCGGTACATCCTGATAATCCATGCTGCCACCCTGGGAGGTATTGGTCAGCCATTCTCCCTCCGGAGGACGGCGCCAGAAAGCACACACCGGCTTATGACCAATCAGCATGACCCGGATATCGGCCTTCATGGGAATAAAATCCTGAAGGTAAACCGGGTAGTAACGTTTGCTGGACAACAGCTCCAGAGCTTCTGCTTCGCTGTCTACCTTATGGACATAGTAGCCACCGTAGTTTGACGGCCCATAGGAACGCTTGATGATCTTTGGAAAAGTGGTCTTGCCCAGGAATTCCCGGGCTTCATCCATCTCATAAAAGATACGGGTAGCCGGTACCGGTAGCTGATACTTTTCACAAAAATGGGTGACATTCTCCTTGGACTTGTTGGCGAACTGACTGTCCAGAGAGGGAATAAACTGCACTTCCGGGAGTTCCCGGGCAATTTCCCGGAATACCTCATAGGCTGTCGCCGGAATGTTCCCGATCAATACGTCAATGTTCTTGCGCTTAACCTCATCGATAAAACGTTGCTTGTCGTTTTTCCAGTGGTAGACGACCGTTTCAATCCGGTCAGGCCAGCCCTTGAAATTGGACTTGTCGAAAAAACGCAAGACATGGTCAAGGTATAACAAGCCCAGGACCGGACGTTTCTGTGAGGTTGAGTTTACTTTTTTGTTATCAGATCGCATGTTCAGGATGTCCAGCCAGTTGCGCATTTTCAGTCAGTTCAGGTACGCCGATCAAGTGTTTCACGGTTACCTTTCTCTCGATGAGATCGACAATCTTTTCAATTTTCAGGTCATTGAAATCAAGGCCGAACGTTTCCTGCTCTGGAGTAGCAAACGCTGGAATACCATTCACCTCCAGTACTACATACTCCTCACGCTCCTGGTCATAGATCAGGTCGACACCGGCAATTTCCAGTCCCGTGATTTCGGCAGCCTTTTGGGCCAGGGCGATCACTTCATCATTGGCTTCACGGGTGATGACACTGCCGCCACTGGTGATATTGGTTTTCCAGTCGTCCTTCGGCGCCTTGCGTCCGTAACAGCCGACAAAATTACCATCAACAATATCAATGCGGTAATCAGTGTGGTCATTATTGACATACCGTTCAACAAAGAAATGCTGAACAGACAGCTGATTAATGAACGGTTGCAGCATATTCAGGGCGTTCTCATTCTCAAGACGAACGATACCGGTTCCCCCCCAGCCGTTGGTGGGCTTATAGACTGCCCGACCGCCCCAATCTGACATACTGGCCCTGAGTGCATCCAGGTTGTTATGCCTGCACAGGCAGTATTCCGGAGTATTAATGCCCTGGCGTTGCAGCAGATGAGAGGTCTTGAATTTATCTTCTGTTAGTGCGAAGGCATGGAAGTTATTAATGATCGGGATAAACCGGTCCAGCATTTCATACAGGTACACCTGATAGTCGGTCTGCTGGCCTGCGTTATACGTGTAGAACAGGTCCAGATCTTCCATGACAACGCCGTTGCACATGATCGAACCGTTATGAGCCATCGCCTGGGCCAGATCAAGACCGGTGATCGCATTGATATCCCGTTCGCGCAGTTGTTCAACCAGCTTTCGCTGGATGGAATCGCCTCCGCCATTCTGGTACAACCAGATTCCAACGGTGTGTTTTGACATGGTCAGTTCCCCGTAATAATGCTGAATAGAGCAGTTGTTGAAAATTTATTGATTTGCATAAATCCGGCTGAATGCCAGATCAATGGGCTGAGGGCTGAATTTTTTACAAGACGACGGGAAATAACCACTGCTTACTTGAATAAGAAATCCACCTTAAAAATGTGATGACTGGCATGGTACAGCACAGGGGCTAATATACTTAGACTGCCAAGGATTGCTAATAATCTTGCCTGTTTTTTATGCAATCTATGACCTGAGTCAATTCCTGAAGGCGGATCATAAAATAAAGTCAGCAAGTTGTTACAACTATTCCTGAACGACGGAGGTATCTCGCTCTTCGTCGTGCGACACCCATTAACTGCAACCCTGAATGAAGAATCATTGTGGACTTTAAAGAACTCGCTGCACTTATAGAAATTAACAGCCATACCGGGAACAAAGCCGGTGTTGATGAAACCGGGCAGGTCATTGCCCGCTGGATGCAAGAGCTGGGATACAGAACGGATCGGCATGCCAGGGAAACCATCGGCGACCACCTCCACTTTTCATCGCCAAAATGTGCGGGCAGAAAGCTCCTGCTGCTGGGACACCTGGATACGGTCTTTCCCAAGGGGGAATTTGAGCACTTCCGGGAAGATGAACAATGGATCTACGGTCCGGGTGTTTGCGATATGAAAGGCGGCATTTATGTAGCCCTGAGTGCCCTGCGTGCTATCCACCGTGAAAAAGGTGCTGTCCACAACATTGACATGCTGCTGGTCAGTGATGAAGAGACCGGCAGTGATGACAGTAAATTCCTGACCACAACACTTGCGGAACAATACGATGCCTGTCTGGTATTTGAAGCAGCAGGGGAAAATAACGAAGTGGTGACCGCCCGTAAAGGGGTAGGAACTATCTATCTGGAGCTGACCGGCAAAGCAGCCCACGCTGGGAATCAATACCAGCAGGGACGCAACGCTAACCTTGCAGCGGCACACCTGTTGATTGCCCTGACGGCACTGACCGATCTGGACAAGGGTACAACGGTGAATGTGGGCAAAATCGCCGGTGGTATTGGTGCTAATACCATATCGCCCAATGCACAGCTGGCCGTGGAGTTTCGCTTTACCTGCGCGCCTGAGCGGGATCGTGTTCTGTCGTCTATTGATCAGATGATAAGTTACCCTGCCGTTGAAGGTGTAACAATTACCATGACGGGTGGCGTGCAGAGAGATGTTATGGAAACCAGCCAGCCCCAGCAGGCATTACTTCTGGAGATTGAATCAATCCTTGGGTATCCCTTACCCACAGAGCACCGTGGTGGCGTCAGTGATGCCAATACCATAACGGCAGCGGGTGTTCCGACTCTGGATGGTTTTGGTCCTTTCGGCGATGGCGACCATACCCATAGTGAAAGAGCGTGCAAGGCCAGCTTCAGTCAGCGTATTGATCAGGTGACCCGGATATTGCGTCACTTTTGTGGCCGGTAGTGGCAGGAGAATGGCAGGAGAATGGCAGGAGAACGGCAGGAGAACGGCAGGAGAACAGCGTGACAAGTGTCGTTTTGGCGCCTATCCACTTTATATTTAAAAGAGTCTGATAGTTTACCGAAACCACATCACTGCTAATGTTGGTAGAGAAAACCCCGTCATCCCCCATCACCGTAGAGGAGGGAGGACGGGGTTTTCTTTTTGGTGGGGTTCTTTTAAATCAAACCGCGCCTCTTCAGGCCACCTGTTTTGTGTGAACCACACTATTGTCAGAGCCAAAGGAATTGGAGACGTAATCATCTGCCTGGTAATCATTTTCCCAGACCATTTCATCCAGCAGATAGCGGAAATGGAAGGTTTGATCTTTGGGCAGTCTTACGGTTGTCCGGAAGGCTTTTTGCTTTTTGTTGTATTTCATGATGACCGGTTGCCATTCATTGAAGTCGGCAACAAGGGAAACTGACTGAATTCCTTTTTTAGCGAATTCAAAAGTAACCTCGGTTTCTGCTGTTTTCTTGATAACTTTTTTCTTCAGCATGGTAAATCCTATAGCTATCGGTTGATAAAACCAGTTCCGGGATAGTCGGACGTCCTAAAATACAACGAAGTCAGGTCGTGGGCAAATCCGGATTGCTCACTTTCCTCAGATCACAGACGATGCCTTCAAGTCTCAGGCACAAGGGCAGTGCTTTCGGGTACTGCCCTTTTTTGTGGTTTCAAGGCCAGAAGAAATGATGGCGATGTGGTAACTTTCCCATTAATTTCTTAGCTTTATTCCATCGAGAGAGAGGTTTGAATGTATGGTTCGGCGATGGTAACTTGTCGATCGTGTATATTCCCCGGGTAGAAGTATTCTGCGACAAACTTTGCACTTATGAATGAGGCTGAAAATGTTGTAGCAGCCGCAACCAAACCTGTCAGGACGGCTATGTTGTGCTTAAAGGTTGAAGGTTGAAGGTAATATAGTTCCATATTTCCTGTTGGTTCTGGTCATGAAAAACAGCACTGTCAGGCTGACAAGAGGTTAAAATACTAATTTTTTGACCTTACTTGCACTTAAGTCAGTCATTAAATACGCACGTGTGTTTCAAAAAATTACTTTCAACCCTTTAAGGCAACGTAGCCTGTCAGGACAGTAGTAAAAACACCTACTGAAACAATGGTAATAGTACTAACGGTCAAACCAACGCCAAACCCTACACGATATGAAAACTTTTCCTCCCCGGAGCAGTGACAATGACAATGTCGATGGGTACTGCTAACCGGTTTAGGGAGGGAGGGTTCTGCAGTCAGAGGGATTGAAATAGAAACTTCCATGGGTTTAGATGATCGTATCATGGTAATACCAGCTATTTGTTCACAGATTTTTATTTTTCCCAAAACAGCCTTTCATAATAGAACATCAGTTAATCTTTTCACTCTGAAAAACTAAACAGCCCTCCTTACATAAAATAAATCAACTCGATGGGAACTTTTTCAAATAATAATAATCACTAGAAACAGACGGTAGTGACTGGTCTTTTTCCATCCATATTAAATCCATGTACTACACATCCTCCCATTCGATAAAAGGATTCAATAAATGATCTTCCATTTCTGGTTACCGGCCTTACTACTTACCATTTCAGCTATAGCCAACGCAGGTAACGACTATAACTACACCTTCATCAATACCGGTTTTGGTTACAATAATCAGGACGAGGGCGCTAAAACTGTCGATGGAACCACCTGGTTTGTTAATGGTGCCTACAAAATTCCTTCCATACCGGTAATCCTTAATGCGGGATATTCCTATGGCCGTATTGATAAAGATGAGGTCGCCAGAAATGTCGAGATTGACGGGAGTTCTTACTTTGCCGGAGCCAGCCTGCTATTGAAACCCACTGACCGGTTTCATCTGATCCCTTCTGTAACCAGTGGTCGACTGCGCAATGGCCTTTCAGTGGATACTGATGAAGTAAAGGACAAGGTGACTGCCTATACCGCTTCAGTCAACGCCCGTTATCATCTGGAAAGAGGCCTCTGGCTGAATACTGGCTATATCCAGCAGTACTATGATCGGGATGAAAGTGATAATACCGGTCTCTTCACCGCCGGGGCAGAATATCAGGTCGATAAGGAGTGGGGGGTTGGCCTGAACTATCGAGGTAATTCTGACCAATATACAACCCGGGTTTTTGTGAAGTTCTTTTTCTAAACTGTAAGGAATTCTGCATTAATAATTTTCCCGTTTTGTTCACCACAGAGTCACAGAGTCACAGAGAGCACAGAGCGAAAACCTTTCTTTCTACCCTCCTCTGTGACTCTGTGGTAAAAAAAAGAAGTTACCCTGAGACAGATTCTAAAAGCATCCGACCACTTGGTTCGGTGCTTACACAGGGCTTCCTTTTTTGCGACGACTTCCCCCAGCCTTTCCCCGGCTCTTCTTTTTAAACGGTTGATTGGCCGGAGCAGGCAAACCGGCAACAGTAGGCAACCCTTCACTCATGGTTTGCATCAACAGGGCTCTCAACTCCTGGTCAAGGCTTCCCATAAACGCGCCATAACTTCCCTTACGCTCAACAATATCATTCAGTGATGACTCCCATCGTGCCGTCATATCCGGGGTTGTCACCCTTTCCGGTAAGGCATTGATAAGAGCACGCCCTGTTGCCGACGCATGGATATTACGCCCCTTACGTTCCAGAAACTGCCGCTTGAACAACAGCTCGATAATATTGGCCCTGGTGGCTTCCGTTCCCAGGCCATCGGTTTCACGGAGTATTTTTCGAATGCTCTTATCCTGGACATACCGGGCAATACCCGTCATGGCAGAAAGCAGCGTAGCATCATTAAAGGGCTTGGGCGGCTGTGTCTGTTTCTCCTTCAATTCTGCTTCAGGGCAATCAACAACATCGCCCCGGGCCAGTTCTGGTAAAAAAGTATTTTCTTCATTGTTCCCATCATCCCCGGCACCATCCCCTGAGCGCTGATTGCTTTTGCCCGGTCTGATCAGGGCCTTCCACCCTTCTTCAACCGTTTGACGGCTGCTGGCGCGAAAAAGGCCTTTTTCTATTTCAACATCAACCACCCTTTTCCTGAACGTATGATCAGGATAAAACTGCACAACATATTGCCTGGCGATCAACTCATACAGTTTACGATCCAGTTCCGGCAGTCGCTCCAGATCCTTCCTCAGCGAGGTTGGAATAATGGCATGGTGCGCCCCCACTTTTTTGTCATTCCAGGCACTGGTTTTTCTCTCCGGCAACGCCTGATCCACTGCCTTCCCCAGCGAAAAAACATTATGCCGAATGGTTGCCAGTACTTCCGGTGCCTGAGAGTGATGTTCTTCCGGCAGATAGCGACAATCAGAACGGGGGTAAGTAACCAGCTTCTGTTCATAAAGACGCTGACAGCTGTCGAGGACTTTTTTGGCATCCATCCGTAACTGCCTGGCAGCATCTATCTGCAGCGCAGATAAAGAGTAAGGAAGTGGTGGCGTCTCTTTACCACGCTTATCCTCAACACGCTTCACAGTGCCCTGTTTACCGGCAACCCGATCCACAACATTCTGGGCCAGACGCCGGTCCAGAACCCGCCCTTCTTCATCCATCCAGGGCTGACAGGCTTCACTGGGTACCCACTTGGCTTTGAAGCTTTCTTCCTTTGCGGTCAACAGCGTTGCAAATACTTCAAAGTAAGGTTTGGGCTGAAATTTCTCGATTTCGGCATCACGGCGGGCGACAAGGCCCAGTATCGGGGTCTGAACCCGTCCGATGGATAACAGGCCATTAAAGCCAACCTTTCGTCCCAGTAATGTGCAGGCACGGGTCAGGTTTATGCCGTAAAGCCAGTCTGCCCGGGAGCGAGCCAGTGCGGAAACCGCCAGCGGCACAAACTCCTGGTTGGATCGCATCCGCCCAAGTGCCTGTGAAACTGCCGAAGGATTCAAATCACTGATTAATAAACGACGAACTTCTTTTTTCCGTTGGAGAGAGAGTTTCAGATAGTCCAGCACTTCATCCACCAGCAGCTGCCCTTCCCGGTCAGGGTCACCGGCGTTAACAATAATATCCGCCCGCTTCAGCAGTTTACCGATCACTGTCAGTTGTGACCGTACGCCTTTTCTGGGCTTTAATCGCCACTGCTGAGGAACAATCGGTAAATGTTCCAGTTTCCATGTCTTGTAGGCAGGATCATAGGCATCCGGCTCCTCCTGCTCCAGAAGGTGACCGATACACCAGGTCACCACATCTCCGGAGGCAGACTCTATGTAGCCCTCCTGCTTTTTAATGGGCTTTTTCAGCACATCCGCAATGGCTCGCCCAAGGCTGGGCTTTTCGGCGATAAATAATCGCATCAGGAACAATCCGGCTCACAATGGTTGAAATACTGTTTTTTTATACAGCATAAATAACTATTTGGCGAGCAACGCCTCTGTTTTCTTACCAGGTCAGGTATAGCAGGCTATTGTTGTTCTTCCAAAGGCCTTTGGAGCCTTGCATCTGCTGGTACAGACTTGCTTTTCTCCTGTCCTTAAGTGACCCCTGAGGCGACTGTTCATCGCCCTGCCCCACTGACTGAGCCGGGTTTCTCCCAGCTTCAAAACCAGGGTTATTCACTGATTCAGTATTTCCCCCAATCCTTTCCAGATCATCCTGAACCAAATGTTGAGTTAATTCTGTCGGCTCTGCTTTTACATCATATGAGTCTTCACCATCAATCAATGGATCGATAACCTGCTGATGAAACAAGCCCTCTGAAGGCATCTCATGATCTGGCTGAAGGGGATTTTCCTGATAAGTATCCACGGATAAAACTACCGGCTCACCAACGGTGACAAAATCAGGTTCCACAACTCTGGTCATATCATCTTCCGGAACAGGATTTTGTTGAATTTCAACGTGCTGACTATCCGATCCACAGAGTCGTTCTCTGGCCTCTTTTTCATCCTCAAGCGTGTAGAAAATCTCATAAGGCTGATCACAGGTCACCGGGGATACCTTCCGACCGACAAAATTCTCGAGAATTTCATCGGACACACGGGGACGATTTATTCCCAGGTCACCGATAGATAGCCCGGACTCCTTATCCCCCTGTTCCCTGGCCAGATAATCGGTCATGTATTGTTTTAAAATCGCAAATTTTTCCAGATAAACGGCTTCAGCAGTCATGGTCGAACATAAATCAGCCACACCCTGTCTTACCGGTTTTTTTATCAAGGGTTCCAGGAAATCGACACCATGATGTTTAACCAGTTCAAGTGCACCATCTTCAGGAATTTGATAATGAACGGTAATTTTCGGAAAGATGATTTTTATCCCCTCAACAGTAATGCAGGGAATTTCGGTAACAGCCGTTTTCTCTGGAATAATGCTGATATTAAAGCCTTCATCAAAAGGCCAGGTAGTGTAAACACCGGCAGGATAGACATCATCGTAGAATTGTTTGCCCTTTTTGAAAACACCTACACTCCCCACCGGAACCTGGTATAGAAATGGGATATAGGAATAAAAATCCGCTGCTTCTGTTTTTTCAACGGGTAATTGTGAAAATAAAAACCCTATCATCAATATCGTTAATAATTTATTCATCACCACTGAACTCCTGATTTTTTATAAATTATCGTGACCACCAGTTATAGCAAAGAATGAACCCAACAAATCCTTTGGGTATAGAAAAGCCCTGGTAGAAAATACTTATTTTTCCTGCGGTTTCAACGGGCCATAAATATCATCCACCGCAATGTCAATGTTATGGATCGAATCGGCATTATTATTGGTACAGGCTACCCTGAACGGAAACATCACAAAAAATCATGGATTCCTCCTGAAAAATTCAGTCAATTCCACGATACAGACGATACGATTGTTCCGATAATAGCTGGCATTAAAAACTCCTTCACTCCAGTTTATTCAATGATCCAAATCACCACCCTGAGCGGACTGCCACTCTGATCTATGGCATTCTGCAATTCTGAGGGAACAGACTATGAAAATTGTTATTGCTCCAGCCTCGTTCAAAGAATGCCTGACTGCTGCCCAGGTGGCGCAGGCTATTGAAACCGGACTTAAGCAGGTCTTACCCGATGCAGAGTGCGTAAAGATTCCTGTTGCTGATGGCGGTGAAGGCACACTCCAGTCACTGGTTGATGCCACCGATGGCAAACTGATTGACGCAACGGTAACCGGCCCGATGGGCGAACCGGTGTCTGCCTGTTTTGGCCTGCTGGGCGATGGTGAAACAGCGGTTATTGAAATGGCGAGAGCTTCCGGTATCGAGTTGGTATCTGCTGAGCTGCGCAACCCGTTGATCAGTACCACGAAAGGTACCGGAGAGTTGATTCTCAGCGCCCTGGACCATGGCATTAAACGAATGATCGTGGGTATTGGTGGCAGTGCCACCAATGATGGTGGTGCCGGTATGATGCAGGCACTGGGTGTGAGGCTTCTGGACCGTGAAGGCAACGAGCTGCCTTATGGTGGAGCAGCGCTG
>NZ_JAVRMB020000295.1:0-21662 GCF_031844845.1 Endozoicomonas sp.
TGTCGCAAAACCCACCAGGAACCTCGTTCCCACGCTCTGCGTGGGAATGCATAGCCAACCACAGGAATCGTGTCTGTGGTTCGGTCCTGGCGCTACCACGCAGAGCGTGGGAGCGAGGAGGGTTTTGCGACAACCGCCTTCGCGAGGATGACGGTCGGGGGGTGTTTTGCCCTTTTGCAACACCCTCCTTCTCGGGAATGACGGTAGTATGGGTATCAGAGCTCAGCTGCACTAGCGCTTTTGCGGGTAGCGGGTAGCGGGTAGCGGGTAGCGGGTAGCGGTCTAAACTCTGGCTACTCTGTATCGGAGAGATTGAGCTCCATCATTGAGCCCATCCAGATGGCATGATCCGTGTGATCCCTGATGAAATTACCGGTATCCCCGTGAATGAAAATAGTCAGGCCATTTCTGTTCATGGACAACCAGGGGATCACTTTTCCAAACGCTTCTGGCTTGAATGCCAGCTGGCAACTCCACATTGGATGTGGCCCAACCGGTTTTCTATGAACCCGGCCTACCGTAAGGTCAAAAAAGCTGCCTGCCCCGGCAGCCAGTTTTTCTGCCTGTTCTATGGTTTTTTCATCAAAATAGATATGGGCGTGGTAACCGGTTGGATCAGCCATATGAATACTCCTTTGCCTGATCAGCCTTATTAACGAAAGCTGGTGATTTGCCAGCCGTTTGCTGTTGCGAATTTCTCAAGATCCGGATCTGGATCGATAGCCACCGGGTTGTCGACCCTTTTCAGTAAAGGCAGGTCATTTTTGGAATCACTATAAAAGTAGCAACCTGCCATTGTGTGCTCAGGGTGTTCGTTGAGCCATTCCTGAAGACGGGTCACCTTACCCTGCTGGTAGGTGGGTGTACCAATGACTTTACCGGTATAGCGGTTATCCTGAATTTCCAGGTCAATAGCCAGCAGAGTATCAACCTCAAACTCTTTCGCAATGGGAGCAGTCACAAAGCGATTAGTGGCAGTGATGATCATAATGTGATCACCTTGTTGCCGATGTATCTCGATCTGTTCCCGACCTTTCTTTAAAAGGATTGGCGCTATTTGTTGCTCCATAAACCGGCCATGCCAGGCTTCAAGCTCATCAAGGGTCAATTGCGTCAGTGGCTGCAGGGAGAAATCCAGATACTCCCGGATATCCATAACGCCTTGTTTGTACTGTTCGTAGAAGCGGTTATTGCCTTCCCTGAAGGTTTCAGTCTCCACCAGGCCATTGGCGGCCATAAATTCGCCCCAGAGATCATCGCTGTCACCAGCAATAAGGGTATTGTCCAGATCAAAGATTGCGAGAGCCATTGAGTATCCTTATCAAGGTCGTTTCTTATTGTGAAAATGCCGCCAATCGAGCGCGCACCCATTTTCATGGTTCGGGGTGAGGCCGCATTTCCGGCTCATGGCTGTTCAGGTTTTGCTGGCATAAGCCTGCAGGCTTATCAGCGGTTAATTCTGTTCTATTGCCATGCATTGTGCCAGTTCTGTGAGCATTCAATTCACGGTTTTTTATTATTTTATGTCTGTTGATCCGCCTTGTTCATAAACGGCTGCCATTTCAGGAAAAGCCTGTTTGCTGTGCCCCGTCAGTTTGTGAAACAATGCGTGACAAGAAATAATTTAAGTGGTCACCGAAAAGTGATGGTGTTGGTTCCTGTTGTACCTTGAAGAGTACTTTGAAGAGTACTTTGAAGAATAAATTTCATGGTCTGCTTTGGTTTGGGGCTATGGTTATGTTCTGGGCTGCTGGAGCAATTCCCATTGCTGCATGGTGACTCCTAAGGTAGCCATATACGTGATTGACATCGATGGATTCAGGCCAAATGTAGGCATTATCCTGGCGAATCATCACGGTCAGGTGTTGTGGGCACGGCGAATCAGGCAAGATGCCTGGCAATTTCCCCAGGGTGGAATTAATGACGGGGAAACGCCGGAAGATGCGATGTACAGAGAGCTGTATGAGGAGATTGGTCTTCATCCCGAAGATGTTGAAATCCTTGGTTGTACCCGGGGCTGGCTGCGTTATCGCCTCCCCAGACGGTTAGTCCGCAGGGATCAGCAACCTCTGTGCATTGGGCAAAAGCAGAAATGGTTTTTGCTGCAGCTGCTGAGCAATGATGACCGTATCCGGGTTGACCAGACGGGTTCACCGGAGTTTGATGGTTGGCGTTGGGTGAGTTATTGGTACCCTCTTGGCCAGGTGGTCTCGTTTAAACGGGAAGTGTATCGCAGGGCTTTAAAAGAGCTGGTGCCCAGGATTGGGAAGTTGCAGGCAAATGACGAATAGCGGGGAATGCTATTTTCAGCTATCTGTCATTTTCTATATATTAAGGACGGACATTACAAGACAATATAATTTGCCATGAATTGTTATTGTACTGTTAAAGTAGTTGGAGTAAGTAATATCAGACCGGGTATGTAATAGACATGCTAAACACCCTGCGCAATATCGTACAGGAAGTCAGTTCTGCCTCCGATCTTCAGACGGCACTGCAGGTTATTGTGCAGCGGGTTCGTGGAGCGATGAAAACAGAGGTATGCTCAGTCTATCTTTATGATACCGAGAGTACTTCTTATACCCTCATGGCTTCGGAGGGGCTTAACCCCTCTGCTGTCGGGCAGGTTACTCTTTCTCATTCAGAAGGTCTGGTGGGTCAGGTTGGGCTTCGTGAAGAGCCCATCAATCTTGAAGATGCCGCTTCACACCCCAAATATCATTACATCCGTGAAACCGGTGAAGAGCGCCTGACCTCTTTTCTGGGGGTTCCTATTATCCATCACCGGAACACTCTGGGCGTTCTGGTGGTACAACAGATTGAACAACGACGCTTTGATGAGCATGAAGAAGCCTTCCTGATCACCATGTCTGCTCAATTGGCCGGTGTTATTGCTCATGCTCAGGCAATCGGTTCAATCAATAATCTTGCCACTCCTTCCAATAAAACCAGAATAGCCCGATTCCAGGGCAGTGCCGGTGCAACGGGTGTTGCTATTGGTGATGCGGTAGTGATTATGCCTCCCGCTGATCTCAGTGCTGTTCCTGATCGAATCTGTAAGGATATTGAAAAAGAACTCAAGCTTCTGGACAGTGCGCTGTCCGCAGTGCGTGAGGAGATGAAGGACACTGCTGAACGGCTGTCTGACCGACTGCCGGCAGAAGAGCAGGCCCTGTTTGATGTCTATCTGAGGATGCTGGATGACCATGCCCTTGGGCAGGAGATCCAGAACAGAATTCACGGTGGCTCGTGGGCCCAGGGTGCCCTGAGGCAAGTGATTGAAGAACATGTCCGTAACTTTGAAATGATGGATGACCATTATCTCCGGGAACGGGCGGCGGATGTCAGGGATCTTGGGCGGCGGGTGCTCTCTTACCTTCAGCAGGGCGAGCATGCCCGGATTGAGTATCCTGAGAAGACCATTCTGATCAGTGAAGAACTCTCGCCGGTTATGCTGGGAGAGGTTCCGCAAGAGTCACTGGCCGGGCTGGTGTCCATGCAAGGTTCCAGTAACTCTCATGTCGCCATCCTTGCCCGTGCTTTGGGGGTTCCCACGGTGATGGGCGTTGTCGACCTGCCGTCTCATAAGCTGTCGGGCAAAAAACTGATTGTGGATGGTAATCTTGGTCTTGTATATTCCACTCCCGCTCAGGAATTGCTGGATTATTACACCGAGGTTCTCGAAGAAGAGAACCAGTTCAGTAAAGGGTTGGAGGCCATCAGGGATCTTCCCTGTGAGACCACCGATAACTACCGGATTCCCCTTTGGGTCAACACCGGCCTGATGACCGATACGATTCGCTCTCTCGACCGGGGAGCCGAAGGTGTCGGGCTTTATCGGACAGAAGTGCCTTTTATGGTTCGGGATCGTTTTCCCAGTGAGTCCGAACAGGAAAAGATCTACCGTTATCAGCTTGAAGCCTTTGCACCCAGACCCGTCACCATGAGAACGCTGGATATCGGCGGTGATAAGTCCCTCAGCTATTTTCCCATAAAAGAAGATAACCCGTTCCTTGGCTGGCGAGGCATCCGGGTGACCCTTGATCATCCGGAAATATTTCTGGTGCAGGTAAGGGCCATGCTGAAAGCCAGTGTCGGGCTGGATAATCTGCGGATTATGTTACCCATGATTTGCAGCATTTTTGAAGTAGAGGAAGCGCAGCACCTGATCCATCGGGCTCATGCAGAAGTGCTGGCAGAAGGCTTTCCGGTGTCCATGCCGCCGGTGGGGGTGATGGTGGAAGTTCCTGCCGCTGTTTACATGGTCAAAGACCTGTCTCAACGGGTAGACTTTCTTTCCATCGGCTCTAATGATCTGATTCAATACCTGCTGGCTGTGGATCGCAATAATCCACGGGTATCGGATCTCTATCACTCATTTCATCCGGCCGTACTGCACGCCTTGCAAAAGGTGGTTGATGATGCCCATAAAGAGGGCAAGATGGTCAGTATCTGTGGTGAGATGGCGGGTGATCCGGCGGCAGCGGTGCTACTGATGGCGATGGGCTTTGATATGCTCTCTATGAGTGCCGTTAACCTTCTGAAGGTAAAATGGGTTTTGCGCCGGATCAGTATGGAACAGGCGAAAAAGATATTGTCAGATTTAATGAAGCACGACAATGCCCAGGTTATTCGAAGCTCACTGGAACTTGCCCTGTGTAAAGAAGGCATGGGGAAGGTTCTGGGGATAAAAAGCCGCCGTTTCTAGCCCACCGTTAATCTCATTCAGCAGGAACACCCAGCAGTTCCAGAGAGACCTGCTTTGACGGGTTCTGCCGCTGTTTAAATTTATAAAACACCATGACTTTTTCTATGGGGCTCTGCTGGGAAGTAATGAGTGGCACTGTTTGTGAGTAATCTTCCCCGTCTTCACCATTTTTGCTGCTTTTAAGGGTTTTTTGCAGGTTTACGTGAAAGACATCGCCTTTGACCAGGTAAACTCTGGCCTGGTGCAAAATGGCAGCACCATGGGAGATATGAAAGCGAAGTTTGCTGAATGATTCTTCAGTCTTGGGGTAAATCGTTAAGTTATTCTCGCTAACCCTTGCTGTAGCCGAGCCAAGCTCCACCCAGTTTTCCTGAGTAAGGGCATCATTGGCCAGAACCTGGGTGGATAGCAGGGATACACATAACAGCAATGCAGGGCAAATACGGACAAGCATGGATAAGCCTCAGATCAAAAGGTGCAGATTCTGGTGGGGAAGTGGCGTTGTCGAAAGTACCAACCCTCCGTCATTCCCTCCCTCCTTCGAGGTTGTCGCAAAAGGTCTTAAATGCCAGTTACTACCACTGCCGTCTTTCCCGCGAAGGCGGGAATCCATCTCGAGGGTGGGAGTTTATCTCGAGCAGTGGATCCCCGCCTGCGCGGGGATGACGGTTGGGTGTTAATTCTCCCTTTTGCGACAGCCTCCTTCGCAGGGATGACGATGGTATATTCTTAATTACAGCTTTCCTGGAAGAAACAGCCGTTTTGGACACTTTCCTAGCTTAGTTGATCTGGTTGCATTATGTGGATCTTGTGAAGCTGACGCTCACCAGTGACGCCTTCCGGTAAATAGCCCTGCTCAACCCACTGAAGTTGGTTCCGGTTATCCATAATCAATACACTGGTATTTCGGGTACCGTAATCTTTGCTGGCAATAAAGCAGCTGGAAAGTCGTTTCTCTGCATCCTTACTGATACCGGTATCCGGTAATTGTTCTTCCGGGGGCTGATAACTGTCCCCCATCAGCTCAATGAGCTGGCTGCTATCCGGTGGTATTGATTGCGTAATCGCTGCTGAAAAATTATCCCGTGCTCTCAACAGTTTTGGCCATGGGGTATTCAGCAGGTGGTTGCTCAGGCCATATGTGCCAGCAGGCAGAGGGGATAATTGGGTATCTTTTGTGCGGTTGGTGAAGTAGTAAAGACCCGTTGCGTCCATAACCAGCAGGTTGAATCCTGACCATTGATCAGCCTCTTGTGCAAGAGAATGCGCAAGAGCAGAAAGATACTCGGGCGCTGGCTGGGAACCGGTTACAAAGTTATAGACCAGCTCTCCCCTGGATCGCAGTCCTGAAGGAGCGGGTACTTCCCGATAGTTGGTAACAGCGGCAAAGCGACCATTTTTATTGATGGCCATCCAGCTACCGCCAGCTTCAAGATCTCTGCCACCAAACACATTGGGGAAGTCTTCCCAGAAACCGGCAGACTGTGTCGAGCGGTGATAAAATTCGTCACGATTGGCGGCGAGAATAAATGGGTACTGGTTGTCTGGTTGCCAGGAGAAAACAATAAGGCACATGTGGTTTATATTCTTGTGGTTTCTATGAGGTCTTACGAGAAACAAACTACCATCCATTCAGTTAAAAAGCATGAGGGAAATAATAATGAGCCGTCTGAAAGTAGCAGTGGTCCAGCTTTGTTCGGGGCTGGATGTTTCTGAGAATCTGACTGAAATTGAGCGCCAGCTAATGGCTCTTCACCCGCTGAAGGCTTTTCACCCGCTGAAGGCTTTTCACCCGCTGAAGGCTTTTCACCCGCTGAAGGCTTTTCACCCGCTGAAGGCTTTTCACCCGCTGAAGGCTTTTCACCCGCTGAAGGCTCATCAACAAAACAACATAGACATTGTTGTACTGCCAGAGTGCTTTGCCATGGTGGGTGGTTCGCAGGCTTCCCTGGCTTTGCAAGCGGATGAGGTGATGAGTTGGATGGCAGCGATAGCAAAAGAATTTGGCTGCTGGCTGATTGGTGGTGTTTTACCGGTCAATGCTAACAGCGATGGTCGTAGCCATGCGGCCTGTTTTGTTTATAACCCTGAGGGAGAAGAAGTTGCCTGTTACCACAAAATGCATCTGTTTGATGTAAATGTGTCTGATAGTAAGGGGCAGTACCGGGAGTCTGATGATTTTATTCCGGGTGACAGACCTGAGCTGGTAGACATTGGGCCGGCAAAAATAGGGTTGTCTATTTGTTATGACCTCCGTTTTCCCGAGCTATATCGTTACCTGGTGAATCAGGGCGCAACCATTCTGACAGTGCCGTCAGCCTTTACCAAAGTGACCGGTGCCGCCCACTGGGAGCCACTGCTCAGGGCAAGGGCCATCGAAAACCAGTGCTATGTGTTGGCCGCTAATCAGGGGGGAACACACCCGGATGGCAGGCAAACCTGGGGACACAGTATGATCATTTCTCCCTGGGGAGACATTCTTGCAGAAGCCCCTGCACAAGGGACTGCGGTGATTGTGGCAGAGCTTAACCTGGAGGAACTGGCTGAGGTTCGCCGGAAAATGCCCTGTCATAATCACCGCCGGATATAAAGACCACCAGAAATCATTGGCGGGGATACCGCGGGTTTTTCCGGAGAACTATTCCGGCTTTTATTTTCCGGACAGTCCCCAAGGGCCAACCCCGAAGGCCTCAGTTACATAACCATCTACGTGGTTTAGCTTTGTGCGAGGTGCTATCTTTGCCAGTGTCTGGTGTGTTTCTTTAGCTTTCTGGTTCAGCCTATCTATTGAACTTTTAATGATATTCAGCTCTTTAACGATGTTTGAATGTTGCGCATCATCCTGGCATCGTGCCAGCACTCGTAACTTTTCATTATATTCGCTGTCCAGTGATAATCTTGTCTTAGATATTCCGGCAAAGAATGGGTGGTCACAAACTTCCTGAATGGAATAGCGTTTTTCCGGATCTACTTCAAGCATATTGGTAATCAGTGATTTGGCACCCTCATCCAGATATGGTGATGGATCAATAGATTTTCTATATTCTTCGATCATGGGTAGGTATTGATCCAGAGGAAAATATTTTTCTGCAGAGATTAGCTGCCTCAGGGGATGGGTGCAGGTAAGCATGGTTGCAATAAAAATACCGAGAGAGAAAATGTCAGCTTTGCAGGTATGCGCTTTATTCTTGTTAAGCCTTTCTGGTGCATAAGACGCCATACTACCAATCTTACAGTAAAACTTATTTTGAGTATTTTCCTCAGCTACTCCGAAATCAATCAAAGATACTGCGCCTGACCCTGGTTGAATAACGAGGTTTTCAATTCTGATATCATTGTGTACAATTCCCCGTTTATGCATATCAAGAATCTGGCAGCAGTATTCATATAAAAAAAACTTTGTCAATTCTGTGTTTGTGTTTAAATTTCTATCAATGTTTGAATTTATAAAATCACAGCAGTCTATGCCAGCATCATCCATCAGAGCATAATGATTTCCGTGAGAATCTACTGTGGATTCATGACATTTAGCCGGTAAATTTAATGAATCGAGTATTTTGAACTCCATGTCAATGTTGTTTTCCCTGCCTATGTATTTCTGTTTTTTCACAAAATAATGTTTGTGGAATTTTCTGCCATCGTGATCAAAATCTCCCTTTAAGGGAATAAGAGAAGGCTTGAAATAGTAAACATTGCTAAAAGGTCCTGAATGTATTTCGGTTATTAAATTAGATAACCATGTTTTTATCACTTTATCTATTTCAAACCCATTTTGTTGTTTGTGGTTGAGGTAAGTAAAGGCTATCTTGATAATTTCTTCTGATTGGGTAAACGATACAGCTGTACATGTTTTTTGATTTTCCAATAATAAATGGCTGAGGTTGTTATCTGAAAGCAAATCGACTAAGTCGTCGTGATAACTTGAACAGCATTGATCAAAAAAATATTCCATTCTTTCTCTGATTTCTGACGTTAACTCGACTGACAACTGGTTTTGACCGTGGTCAAAGAGAGAAAATATATTATTGAGTTGGTCATTGACGTTTTTAAACAACTGAGACAAAGATTCACATAAAGCATGATGCTCCCGGATGATCATTTCTTTTGACACTGTTTGTGCAGCAGTGCATTTTAATTCAGTAATGGTTTTTTGCAGGTTGTGGAAAAAGTCTGTGTGTCTTTTATTAATATCTTTTGGCAGTTCTGCAAATAGTTGATCAATATTTTTTTTCAGTTTTTGGCTGTCAAAAAACAAATCAAGTGTTGGGGGTGATGTGATTGTCAAATATTCAGTCACTGTTTGTTTTATTTTTTCTGACAGCGCGCGGATATTGCGATGAGTTTTAGGGGCGGGTTCAGGATGTTTATCGTCCAGGCCGATTTCGCCTGTTATTGAATCTTTGCATTCTCTGACCTTAAGGCCATGAAATAAATGATTGTCTGTTGTTGTCTCTGTTGTTGTGTCTGTTGTTGTGTCTGTTGTTGTGTCTGTTGTTGTGTCTGTTGTTGTGTCTGTTGTTGTGTCTGTTGGCTTAGCAAATTTTAATTGAGGATGCGCCGGAATATCAGTTCTTGTTTCCATTTATATTCTACCTTTTTGTGCATCAGGTCGGTTGTTGATTTACGGATGAGTCAACCATTATGAACCTCCATTACATTTTGTTGGTCTGACGCATTTCTTTCAGCCTGTTAAAGGATTGGTTTACCGCACGCACTGCGATCAGGGAATCCTTTAGCCTACAAAAGTGCAAATGGAGTAGAGGGTCGAGAAAATAAGTTGATTAGGTCTGTTTAGTACATATGTGTAATTTTTACAAGTTTGATCCGGAAGGATTTGAGTGTTTAGAGGTTTTTTGTTAAAAATGATTGCGGATGAAAACTTACTTAAATAAATCGTCAGCTAACCCGGGAGTCAGTCAGATGAATAACTTCCGGACTTATTGTGACGTTATTATTCTGAAGAAGGCTTGTTGGTAATCACCGCAAGGGCCTCCAGCAGGCGATCCTGAGCATTCCGCCGCCGCTGCCCGCGAACCGGTTTGTTCTTTTCATAATGACCATCACTCTGTAATTGCCAGCTGCGGGTATTGTCGGTCAGGTAGTGATCCAACTCTTTTTTCACCCGGGCGGCAAGCTTTGGGTCTTCAATAGGGAAGCAGGTTTCAATTCGCATATCCAGATTACGAATCATGGCATCAGCGCTGGAGCAGTAGACCAGGGCATCCGCATCACCATTTTCGAAATAGTAAACACGGGTATGTTCCAGAAAGCGGCCAACAATGGAGCGAACCCGAATATTTTCTGAGAGTCCTGCGATACCCGGTCTCAAACAGCAGATGCCTCGCACAATCAGCTCAACCTCAACCCCGGCCTGGGATGCCTTGAACAGGGCTTTGATAATGTTTGACTCAGTAAGGGAGTTGATTTTGATGATAACGCGGGCGGGTTTGCCCTCTTTGGCATTGGCTGCTTCCTGATTAATCAGGTCGATAAGGCCTTTCTTCAGGGTGAATGGCGCATGGAACAGTTTACGAACCCGAACTGCACGGCCCATACCGGTTAATTGCTGGAATATTTTATGAACGTCGTTAGCCAGCACCTTGTCACAGGTCAGCAGGCTGTAATCGGTATAGAGACGGGCATTGGCGGTGTGATAATTGCCGGTGCCCAGATGGACATAGCGTTGAATCTGTCGTCCTTCCCGACGAACAATCAGCATCATTTTTGCGTGGGTTTTATAACCCACCACGCCGTATACCACCACGGCTCCTGCTTCCTGCAGGCGAGCGGCCAGGGCGAGGTTTTCTTCTTCATCAAAGCGGGCACGAATTTCCACCACAACCGTGACTTCTTTACCCTGCCTGGCCGATTCTACCAGGGCGTCGACCATTTCTGAGCGAGCACCGGTACGATAGAGTGTCTGGCGAATAGCCAGTACGTTCGGGTCTTTTGCTGCCTGACGGAGCATATCAACCACGGGCGTAAATGACTCAAAGGGATGGTGCAGCAGAATATCCTGCTTGGCCACCAGATCCAGTACATTGTTACTGTGCTTGCGCTTGCTGTGCAGTCCTTTGGGATAACCCGGCGTAAAGGGAGGAAACACCAGCTCAGGTTTATCATTGGTGTCACAGATAGATATCATCCGGGTCAGGTTAACCGGCCCGTTCACCTGATAAACATCATCGCCCTTGAGTCCGAACTCTTTTAACAGGAAATCCACCAATGGTTGCGGGCAGTTATCCGCCACTTCCAGTCGCACGGCTTTACCGTAGCGGCGGGAGAGTAGCTCACCCTGTAACGCTTTGGCCAGATCTTCCACTTCATCTTCCAGATCCAGGTCGCTGTTACGGGTCAGCCGGAACTGATAGCAGCCTTTGATATCCATGCCGGGAAACAGGTCGCTGACATGACGGTGAATAATTGATGAGAGGAAGACGTAATCATTTTTCCGACCATCACAAACGTCGTCAGGCAGTTTAATAATGCGGGGCAGAGACCGTGGTGCAGGAATAATCGCCATACCGGTATCTCGCCCGAAAGCATCCTTTCCTTCCAGTGAAACAATAAAGCAGAGCAGTTTGTTGGCCAGTCGAGGGAATGGGTGAGCAGGATCCAACCCAATAGGGCTGATGATGGGCATTATTTCGTGGTAGAAGAAGCGCTTGATCCAGGCCTGTTGTTTTTCTGACAGCTCATTGCGCCGTAAAAAGCGAATCCCATCTTTTCTGAGGGATGGCAAAAGGGTGTCATTGAGTATTTTATATTGCAGGTCTACGTATTCTTTCGCCTTCTGGGCGATCTCTTTCAATACCTGTTGTGGACCCATGCCATCCAGGCCTACCTGCTCACGGGAGAAGTCCACCTGCTGCATCAGGCCCGCAACCCGGATTTCGAAAAACTCATCCATGTTGGAACTGAAAATCAGCAGGAAGCGGAAACGTTCCAGTAATGGATACTCATCATTGAGCGCCTGCTGAAGAACCCGAAAGTTAAAGGCCAGATGACTGAGTTCACGGTTAATGTAGTAATCGGAGTTCTGGTAGTCACTTACCTTGGGAGCCTTGCTGGGCGTCGGCTCAGGGAGTTCGGATGGTTGGTCCTGGGTGTCCTGAACATCCGGGGTGTCCTGAACATCCGACTGTTGGGGATTATCCATATGACCTCTTATTCGGCAAAAAATAGCGACGCAAACGCTGCATGGTGACCGGGTTCTGGTATTTGATCCATGGTGTATTCATGGCTCGTTAAGCAGGCAACTCTCTAAGCGGTAATAACATAGGCAGGGAGAATGTCGCTTTATTATTTTAATTCTATCAGAATTATGCAGTGCCACTTTCATATAGATGTGATTTATCGAACTTACGGGACGATAAGGAATCTTTAAATATATGCCTCATTTGGAAACAGCCATTATTTTTGGACAATTCCCGGGATTAATGATTGTAATCCGGGGGCACCCTGAATCTCATATTTATTCTGGATAACTGTCCTTGTCCTTGTCCTATGTGGTTCCGTGCTCAGAACTTTAATGAGGTCAGTGCGCCGATTTTCGGAAGTTATATTACAAAAACCCCAGTATTTCTGGGTGACAGGGCTCAACCACGTACTTTCCCCCTGCCAGCATTCCACTCTGTGACAGCTGTTTTTATCTATTTTTGTTTTTGCACACAGAACTGTGCCATTGGAGGTGAAAAAGATTTTTTCGGTAGCTGCGGTGATCTTAGTCTCACGATTCAGTAATGCCAGAGTTTTGGAGAGCTCTTCGGCAAAGCTCAAGTTTTTTGTGGCGTGAGCGGGTTTGCATCCGGTAAGCGTTATGCGCGGAGTCTGGTTGTCAATACAATGGTCGTTCAGCAGGTTGTTTAGCCGGAACGCAAAATCACCACCGGACATTTTGGCCATCAAAGGACCATGACCATCAATGATGAGTTTACTGTTACTTGTGAGCTTTTTCGTAGTCTTGATCAGGTGATCATCCTCTGAAGGATTTTGTACAGACCATAAATGGAGGTCAGCTTTGTAGTTTGGTGGGTATAGGAATAGGGTATGTTCTAATCGTTTCTTGTCATCCATGATGGAAATAAAGGCGACATGGTCATACCTTCCATATTTTTCATCAAAGCAATGTTCGTTTCTATTTGCATACAGGGAGCGTATTTCCTCTTTGTTATTGGTAGGGGCGGCTTTTTTTATCTTCTCCCAGAAGGCTTCATCAACCTGTTTTCCAGTTTTTAAGTCCTGTTGCACGGTTGCTGCTGATTGCTTTCTTCTCGCAGCGATTGGGTCAGGTTGTCCTGATTGTCGTGAATATGCGCTTATGGCACGGTGCTTCGGAGTCTTATCGTGACAGGCGGCATTATCGTGACCGAAGAGTTTCTCAGCTATCGTCCGTGTTATGAGTCCCATTTCCATGGCCTTTGCTACGGGGCTGGTTTGATCAATATCCAATTGCCAGACCAGTTCAGAATGCGCTTGACCCAGCGTGACGAAGTGATTGTAGTACCCGGCTCCAATAACCAGACGAAGTAGATTCATCCGGGTATCAGGATCTCGTATTGTCGGGTCTGGTTTAGCCGACAATAGCGTATCTATGGTTATCCAGCCGCGATTATTCTTGAATGCAATCATTACTGGGGTGTGGCCATGTTTATCAATCAGGTTGATCTGTCCCTTGATGCTGACTAAATAGGTAAGGACTTCAAGAGAACCCGATTTTGCTGCCGCCAGATGGATAAGATGCCCATCAATTTCGCTTTTGAGCAGGTTTGGCTTCAAAGAACGGATTTTTTTTTCCACTTCATTCCATTGACCTTGCTTTGCCAGGGTAAAGACTTGCTGTTGAAGTATCAGGTCAGTAGGTGATATCTGATCTTGATAAACAGGTTTCATTCCTATGGCGGTCTGGCTGGCAGAAGGCTGCCGCCGGTGCTGGGGACGTGCTTCCACGACTCTGGCGGTCTGAGTGTCCGTGTGATCTGGACGTTTGATATTGAGAGGCGCAGGGATAAGTTTCTTTCCTTCGCACCGGGTGACCGAAGTTCCACTGGAATGTCTCCCGTGCACTGCAGGGTTTTCGATTTCTTGTGTTAAGCCTGACCCGGGCACATTGCCCGGGTTTCTGGTGTCGATGTTTTGTAGCATTGTTTTTCGATATCAGTAGCTGACCACTTGGCCTCTACGTATTCGATCGAAAAATCAAAAGAAAGTTCCCATTTTCAGGTTTTCAATAATCTTGCCGCATCCTTGGCAAAATACGTCAGGATGGCATCAGCCCCGGCCCGGCGAAAGCACATCAGCGATTCCATCATTACCGCGTCACCATCCAGCCAGCCATTGGCCGCTGCAGCCTTGTGCATGGCGTATTCACCGCTGACCTGATAGGCAAAGACGGGTACTTTGAACTCGTCCTTAACCCGACGAACCACGTCGAGATAAGGCATGCCGGGCTTGACCATCACCATATCAGCACCTTCAGCCAAGTCTGCAGCCACTTCGTGGAGCGCCTCATCACTATTGGCAAAATCCATCTGGAAGCTGAACTTATTGCTTTTGCCCAGATTCCCGGCAGAGCCTACTGCGTCCCTGAATGGGCCATAATAGCTGGACGCATATTTGGCGGAATAGGCGAGAATACGGGTATTAATATGGCCTTCTTCTTCCAGCCTCTGGCGAATGGCACCAATACGGCCATCCATCATGTCAGAGGGGGCAACAATATCCGCGCCGGCTTCAGCGTGAGAGAGTGCCTGTCGTACCAGGGCTTCGACGGTTTCGTCGTTCACCACATAGCCATCTTCATTGGTCAGACCATCAAGACCATGGGAAGTGAACGGGTCCAGGGCTACATCCGTAATAACGCCCAGCTCGGGAAACTGGTTCTTCAGTGCCCTTACCGCACGTTGAGCCAGACCTTCAGGATTCCAGGCCTCTTCTGCCAGGTCTGACTTCTTTTCAGCAGGGGTGACCGGGAACAGGGCAATGGCAGGGATACCCAGCGCTACCAGCTCCGCGGCCTCTTCAAGCAGGAGGTCAATACTCAGTCGCTCAACACCGGGCATGGAAGCAACCGACTGACGCTGCTGATGACCATCCACAATGAACAGGGGGTAAATAAGGTTGTCCACAGACAGTTGATTCTCCCGCATTAAGCGGCGGGAAAAGTCGTTGTACCGCATTCGTCTTGGGCGGGCAGCAGGAAAAGGGCGCTGGATCATACTTATTTATCCTGGTGAGGTGGCATTGAGGTTGTTAAACACAGCCCCGGTTTCTAATTTGACAGTATGGATGGCATTATACGGAAAAGAACTTATGTGTTTTCAGGAATTGTCGTGTCAACAGAATCTCGCTACCGGAAGGCGTTATGAATAAGAAGAAATGGCTTTTGCTGGCCGTGTTTGCCATGGCGATCGGTGCTTTTTACACCCTGGACGGTCAGCAGTATCTCACCCGGGATTTCTTTCAGGGGCTCCTCAAAGATGACCCGACCCTGACGGCAGCCATTTTCTTTACTATTTATGTGGCCATCACCGGATTATCACTGCCGGGTGCGGCGGTGCTGACCGTTCTCGCCGGTGCCGTTTTTGGATTACTTCCGGGGCTTTTACTGGCCTCTTTTGCCAGCACCCTGGGTGCCACACTGGCCTTTCTTTTCTCACGCACCCTGTTAAGGGACTGGGTTGAGCAGAAGTTTTCAGGTTATCTGGACACCATCAACAACGGGGTGAAAAAGGATGGTGCATTTTATCTCGCCACACTCAGGCTGATTCCTGCCGTACCTTTCTTTGTAATAAATCTGGTGATGGGGCTGACTTCCATGCGGGTATGGACGTTCAGCTGGGTGAGTCAGCTGGGCATGTTACCGGGAACCGCTGTTTACGTGAATGCCGGTGTTCAGCTTGGGCTGGTTGAGGAGCTTTCTCTCAAGGGGATTCTGACGCCATCTCTGATCGCCTCTTTTATTCTGTTAGGTTTTTTTCCCTGGATTGCCAGAATACAAATTGAATGGTTGAGGCGCCGTCGCTTGTACAGCCGTTACGGCCGGCCAGAACAGTTTGATAATAACCTGACCGTGATTGGCGCCGGCGCCGCCGGACTGGTGAGCAGTTATATTGCGGCAGCAGTAAAGGCCAGAGTTTCACTGATTGAAAAGCACAAAATGGGTGGCGATTGCCTGAACACCGGTTGCGTTCCCAGTAAGGCGCTGATTCGTTCCGCCAAAATAGCCCATTACCTGAAGCGGGCCGATGAGTTTGGCATTGATAATGTGTCGGGGCAGGTTAACTTCGCCAGAGTAATGGAGAGGGTTCAGGGTGTTATTGGCAAGGTTGAACCCCATGACTCCGTTGAACGTTACTCAGGCCTGGGGGTGAATTGTATCAGCGGTTCTGCACGGCTGATCAGTCCCTGGGAAGTGGAGGTGGATGGCGAAATAATCACTTCCAGAAACATTGTTATTGCCAGTGGCGGCCGTCCTTATGTGCCACCACTGTCAGGTCTTGAGAACATCGAATATTACACATCGGATACGATCTGGGCGCTGCGCAAAAAACCGGAAAAACTGCTGGTTATTGGTGGTGGCCCCATTGGCTGCGAGCTGGCTCAGGCATTCAGCAGGCTGGGTGTGCAGGTGATTCAGATCGATCACGGTACCCGATTATTGCATCGCGAGGATGAAGACGTTTCTCAGCTGGTGATGGAGCAGTTTGTTCGTGAGGGGATTGATTTACGACTCAAGCATGAAGCCAGAGCCTTTCAGAAAGTATTGGAACCGTATACCGGAGAAGAGCGTCAGTTTCTGGAAGCGGGCTTTAAAGGCCAGAAGGTTGAGATCGATTTTGATGTGGTCCTTTTTGCTACGGGCCGCAAAGCCAATACTGAAAACCTGGGGCTGGAGGCGCTGGGTATTGAGTTGACTGACCGGGGAACCATTGACGTTAATGACTATATGCAAACCCGTTACCCCAATATCTATGCCTGTGGTGATGTTGCCGGGCCTTACCAGTTTACCCATATTGCAGCCCATCAGGCCTGGTATTGTGCGGTGAATGCCTTGTTTGGTCGTTTTAAAAAGTTCAAGGTGGATTACTCAGTGATTCCCTGGTGTACCTTCACGGATCCTGAAGTTGCCCGGGTCGGCCTGAATGAACAGGAAGCCCGGGAACAGGGTATTGCCTGTGAAGTCACCAAATATGATATTGAAGACCTTGACCGTGCCATTGCTGACGAAGAGGCCCGGGGCTTTGTGAAAGTGCTGACGGTCCCCGGTAAGGATAAAATCCTGGGGGTCACCATTGTTGGATACCATGCAGGAGAACTGATCACCGAATATATCAGCGCTATGAAACACGGTCTGGGCCTGAACAAAATACTGGGCACTATCCATATCTACCCAACATTGAGCGAAGCCAATAAGTACGCTGCGGGAGAGTGGAAGAAAGCTCATGCTCCCCGGGGCGTATTATCCCTTGTGGAAAAATATCACGCATGGATGCGCCATTGACTATTCTTAATGGGTCATAGCAAACATAAGGATGTTGAATGAGCGACCCGGACCCCTCTGATGGTTACCCGATAGAAAGCCCAATAACAAGAAGCCCGAAGTTAGAACCGGCCACCGTCAGCGACGATAAGAAGATTATCAAAGAGTTGAAAAAAATCCTTAAAAATCGAAGTGTTATATTGACCGAGCCATTTTCTCAGCCTTCTGCCGTACAAGGATGCCTCACAACCAACAATAAAAGCCTTCGAACGAAAATCAAAAATTTCCTGCCAATTGCTGTCTACAAGATGGTTTCCCGTCTTAAGCCAATTCATCAACAGAAAAAACTTGGAACGATGATCGCACTGGTGCTGCAGAAGAATCAGGACGCCTGGCAGCGGTTGGGCGAATGCAGGGCTGAGGGTGCTGATGACCGGGAATTACGAAAGTTACAGCTGGATTGTGAACAGTCGCAGCTCTGGCTGGACCTCCTGGAGGGGCGTGGACAATCTAATGTGACAGCGGATCGTGCCCGAATTGTTGACTGCCTGAAAGCCTGTGTTGCTGCTGAAGCCTCTGATGAGTTTCAGCAGGCTGATGAAGCTTATCTTGAGGCTAATCATCATCTAAAGTTGTCGATCATCCATGAAAATGACCTGAAAATCGAACTGCAGACTCCCAAAGCTTCTTCTCCCATGGCGAGTGAGCTTAAGCAGTTTGAGAAGATGCTGGTGGATGAAGCGTCAGCTCTGGAGGCATATCGCCTTTACGGACAGAGCCAGCAACTATGAGCCTGTTACTTTCGCAGTGTCGCTCTCCCGGTAACTTTCAAGTTTACCGATACCGCTGATAATTAGCACGATAAACGACACCGAACCAGTGATTACAACAAGCTGTCAGGTCAGGCAGCAAATTTAACCATATACCGTTGGATACAAAGATAGTTGCGCCCGTCAGGGTAAAGCGGATGGCTTCAATTAATAACAATCCGATGTATTTTTCCAGTAACCAGCCTATACCCATCAGGTTGAGTGTCAGAACAGCAGTCCAGAGTGCATTGAAAACATACGGCGTACTGTGATTAGTGGCCATGAAAACAGGGGAGCCAGTACGAGAATGGCAAACTGAATCACAGAGTAAATTTTCAGGCCACTGCCGGTGTCAGGATTATAGTTCTCTTAGGCGTGAATATCGGGCATTTTCATTGGGCTGGCAACATCCGCTGGTCGATAGCCAGTACGTTTGAACCAGAGTGTTAATTTATCCTTCCAGTTCTTTGTCTTAACAGCGTCCCTGAATATTTCAGTATTAAAGATGGAAATTAGCCCAGACCGGGTTCCAGCTTCGCAATGGTTTCAGGGTGCCGTAGCGGTAGGTTAATGCCTGATTATAGTTTTTATGGGCTTATTTTTATCATGTTTTATTATATAAAAAATAGAAATCAAATGAACTTTATCAGTATTACTATTGTCTCTTAGATGAAAGTGAAATCTATAACAACAGTGCCTAAATTGTGACGTACTGATTTATCCTGATTCTATGAGAAACTTCAATGACGACTTCCCCTTCTCCATCCCCTGAAGCATCAAATGTCAATAAATTTTTCCTCAACCTGGATAGCGGGCATAAGGCTCAGGGAACCGGTGGTGCAGGCAATTCATCAAAATCGCCAGAAAAGCTAGCCAAAAAGTGTTTTTCCCGTACTCATACAGTTTCTGAAAGCGCGAGCGGTACCTCGAGTCAGGATCCAACTAAAAGCATAAGCGAAAGGCGTCAATTAAGAGCCAGGAGATTGAGCCTTAACCTGAATGTCACTAAATCACAAAAAAGTGAAAAAGATCAAATGGTTGAAGATATTGGATGGAAATTGTCAGCTAAGGCCTGTCTGGCAGTAGGAGAGCCAGTGGCCGTGGAGGGGGGGGCAGGGTTGCATATGCTCTATCAGGTTGACCGGGAAAATAAAGCAGTGCCTGATCAGGCTTCAGTAGCGAACGCTACCGGTATCACCGGCACTTCCGAAAAACAGAAATTATTTGTTCATTCCATGTATTTGGCTGAGAGGACAGAAACAAATGACCAAACCTGGGCCGCTGAATTCTGGGAGCTGGTTTTTCAGCAGGATGTTACGAAAGTCATTGCCTTAGCACAATTTGGCATGCATCCATCCTACATGATGGCTTCTGCTGGCAGTTATCAGGATGCCAGTATAAAGGCTGGTGATAAGCGAAAATTTACCAATAATTACCAGATTGAAATCCAGGATATTAATCCCATTGAGCCATTAATAGAGTCACAGGAAGTGAAAGTCCTGCTAACAAACAATGCTGGAAAAACAAAAACCGTTCTTGTTGATCAGATATATTGCTGGAGCGACTCTTTCCCCCTGGAGAATCCTGAGACTACTGTAGCAATTGTCGGGAGGATTTCTGGAGGTAATATCCAGATACACTGCGAGGGAGGCAGGCATCGGAGCCCGTCTTTGGCCGTGATGCACCAACTTTCAAATACAACAGGTTTAACAAAAGACAATGTTGTTGCAACGATTGTCAGACTTGTTCACCATATTCGATGTCAGCGGCATGAGCCCCGGTGTATAGAAAAAAATGCCTTAAAAACGATTGTTGATTTTGCCCTGAAAATTACAGGGATTTTAACCAGTGAGGTTATAAGAAAGTGTGAGTCAGCCGGACCTTTGATTATGGAGCCCTTCGCAGAAAGCAAAAAACTGCGTATCGAAAGTCCTATCGGTACTGTTTCAGAGGAATACGTTTATATGTGAGCATATCGCGCCCAAAAAACTGACTGATGTGCTGTCCGGAACCGTTGACTATTGTCTGAAGATTTCTATGGCACAGGCTCCGAACTTTTGTTGTCAACGCTTTATTTCTTAGAGGAGCAGTTTCAGTAGTAACCCTTCTTCCAGCAGCGCTCTTCTCACCAGTGTAAAACCTCCATACCATGGGCTCTCATAAAGCTTTGAATAAACGACTTTTGTTTCAAGATTCTCATTTACTGAAACCGTTTGTGTTTTGAGGCAGTGTTTGATCACCGGATGAATGATGTTGGATGCTTCGCAGATCTCTCCTGCAAGAACAACCCGGTCCGGGCGGAGCAAATTGACACTCATGGCGATGGCCCTGCCAAGATTGCCTGCTGCTTCTTTCAGCAGATCAGTTGCCAGCTGATCACCTTCATTAGCCGCGTCACAAATCGCCGTAATATCAGCTTTTTTTGTCAGGCTTTTGTTTAAAAGACTGGGAACGCCGGATTCAAGCAGTTTATGGCAGCGTTTCTCGATGGCCGGATTACAAACCAGTGTTTCCAGACAACCAAAGTTGCCGCAGTAGCAGCGTTCTCCCAGGGGATCGATCTGAATATGGCCAAGCTCACCAACGGCCAAAGTACTGCCTTCATAAAGCTTGCCATCCAGAATCATGCCCGCCCCCACACCATTGTGGACACTGACAAACAGGCTGTTCTTAAATCCCCGGCTGACACCAAAGTTGTACTCCGCCAACGCCATGGATGAAATGAAGTTGTTGATAAAGCAAGGGATGCCGAGCGCCTCAGAAACCTGCTCTGCCAGAGGCAGGTTGCTCACTGAGAGGTGAGGCATATAGCTAATGACACCTTTGGCGGAATTGACCAGTCCCGGAGTGGTAACCCCTACTCCAGCCAGGCAACGGATATGCTTTTTATGGGCTTTAAGAAACTTTCTGAGTGTTGCTATCAGTTGTTCGGTAAATTCAACCTGATTCAGTGGCTGGATAGGTTCAGAGTATTTGGCCAGCAGTTTTCCAGAGAGGTCACATAGACCCAGATGCAGCTTGGTACGTCCGGCTCGTGCGGCCAGAATCTGTATCTTTTCCTGGGCTGGTGCTAATGAAGTGGCTCGCCGACCCCGTTCGGATGCTTGCTGTTCCTGTTCAACGATCAGACCTGCTTCTATCAGCTGCCGGGTAATACGGGTAACGCTACCGGCAGCCAGACGACACTGTCTGGCAATCTGAATTCTGGAAATGGAGCCATGATCAACAATAGCCTTGTAGACCGCAGAAATGTTCCGCTCTTTTACGAAATCCAGATTGGCAATTACAGTAGTCATTAATCCTCGTTCCCACGCTCCGAGACTGTCGCGAAAATAGCACAAGCACTGGAACCACGAAGGACACTAAGGCCACGAAGCAATCTTTCAAAAACCTTAGTGCTCTTCGTGTTCTTCGTGGTTCCAAAAAACTCTTATTGTTCCCATGCGGAGCATGGGAGTCAGGGTCATTAGCTGAACTTCAGTTCACCACCGCTGACCGTGCCGTGCATTTTGAAGCTATCATCAAAAATAGCAATATTGGCAAATTGACCTACAGCAATACTGCCCATCTCATTATCTGCATGGATGGCACGGGCGGCATTGACCCTGTCTCTTATACACATCTGACGCTGCCGACGAAAGATACACGGTGTAGATCTCGGTGG
>NZ_JAVRMB020000296.1:0-3480 GCF_031844845.1 Endozoicomonas sp.
TTCCTACATGGCTCTGCCCTTCAAATTTTTGGGCTACGTGGCTTATCACGTAATTTACAGGCCTCTGAATGCCTTCGTGATCACACCGCTGAAGAATGTATACAACTACTTCTTCAACCCTGAAAAATACTATGCACAAAGTACGGGTAAAACCTTAAGCGAAGTAGCCAGTGCTGTTGGGCCAGATAGGCAATCCAGCGCCGAAAAGGATCGGGCTAACGAACAGGCTTATGCAAAGTGGGCTCGCGCGGCAGCCAAGAATGATGAACACAAGGCTGAAATGGAAAAAAGGAAGCCCAAAGCCGCCGTTCTCAACGAGTTTACAAAGAAAATTGCCGAGGGAAGCCTTAACCTGGAAGATACCAAAGGTAGAACCAAAGCGGTAAGAGAAGCTACAGGTCAGGTGCTACACACAGATACGGCTGAATACGCCAGGAAAGGTAATGTATCTGCTGACGCCGAGTTCAAGAAGGAACAAGAAGCGTACAACAAAACCGTTGAAGCGCACACGAAGGCGATGGAAGAGTATCAAACATTGGCGGCAGAGGCTCAGAAGAATGGTAAGCCTCTTCCTGAACAGCCGGTTCTTACTGTTAAGCCTCCTGTAAAAGCGCCTACAGCCAAGTGCACCGATGATTACGTTAAAAACGCCTTCCTTATGTCAAAAGCAGCCGAGAAGGAAGCTACATTTACCGCTCAAATAGCACAGATGAGAGCAGAGCTTAAAAAAGCATACCCAGATTTATATGATCATAACTTTGTTGTTCATGATGAGGTTGAAAAAATCAGCCTGGAACAGCACATGGAAGATCATGAACAGACTGCTCACTACCAGCAGATGTGCCTGGGGCAAATCAAGCTAGAAGGTAACAGTAAGCCAGAGGCAACGTGGCTTCAGGGGCAAATTGCTCATCACATCCAGAACGCCGATGTAATACGCCGCAACCTCGAAATTTACTCAAAAGAGTGCGAGTTGAAGCTCGCTCAGGAATACAAGGCCGGACAGATCCCAGACATCTTAGAGTGGCGGCAAGGACGCGACAGGCTGAAACTGGACATCAGGGCAAAGCAGACGGTTGAAAAGGATAAAGATGATAAGATCATCGATGCCAGGTACGAGTTTAACAAAGAGGAGATGATCAAAAACCGTCCACTCCCAATCACTCGTTACGACAAGCAGCAGGGCTTAACATGGAGCAAGGTGAGCTTTGAAAAACGTCCTTACGCAGGCTACGAGGCTGTCAGAGATGACAAGCACGAAGTTACAGGGTCGAACGCGGTAGCTGACAAGCGTAACCACTGGGTTGTAAACCATGATCCGGTCAATGGCCACGACAATTTCGGACCAGTTATAAAGGCCAGCACGCCCCATGATAAGTCAGCTGAAGAGGATAAAACGGCCATTGGGTATCTTCAAAATTGGGTAAATCTCCCTGATCAGGAAGATGTAGTTGACGTGGATCGTACGATATCAGCATTGCATAAAGAAATCCGCAAGGGTGAAAACGCTGACGATTTTTCTGAACTGGATGAGGATGAGGGTTCAATAACCAAGAATGCTTTCTCTGACCTTCCGGGATCAAAATGGGGCGATAGTGATTTTCCCGTCTTGGATGATGATGAGGGATCAATCAGTGACTCCTATGACCTTGAGGAAGCAGCATGGAACTTGGATCGTGAAGAGTTTCAAGTAACGATTGACGCGCTGAAAAAAACAAACCAGGAACAGTGTGATCGCGTGCGCGAGTTGGTCAATGCTAATGAATTCATACTCGCTGCGGAGGCTGGTAAATCTGGGCAGAAGGATCATCCATATAAACCCTCAAAAATATCGATTTAAATAGCAACGGTTTATAACCATGCTTAAACGGGTTAACTTCGGCATGTCCGTCGCCATTGAAGTTGCTACGGCCCTCGCTCCCCCGGGAACTTAGTCAGTCTAAGTTCCCGGGGGGAGCGAGGGCCTAAAGGTTTCGCTCACTTGCCGCCTTGTTGCAACGCCAAACCCTTTGGGTATATATCATTGGCCGTCTTTTCGAAGACGGCCTTTTTTATTTCTCTGCCAGGAAAATCGGATAACGCCCTTTATTTTTCAAAAGACCCAGACATCATGATGGCTTAATAAATCAACAACCAGCGGACGAAACCATGACTCATTAATCTGGTCTATTATTTCGTCAGTCGGCTGACCTTCAGTCCAGTCAAAGACCAGCAAAAGGTCAATATCAGCAGCGCAGAGCCCCCGACTTCTATCTCGTCCTAATTGCCCTTCGATAGACTTACACCACTGTTTCAACGCTTCGATGTTAATATCCGATTCAAAGCAGACAACCCCGTTCACATAATCAGGTGCATTAATGCCTACTGCCCTGGTCACAACCAGCTCACTGACCTTAATCGGACCAAAAGCCTCATCAATGGCAGAGATCATACGGCGACATTGGTACTCTGCATTTTCATTAGAACCAATACCCAGAACATAAACAGTCACTGTTGCTTATTCCTGCCCCATCATCTGTATACGGGTTCTTTCACACCAGACGGTGGCCAGGGCATTACTCAGTGCCTGAGGCTTGCGTATGGTCACCGCCACCGTATCCACAGGGTAGTGCTCCATCAGCAGCCTGATAATCCCTCCCGCCAGCGCTTCGATAAGCTGATAGCGGGATGCCTCGCAAAATGCTCTTACTTTCTGGGTAATGGCATCGTAATCCAGGGCATCCTGAAGGTCGTCACTGGTAAAGGCCTTTGAAAAATCAGTGGTCAGTTCCAGGTCCAATATTAATGGCTGAGGAGCTTCATGCTCAAACTCATAAACACCAATAACCGCTTGCGTTTCGATGCTTTCTATTCGGACTTTATCCATGGGACAGGCTCATTTCTCTTTCAGTCTCGTTCCCACGGTCCTCCGTGGGAATGCATACCGGAACCCACCGACAGTGACGTAGGTTGGGTCGAGCGAATGCGAGCCCCAACAAACTATCTGCAATCATCGGTGAAATTGTTGGGGCTCACTCCGTTCGACCCAATCTGCATGTCTGCCGTCTTTCCCGCGCAGGCGGGAATCCATCACGAGCAGTGGATCCCCGCCTGCGAGGCTGTCGCAAAACCCACCAGGAACCTCGTTCCCACGCTCTGCGTGGGAATGCATAGCCAACCACAGGAATCGTGTCTGTGGTTGGGTCCTGGCGTTACCACGCAGAGCGTGGGAGCGAGGAGGGTTTTGCGACAACCGCCTTCGCGAGGATGACGGTCGGGGGGGGGTTGCCCTTTTGCGACACCCTCCTGCGAGGGTGTCGCAAAAGGTAGATTAAGCTTTGAACCACAAAGACACAAAGACACAAAGACACAAAGACACAAAGAAAAGAAGGGTCTGGTTTGTTCAACGGGTAGCCTGAGAGCAACCAAAAAAACTTTGTGTCTTTGTGCCTTTGTGGTTCCCTTCTTTTAGGGCTTTTGCGACAGCCTCCTTCGCGGGGA
>NZ_JAVRMB020000297.1:0-16737 GCF_031844845.1 Endozoicomonas sp.
ATCTCTTGCTTTATCTCCTGAGAAGATTATTCAGCAAGAGATTGCTCTGAATGAAATGCTTATCAGCATTCACCGATTACAGCTGGATTTTCTCGATCAGGAAGCCAGGGAATCTCTGCAACAAGCTCAGCAGACATTAAACACCAGCATTCACGCCCTGCCAAAGCGCACCAGCGACCCTGAGGCCAACGAACTCATTACCACTGTCTTAACCCTATGGCCCGTGGTCAGTAAGCATATTATCTGGCTGAGCAGCATTCCTGCCAGTACCGAGCCCCCTGTAGTGAATTCGTTATTGCGGGTACTGGCAAAAATGGATCGCCAGTTACTCCTGCTGAGACAAAAGGCAATGAACTCGCAGTCAGGCGACCGTCAAAAGCTCCGCTTCCTGGAACAAGCGCTCCTTATGCAGCATATGACCCGGGATTACCTTAGCCTGCTGATCGCTGAACAGAACACTGAAGTTACCATTTCAAGCCAAATGCAGCTGAAAGCCCTCACCAGCCGGTTCGATAAACGAATGACAATGTTTAATGAGGAGCTAAGCGAGCATCCACACGCCAGCCAGCCAGTTCACAAGGCGTATGCAGCCTGGGCCTATATTCACAGCAGTTTCAAGAACTTTCCTGAACAACAGGCGCCCGACCTGATCGTGCGCTATAGCCACCGGATTGTCGAAAAACTGTTTTCTATTCAACGAATGTTCTGATAACCGTAATACTGCCCACTTCCTTCCCGCTGTTTTTGTTTGCTGCATTCAAATAATGCTTGCATTAAATAACATGATTTTAATTTCAAATAATGCTATTCGCCGGCAAGACAACAATCGAAATGACGACTACATTTTTCCTTGGATGTGTTTTTATAAATTAGACCCGTGGATTATTACCAGTTGGTTTCAGCAATATCGGGATTCTCTAAATTTCAGTGTGTCCATTGCCTGTAACATAAGCAGTGAGCAAGATAGTCACAACGGAAATTATGGATTGCTGGAGGGCCTGCCTTATTCGATCCCTTTGTTGACTGATAATAATTAACTACTATTTAGCGCTTAGCTTCTGATGGACGGGTCACAACTGAACTTAAAGGATGGATCTATATGACTATATTTGCTGCCGGCAACGCAATAACTATTCCAACATCTCATACTGAATCTCCGGCAAAACATTCAAGTGGTTCATCATCCATGGCAGGTCGTTCTGTAAAACCCGACAACGGAGGGCATGTAACGCTCCCTTCCCTAAGGAGTTCAATCTATGCAGGGGGAGTTGCTGTATTGGCCTTTTTCTCCCAGATGCAACCTGGATCTGCGACTAACGCAACGGCAACCAACTATATCATCAACCAGACAGCAGAAATAATGCTAGATAACATCACTCTGGCAGCGCAAAACGCCGCTGAGTCACTTTCTGATTCCGACTTTAACACTGGAGCCGCTGTCGGTGGGGCTCTGGGAGGCTTGGCCATGCTTGGCATTGGTATCGGATGTTATGTTAACCATAACCGGAATGCACAAATGAACATGCTGAATAATGAGCAGGGCGAAACTGATACGCTAGATAAGGATATAGAGTTGTCCGGGAATACCCCCCAGACCAGTACAACAGTAAATGCAGTAAATGCAGTAAATACAGTAAATACAGTAAATACAGTAAAAACAGAAGTTGAAACGGATGATGGTCAAATGACAAAGTCTGAAGATCAGTCCCTCATTTGTGAAGAAGAGCAGCCACTATCGCCCGAATCAGAGTCAGAGTCAGAGTCAGATATATTTGAGACACAGTAGTGGTGCATACGTAAATAGCAAACAACTCAACACCCACCGGTTAAATCTGGTGGGTTCGTATTACGAACTAAAAATCCGGAGAAACGCTCAAGACCAGTCCTGAAATAATTATCTACTGTTCAGTTAACCGCTTGCTGAATATAAACCTCCGCCTCCCCCCACTCAAAAGGCACAGTAAACTGATCGGTAATCTCGAAAGCTTCCCGCTGAAGAAATGGCTGCAGCGCATAGCTGACCGTAATGACTTTAACGCCCGCCGGTAAATCCGCCAAACGTTCTGCCAATTCAGAAATCACATGATCATCAAGGTCGGATGCATAAAGATAAATCATCGACGCCTCTTCCAAAGGCGATGTCATATAGTCTTCACAGCGGACGTTAACTGATGAAAGTCGCATGCGACGAATAGTTCGATGCAAACGCCAGCAGAAAACCGGTACCTGCTCAACGGCAGTTACCTGACACCCTTTTACTCCGTACAGCCAGATACTGGTAAAACCACTCCCGGCCCCCAACTCAAACACATGATCCTCGGAAGTCACACCGGACTTCTCAGCAATCAGTTCAAGTGAGGTCAGAGGCGTTTCGCCATAAACATAAATATTTTCAGCCTTGATTCGTCGTTGATAACGACGACTGACTGCATAAGGCCCATCCAATAGGTAACTGAGCTTCAGCCATAGCCAGGGAATAACGAATCGTGGCTTTCCGCCATAGCTTTTCACCTCCCTGAGGCTCTGCCGCCATTGATAAAGCCACTGCCTGAAGGCCAGCCGTAACAATTCCCTGTTGAGCTTCATCCCTTTCCCCCCTATTGAAGAGTGATGAAAAACGATCGTGATCTTATTAATACCAGCCACTGTCCAAATCTCAAAATGCTTTATAACGGTTGATGGCGAGATTGATTACTGGAAAGAGGGAGAATCGGTGATGTTTGATGAAATCCATAGCCACTTTGCCGAAAACCATACTATCGCTTTCCGCTGAGCACAGAATGTACTATGTTTTGGCTGAAGAAAGGGAGTTATCACCATGAGTCAAGATACAGCAAAGCCTTCAGACAATTGCCATCAACCCGAAAACAGGCTTTACCCTGAAGACCAGAACCGGGTTGACCAGTATTTAAAGGAAGGGGTTAATGAAGTTGAACGTTCACCGTTCAGGCCTCTGCGTTTAATGGCATGGCTGACCGCTGTTATTCTTGTGCTCGGCGTATTGAGCCGGCTCATTGGCTATTTTGTTATACCCTCTTGATGCTCCGGCTTGCAGGAGCACCGGCAACCAACCAAATATAAATAAATAAATAAAACCGGAATAACTGTGAACAACGACGCTCATTTACACAAGAAGAAAATCATTATTGTTGGTGGTGGTGCCGGAGGCCTGGAGCTGGCCACTCACCTTGGTAAAAAGCTTGGAAAAAAGCAACGTGCTGAAATCACTCTGGTTGATGCTCAAAACACCCACTTCTGGAAACCACTCCTCCATGAAGTTGCTGCAGGCTCACTGAATGCCTTTGAAGATGAGCTAAGCTATCTGGCCCAGGCAAAATGGAATCACTTCCGCTTTATTCCAGGCAAAATGGAAAGCCTGAATCGTGCTGAAAAGTCCATCGGCCTCAGCCCTGTTCTCGATGGTAATGGTCAGCAAATCGTACCCGCCCGAACCCTCAAATACGACCAGCTGGTGATCGCTGTGGGCAGTACTGCCAATGACTTCAATACGCCCGGTGCCCGAGAGCATTGCCTGTTCCTGGATAACCGCCAGCAGGCTGAGCGAATACACACCACGCTGATAAATCATTATCAGCATGCCCAGGCCAGTGGTAACGAATCGTCCAGGCTGCGCATTGCCATTATTGGTGCCGGCGCCACCGGAGTAGAACTGGCTGCCGAACTCCATTTTGCCGGTATTGAACTGGCCAGATATGGTCTTGATGCTATCAAGCCGGAACATCTTGAAGTCACCATCATTGAAGGCGGTGAACGAATCCTGCCAGCGCTCCCTGCCCGGATCAGTAGCAGTGTTCTTAAACAGCTCAATAAAATGGGCATCCGGGTTATGACCCAACAGCTGGTCAGTGAAATCAAGGCGGATGGTGTCACCACCCGTGATGGCGAGTTTATTGAATCTGACCTTAGAATCTGGGCGGCAGGAATTAAAGCGCCTGAGTTTCTGTCTCAAATGGATGGACTGGAAACCAACCGCATCAACCAGTTAATTGTTCGCCCAACGCTACAAACGACACTGGACGACCAGATTTATGCCATGGGTGACTGTGCCAGCTGTACATTAACCGACAGCAAGGATAAAAGCATTACGATCCCACCCCGTGCACAGGCAGCTCACCAACAGGCATCCCTGCTGGCCAAAAGCCTGATTGCCCAGGTTAATGATTCCACTCCACTGGAGTTCAGTTACAAAGATTACGGCTCCCTGATCTCTCTCAGCCGCTTCAGTGCGGTAGGCAACCTGATGGGCGCGATTACCGGAGACATGATGATTGAGGGTACTCTGGCCAAATGGTTCTACATCAGCTTGTACCGAATGCATCAGATGACACTATTTGGCAAACTGAGAACCGGCACGTTGATTTTGAAAGACCTGATCGGCAAAACCACCCGACCCCAGCTTAAGCTCCACTGAATAACGCAGCCCGCTATCCGCCGCCCGCTTCCCGAAA
Source organism: Endozoicomonas sp. (assembly GCF_031844845.1). Taxonomy (GTDB): domain Bacteria; phylum Pseudomonadota; class Gammaproteobacteria; order Pseudomonadales; family Endozoicomonadaceae; genus Endozoicomonas. The sequence goes on from NZ_JAVRMB020000297.1 coordinate 4,470, forward strand.
AAGCCAGGCTCGCTTTTGCGGACAACGAGTAACTGGAAACTGGTAACTGAAAGGCATAAAAAAACCGCTGGCAAAAAGGTGCCAACGGCTATTAAAACGGTAATTTGGAAAATGGTGGGTCGTGTGGGATTCGAACCTACGACCAATTGGTTAAAAGCCAACTGCTCTACCAACTGAGCTAACGACCCGTTTTCCTTTCACCGGCATGATCTATATTCATCACACCGTTTAAATAATGGCTCCCCGAGCTGGACTCGAACCAGCGACCCAATGATTAACAGTCATTTGCTCTACCAACTGAGCTATCAGGGAACTAAACGACAGTTTTAATGTACTGACAACATTCTCTCTAATAAAGAGACTCTAATAAAGAGACTCTAATAAAGAGACAAAATGGTGGGTCGTGTGGGATTCGAACCTACGACCAATTGGTTAAAAGCCAACTGCTCTACCAACTGAGCTAACGACCCATTTTCGTTTCAACAGCATGATCTATATTCATCACACCGTTTAAATATTGGCTCCCCGAGCTGGACTCGAACCAGCGACCCAATGATTAACAGTCATTTGCTCTACCAACTGAGCTATCAGGGAACTAAACGACAGTTTTAATGTACTGTCAACATTTTCTTTCGAGAGCCCATTTATGGGCTCAAGACTGTATGGTGGGTCGTGTGGGATTCGAACCTACGACCAATTGGTTAAAAGCCAACTGCTCTACCAACTGAGCTAACGACCCGCTATTCTACAAAACTTTCTACACAACTTTCTACAAAAGCTTAATTCTATTTTTATCACCGATGTTCACCATCAGGATAAAAAAACCGCCAATGCTTGAGGCGGCTCATACTACATCTAAATGTTGTATGGTGGGTCGTGTGGGATTCGAACCTACGACCAATTGGTTAAAAGCCAACTGCTCTACCAACTGAGCTAACGACCCGTATTCGTTTCACGGCATGATCTATATTCATCACACCGTTTAAATAATGGCTCCCCGAGCTGGACTCGAACCAGCGACCCAATGATTAACAGTCATTTGCTCTACCAACTGAGCTATCAGGGAACAGCATTGGGAGGCGACTTGTCGTCACTATCCAACGGCAGCGAATGATAAGGTTATTTCGCCGTGAGTCAAGTATTCCACTGCAAAAAACTTTTAAAAAAAGCTGCATAAGCAGCTTTTTTTACTCGCTGTCTGGTCTTAAAGACCCTCAGCACTCTCAGACAGGTACTTGGCAACACCCTCTGGAGAAGCACTCATACCCTTGTCACCCTTAGTCCAGCCAGCCGGGCAAACTTCGCCGTGCTCTTCATGGAACTGCAGGGCATCAACCAGACGAATCAGTTCATCCATGTTACGGCCCAGTGGCAGGTCATTAACGATCTGGGAGCGGACCAAACCTTCCTTATCGATCAGGAAAGCGCCACGGAAAGCCACACCGCCTTCAGACTCAACATCATAAGACTTACAAATGTCGTGTGTCATATCAGCAGCCAGCGTGTATTTTACCTGCCCGATACCACCCTTATCCACAGGGGTATTACGCCATGCGTTATGGGTAAAGTGGGAATCAATGGAAACACCGATCACTTCAACGCCGCGCTCCTGGAAAGCATCCATACGGTGATCCAGAGCGATCAGCTCAGAAGGACAAACGAACGTGAAGTCCAGCGGATAGAAAAACAGCAGACCGTACTTACCACGGATGGCTTCGGACAGAGTAAAAGCATCAACAATAGAGCCATCACCCAGTACTGCTGGCACTGTAAAATCAGGAGCCTTCTTGCCTACTAAAACGCCCATACGTGTATCTCCAATGGTTTACAAAGTTATGCGCTTTCTAACGGAAGTCTCGATCTGACACCGCTCCGCACTGAATAACGCACCACAAAAAACTGCGAACATAATAATACACAGGACTACGGTATTCGCCTACCACGACAATGGTAAATAACTAGAAATTTCACTGCCAACCACAAAAATCCCGGCAAAAAACAGCGAAATACTTACTCCGCCAATAATTAGCCAAACAATAAAGTCAAGTGTTTTTCTACCGGCTCATAGAGAGCGCCTTATTCTGGCAAACGGCAAGATGACCAACGCTTTTTTTCCGGGCGACTCATGATTCGTTGAACTTTTCAGGAATAAGAAGATCGAATAAGAAGATCGAAGAAATTTCATAACCTCTTGTTTCAGGCTAAATTAATTTATGATGTCTTCAGCCCGATCGTCGTCCACGGCTTCCCTCGTCCCTTATGACCCAGAAAAAAAGAACGCCTCCCCTGCATCCGTGAGCTCTAGTAGCTCACGGAATGTTTCCCCGCACTCTTACCCATCAAAAAAAATGCCTTTTGCTTCACCCGATGATAAAGGTCAGAACGATAAGCTATTGAAGAGTGTTGTTGATAAACTCGAGACATTAAAATTTACCGATGAAGCCTCTTCTTCATTAGTAAAACCAATAGCCAGAAGTGCAGAGTCCTTACATACAGAAAAAAGGATACAAAGGCCTTGCGAAACATTATATAACCCCAGGCCATTACCTGAAGACTCACACCATACAATAGGGACGGAACCGGGAAACCCCCAAGCTAAATTCGCTTTTGTAAAATACCAGCCAATCAGTTCCACATCACAACCAGCAAGCCCAGCGAAAATAATGAGTGACCCTTCAGAATTATCTCAAGACACCCGTTCAGCCATAAGAGAACCTTTTGTTGAAAAGCCCTGTCAGGCATCACCAGTCTTTAAGCAGCCGCTCCCTCTGTTACGCCAACTTTCACCTGCGCCAGAGAAAATGTTCTCGTCGAACCAGAATTACTCCATATACAAGCGACAATCTTCAGCCCCGGAAAAAATGCAACATAATACAGAAGGGCAACACCTGACTGAAAATACCGCTACAATACAAAATAAAAGGCAATGGCATTCCACTGAGCAGCACCACAGGACTTCAGCAATGGAAAGTGAGGGATACTTAGTCGATCCTGCGAATCAATCTCCATCATCTCCACAACACCATTCCCTGCCTTCCAGCTTTAAACTGTGTGGAGAAGGTTATGAGGATATAGATAGCGTTAGAAAGAAAATAAAAAAAGAATAGCTATACGCTTTTTGGAGGATAAAAAGAAAAGTTTTATAAGTGCTCCTCCCTCGACAGACAGGAACCAATACCGAAGGACAGATACGGGGGGAAGCTGGAAAGGCGACCAGGCTCCACCTGCGCAGAGACTGGTCACCATTTATTCATCTAATCAACCATCCGTCTTTTCAGAAGAACCGGCAGCTTCCGAAATCAGCTTCTGCAGCTCACCACTGTTATACATATCAATAATAATATCACTGCCACCGATCAGCTCGCCCTTAATCCACAGCTGAGGAAAGGTTGGCCAGTTAGCATACTTCGGCAGATTGGCACGAATCTCAGGATTAGCCAGCACATCAACAAAAGCGAACTGCTCACCACAGGCCATCAGAATCTGGGTAGCCTTGGAAGAAAAACCACACTGCGGCAATTTGGGAGAGCCTTTCATGTACAGCAGAATAGTATGGGACTCAATCTGATCTTTTATTTGCTCCATTACGTCCATGAGACGACCTCTCTTCATTGGAATCATTAAGCAGGGTATTTTAATGAAAATACCTGACTGTCACCATATGTTATTACCTATATTCCGATAGATAAAAATAACTATCATAAAAACAACAAGTTACAAATAAACCCAGAAATTCAAAATACAAAAAGGCGATGTAACACCCATACCCCCTTCCATGTAAAAGTCTGAACAAGAAACCATACACCGTTTTTTCTGGATAAATTTCATTCTCTATTGACCCATCTACTGGTATAGGGTTCAGAATCAACCTCGTATTCACCAGGAAGGCCCTATGCTGACGGTTACCCAACTGGCCAGAAGGTACGACATATCCCGAACCGTCATTCTCTACTACGAGCGTGAGGGCCTGTTTATGCCCCATTTTCGCTCAGCGAATGGCTATCGCTGGTATGGAATCGATGAATTCAAACGTCTTGAAGCCATCATGGCCTATCGTGCTTTTGGTATTCCGGTAAGTAGCATAGCCCCCCACTTCTTGACCGTGAAGACAATAGGGAACAAGAGCGCATTTTGCATGACCAGTTGACGGCTCTTGAACAAGAGATTCAGAAACTGCGTCATCAGCAAAAAGCCATTGTCATGTTACTAAAACAACCTTCATTGCTGGAGCAAAGTATGGTCAACAAAGATCGCTGGGTAGAAATCATGAAAGCCGCAGGCTTCAACGAGCAGGACATGAAAAACTGGCATCAACAGTTTGAAAAAATGGAACCTGAAGCTCATCAGGAATTTCTTGAGTCCCTGGAGATTGACAAAGAAGAAATTTCCAAAATTCGAGACTGGTCCAGACAGCCTTAGGATTTGGCTCTAAATAATATCTGCATTTCCTGAAATTGGTTAAGACCGTTATCCGTTGCCCGCAAAAGTACAAACGTACCCGGATCTTTCGGGTAACGGGCATCAGGCAACGTTCGCTGAAACAGGGAAGTTATTAAAGGGTCGCTCCTTAGCTCTATTCATACCAACGGGCAAACCCTGAGAAAGCAAAAATAGCTGCCCCAAATCACGGACTAACCAGTATACATAGGGGTTTGACCCCTTGTCCCTTGTAGATTTCCGCCTTTCCTGCCAACATCGTTTGACCTACTCTTTATTGGCCAGAGAAACTGCCAGCTGGAATCAGCCATGTACGTACCGGAAAAACCCCTTCACTCATACCCCTGGTGGCTCAAGCCCTTTTTCTGGAGCCAGAAACGCCGCTATGGAAAAGTCCTTAAGCCCGGCTTGTTATGGGGCAGGGTGCCAACGCTGTTTGCTGCTGTAGCCGCTCTTTATGGTGTTCTGGATCGCAAAAAATCCCCCCTGTCTCCGGAACTTCGCTCACTGGTTACGGTCAGAGTTTCCCAGGTTAACTGGTGTGCTTTCTGCGTTGACGTTAACGCCATGACCCTGGCGAAACGTGCTGGCAGTATGGACAAGGTTGAAGCACTGGACGATTGGCAAAACTCTGGCCTTTTCAGCGAAAAGGAACGAATTGCGCTGGAATATACGGAAGCAGTCACCTATAGCGACCGTCAGGTAACACCAGAACTGATGAAGCGGTTAAAAGAGTATTTTGATAATGACTCCGTCATAGAGCTCACAGGACTTATTGCGTTCCAGAACATGTCCAGCAAGTTTAATGCTGCGCTTGATGTGCCTGCAGAAGGTTTCTGCAAAATACCCGGAAAAACATCTGAGCAGTGAGTATTCAATCCATCATCAAACCGGCAATTACTCTGTTATTGATCATCGTTGCACTGGTAATCCCACCGGTTCGTGAATGGCTATCAGAGATGATCCATATTTTATCATCCGTAGATATTGACCAGGTGCGACTGTATATCCTGAGCTTTGGAGCTTGGGCACCACTGGTTTCTGCGTTGATGATGATACTCCAGGCTGTGTTAGCGCCACTTCCAGCCTTTCTGATCACTTTTGCCAACGCAGCTGTATTTGGTTGGTGGCAGGGTGCGCTGCTCTCCTGGAGCAGTGCCATGGTGGCAGCGATGCTCTGTTTTTTCCTTGCTCGGTGGTTCGGCCGGGGCTTTGTGGCAAAACTCACCAGCCACTTTGCCCTTGAGCAAGTGGATCAGTTTTTTGCCCGTCATGGTCAGTACACTGTCCTCATCGCCCGACTACTGCCGTTTATTTCATTTGATATTGTCAGCTATGGTGCCGGACTGACATCAATGAAACTCAGGCACTTCCTTATAGCCACGGGTATTGGCCAACTACCCGCCACGCTGATTTACTCCTACGCAGGCGGAATGCTGACCGGCGGAAGCCGCCTTTTGGTAACCGCCCTTCTGACACTGTTTGCTCTCACCGTTCTGGTCTTTTTCCTGAAGGCTATCTATTTTCGGAAATCAGGGACCGCTTCGAATGTATAAAAAACAGTTACCATCCTGCACTCATTCTTTTACTCACTGGCACTTTTTGCTGATCATACTGGCTTTGTTGCCTTTTCGATTATTACAAGCCGCACCGCAAGACTATTTTATCAGTGCTGAGACCGTTGCCAGCAATCTGAAACACTATCTCCTGATCGATGCCAGGGAATACTCTACATACCTCAAGGGGCATATTCCGGGTGCCCGCTCCGTTCAGTGGCAATCCCTTTCTGATATGAACGGAAAAGCGGGCAGCGAAACATGGGGCACAGTACTCAATAATCAGGCGCTGGAATACCAGATTCAAAAGCATGGCCTGGACTCTACCGATAATATTGTCGTTTATGCAGACGCCCATCAGGGCTGGGGAGAAGATGGTCGCATTGCCTGGAGTTTGAGAGTAGCCGGGTTAAAGAATGTCCGGATTCTCGATGGCGGATACACACTCTGGAAGTCAAAAGGACTGAAAACCACCATCATCCCCACACTGTTCAATATCAGAAGTGATTACCAGATAACCCTCCGGGACACTTCATCAACCATTCATACCAAAGCCTTCTACAGGGACTACGCACAGTTTCGTGTTATCGACTCACGCTCGCCGGAAGAGTATCTCGGAAAAATGGACCTTGGTGAATACCGGAAAGGCCATCTGCCCGGCGCGGTAAACCTGCCATTTCAGCAGCTACTCACACCCGGTGGGGTGTTAAAATCATTTGACGAGATCAGTCAGATGTTATCCGATCTGGACATCCACAAAACCAGCCCTATTGTTGTTTATTGCACCGCAGGTATCCGTTCTGCCTATTGGGTTATGGTGCTGAAAGCGGCTGGTTACACCAACGTCAGGAATTATACGCCCTCTTTTTATCACTGGGCTGCGCTATCCTACACACCGATTGAATGACAATTTGAAAATACAGTCTTTGTTTTCTTGAAAACCCATTGCTGTTGCTATTGAACCAACAGGAGACGACCTTGAATGGAACCCCTAAAGCGCGTTCTGCGCGAAACTTTTGCGCTCTGTTTTCGTGCAGCGCTTTTTTCCACATCGCTTTTTTTCATTACTACCCTGAATGGCTGCAGAATGATCGATCAGGACAATACACACTATCCTCTGGAAGAAGTTTCTCTATCTCAACTAAAACAGTGGCAAGCCAACTCTCAGCCTCTCCTCATTATCGATACACGATCCGACCATTTCTTCAATGGCTGGCCCGCTGGCAAAGATATAAAACAGGGACACATTAAAGGAGCTATCAGCTTTCAACCTCACTGGCTTGATCTGGTCTCAGGGCTTGGTTTTGGCGCTTTAAAAAAACAGCACCAGCTACTCAGCCGCAAGGGAATCACATCAGATCAGACGCTGGTCATATACGATAATGACGACGGCGCTTCAAACAAAAGCTCAGACAAGCTCTACCAGCAGTTGAAACAGCTTGGTTATGAACAGGTCTACCGCCTGAAAGGGGGTATCAAGGCATGGGGGGACGCCGGTTATGAAACGGTAGTTTTGCCCAGATACAGGCAGCTGGTTCATCCACAATGGTTGCAACAGCAACTGACCCTGACGGGAAACCAGCGGCCTGTTATTCTTGAAGTAGGTCAGGATGCACAGTTTCACTATTTCACCGGTCATATACCCAGTGCCGTTTATCTGGAAACCACGGACATTGAGTGGAATCAGGGAACCCCTTCATGGAACTTTGTACCCGACAGTCGCCTGACCAGCGTTCTGACTCAATATGGCATTGATAAAGAGACAACCGTTGTTGTTTATGCTGATAACCTGGCAATGGGAGCCTATCGCGCAGCACTGGCCCTGCTCTATTCGGGCGTATCCGATGTGCGGGTTCTCAATGGCGGTAAACAGGCATGGCAGGATCAGGGGTATGCACTGGAAACTGGCAAGCGTTACCCTGAACCATCCGATAATCCTACTCTCGAAGTAGCGAATAACAGTAATTTCGTCATCAATATTCCCCAAGCCAGAGCACTGCCTGATAATCCGAATGCCATTCTGGCCAGCGTTATGACCCGCGATGAATTCGATGGGAAAAAACCCGGTTACACCTATTACAGCAAGGCTGGCCACATTCCCGGAGCCATACTATTGGAAAATGGTGACAGTGCCTACGACATGCTCAATTATCAGGATATCGATGGCACCATGCGCGCCTGGACAGAGATAGAAACCATGTGGAATGAAAAAGGAATTTCCGCAGATAAGGAAGTGAGTTTTTATTGCGGTACTGGCTGGCGTGCCAGTGAAGCATTTTTTGCAGCGTACCTGATGGGATGGAAAAAAATCAGTGTCTTTGATGATGGCTGGATTGGCTGGAGTATGGATCCGGCTAACCCTACCATCCCGGAAAAAAGCAGCCAAACCAGTCAGTAGTTTTTTTATAAGCGTATCGGGAGGGAACCATGCCCCTCCCGGACACATCAGGAGATCACTATTTGCTAACACTATTTTTACAATAAAGGCTGAGATTATCGCAGTACCTGCCAGTACAACGCACTCCCGCAACATAGCCACTACCACAATAGCCCTGACCCGATTCTTCAGAAAAGGCCTTTTTCCATGCCCCTCCGGTTCCCCGTCCATCCCTCAATTGCAGGGAAACCTTGTCACAGTACCGCCCTTTACAACTCATACCGACAACCACTTTTCCATCATGTTTGTAAAAGTTTCTTCTTTCCTCAGAAAAGTAGGGAGAACTTTGCACCGGACCACTGATCTCCAGACCCGGCATTTCGCTGCACTTTAATTGTTTGTTATCACAATATCGTCCCTTGCACTTAACCCCGGTGACAACATATCCCTTTGGACACATTTGTTTGCCGGAACGCTCTTCTGAAAACCATTTCGTGAATACATCACTCTTCTTGCCCCCGAAATCCGGATAGCCTGACGGTTTAAATCTATTTAGATTGTGTAGAAAATTATCATCTTTAAGTGGAATCGTCGCTGAGTCATAATCGAAGGCATTCAGTCTAGCGATCATGCCCCCATTATCGAGACCATCCCCCCTCAGCTTTTCCCAACTGACTAATGGAGGTGTGACAAATTTTCCATAAGGATTTTCAGCCTTTTCATTTCTTTTGGCGAATCGCAGAGCATGGGTCAAACCACCATCCTTATGATAAACAATTTTCAAATGCCCCCTGTCAAATGGCAGGTCAGCTGCCAGTTTTGTACTAAGTTTTCCATGGGCACTGGCACTGCCATGGGTCATTTTTCCGTTTTTGGTCCAGACTGCCGCATATTCCCAATCATGCCGGTGTCCACCAAAAAACCGGGAAATCTGATCCTTTTCAAAGTAAATTGCATAAAAATGCCCACAATATGTAGAACCATTACTGGAAACGCATTGATAGCGATGAAGGGTGTTGGATGTTTTCAGGAAGTTTTTTGACCGACAGTTTTCAGTTAAACTTCCTGAAATTCCCACCCCCCCATTTTTTTCTCCTTTCCGGCTGATACCTGAACTGGGTAAACAACCATTGCCATCGAAATCAAAAACAGGGGCTAATCGGGCAACAAACTCTCCTGATAATCCGCCATCAAGTCTTTTAAAGTCAGTAGCCTGAACCGTGGCAGTCAATAGCAACGATAAAAACGCCCCTATGACAATACCGCAACCACTTATAATCTCAGTACTTTTTTTAATTTTCCAATAATCAATCGTATTTAATGTGAACATCCTTGTTCTCCTTTATACAACCGGCATCCTGCTTCCGGATTGGTCAAAACCAGTGTTTAAGCCCTTAATATCCTTGAAAATACTTGATGACAATTCCACCTATGGCTCCATCAAATGACAACTCACAATAATTAATGATGGCTGGTAAAACAGGATTCATCCAATAATACAAAGGTATCATGACGATACTGAAAACACCGAAAAGGGGGCTGAAGCGAACCAACTATTTATTTCAAAAAATCGTTTCTCGCTCCCCATTTCGCCCTGGGGAGACAAACTGTCCCTCCCCACTCAAACCCCAGTATTGAAGGGCAACGCCAGCTCTGACAGGCATTACCACGAAATACCTGTGAGAATGAGAGTCAGGCTTAAACGTCTGACAGCGGTGGCTCCTTCACTTAATCTATTTATTGTACAAATGTTCAACTTTTGGGATATTAGCTCTCAGCCCATTAATCCGGGTATCGTGGGCCGGGTGTGTACTCATAAACTCAGGTACGTTCTTACTACTTTGCGCCGACATCTTTTGCCACAGGGTAACCGCTGCCCTCGGGTTATAACCAGCCCTGGCCATCAGCTCCAGACCGATCAGGTCGGCTTCAGCCTCATTAGTGCGACTGTTTGGCAGGGTCAGTGCATAATTCACGACGGAACTGCCAATGCTCATCACCCCAGGGCTGACACCCAGCAAAATAGCCAGAGTATCCTGACCTAACTGCACGGCATAAGCCTGAGACATAGCCTCACGCCCGTGCTCTCTCAGGGCATGGGCCATTTCGTGCCCCATAATGGCGGCAATTTCATCGTCCGTCAGTTTCAGGGTGTCAATAATCCCGGTATAAAACATGATCTTGCCCCCTGGCATACAGTAGGCATTGAGCTGTTTATCGGTTATCAGGTTGACTTCCCACTGCCAGCTGCGAGCGTCCTGCCTGAACACGCCAACGTGGGAGACCAGACGGTCGGCAATGGTACGCAGTCGTTTAACGTCGGCCGGTTTCTTATTCAGTACCTCTTTTTTCCGGCCTTTCTTTAACGCTTCCTGATAGGCCTCCACCGACATGGCGTTGACCTGATCCCCGGACAACAGGGAAAACATCGTCTGCTCCCGATGAACACCGATAGCCCCCGAATTGGTTGTCGAGACAGTCTGACACCCGGTCAGGAAAACACACAGGCTAACGCCCAGAACCTTTAACCACTTCATGCCCATTACCTGTTTTTGCAAAACTCGATACTTCATTATTTATTATCTTTATCTGATGGCTCCAGCCATTGCTCCAAACGCTGACACGCTGCAAACAGCCTCGGACAATACTGCCGAACAAAGTCTTCTGGCTGGTACTGCCCTTCTGCCACTGCATCCAGTGCCCTGGCTCCATCAAAGTCCACAAAAGCCATTCTGACCAATAACTGGTCTGCCATTAAACCAAAATCGCTGCCAGGAAGCATCGCCACACCGGTTTCTGATAGCAACGCATTACAAAGTTCCGTTGCAGAGGCTATCCCACGCCCCTTAAGCTGCTCACGAAATGCTGCAAAACTGACAAACAGATAAAAGCCCCCAACCGGGTTGGCCATACGCAGCCCCAGGCTGCGTAACGACTTCACCATATACCCGGCAATCAGTGCCAGCACCTGCCGACTGTGTTCAAGATAGCGGGTAATTTCCGGATTCTCTGAAAAAGCGGTACAGGCCGCATATTGAATTGGAGCGCTGGTTGAAGTAAACGTTTCACTGGCAATCACCGCCATGGCATCCTGCAAATTTCGCAGCTCTTGCGGAAAAACCATGGTTCCCAGCCGCCAGCCGCCAGCACCACACCACTTGCTCAACCCGCCACTGAGAATCGTGCCCTCAGGATAAAAGGAGGCCATGGAGTGATGCTCACCGGAAAACCGGGTTTCACCGTATATTTCATCCGCAATAATAATAATCTTCTGGCGTCTGGCTACTTCAGCCAACGCCTGTAGATGTTCCGGCTCATAGCTGGCACCGGTTGGGTTTGATGGGTAATTCAGCAGCAGGAAACGGGCCTGATCTCCCGGTGGCGGCAACTGATCGAGCTGCCCTGGAAAAATCCTCCACCCATTATCCATATCTGTGGGTAAGTAACGAACCTTACGCCCCAGCATCACTGCCTGGGGAGCATAGGATACCCAACTGGGAGCAGGCAAGATCAGTTCAGCCTGACAGGCCATCTGAATATTAAACAGCAATTCCTTGGAGCCGGGACCAATCAGTACTGATTCAGCGTCCACATCCAGACCATCTCTGCGCTGGTAATAATCAGCAACTGCCTGACGCAAAGCCAGAAGCCCCCGAACCGGCAGATAATCTTTTTCATGGGCATGTTTCTGCAGGCTTTTCACCACAATATCCGGTACAGGAAAGGGAGACTGACCCAACCCGAGACGGATAATATCCCGCCCTTCTTTCAGGAGTTGCTGGCTGAGTTCATTGATTTGTAATGTCGCTGATGGGCCAAGAGCCTGCACCTTGGGGTTGAGCTGACTTTCGTGAATCATGGTTCTGGCATCCTTGCGCTGGCTGGCGCATCACTCACT
>NZ_JAVRMB020000298.1:0-12254 GCF_031844845.1 Endozoicomonas sp.
TTTTATATCACCGCACAATTTTTTCATTATCAAATTTGTGATTTAGTTATATGACGCTACAATCCCTATTTTCAAAGGGGTAAAAATGATTTCATGCCAACTTTAACGAGAATTGACGTGTAATCATCGGGAACTGCTGCTTAAACAAGGGAAGAGCCACAATTATGCAAGCTTCTTCAATACCGCATAGTAGTGCCCAAGGGGATATCACCTCTGTTGTAGTTGATCGTGGTGAATCTTTAGACAATACAGAATTCAATAATAGCTGTTGGAATACCGAATTCGGTTGTTGCAGACGCGTTAGTGGGGAGTCTTCCGCTGCTAACGTAAAAAGAGCCAGATTAGTTGTTGGGGAAGAATTTTCGTCAGTAAAAAATGAGCCGTTAGGGAATAAATCAGTTGAAGCAGCTATTACAGAGAAAAGTTTATTATGTCGATTCAAAACTCTGGATGAGTCATCCTTTGAAGAATATAAAAAGTTAGCGGTGAGAAGGTCGAGTGGTGATAATTTTCCATTCCATGAATTAAAGGCCTGTATTGAAAAGCTAAAAGAGTATATAGAAGAGTACAAAAATAAAGGTGATGTTCTTCCTGAAGAATTTACCGTTCTCACCAATGCTAAGGACCGTTGTAATGATCTTATTGCTAAGGGTTTGCCTTATCTGGAAGTCATCACGCATATTTACAAGGTCTTGTCATTATTTGATTATTATATTTTTACTCGTGAGATTAAGCCTGATTTATCAGTGACAGGACTTTCTGAGCAGATTATCTTTTTTACATATTTCAAATGGGAAGAAGGTAAAGAGTGCTATGAGTCATCTCTTGGTGTGAATCGGTTTTTTAAAATCAAAAAGCTTAAATGGCATATTGAAGCGAGTGGTGATAGCCGATTCAATAATTTGGTATTTACATATTTCCCGGACACGATGACTATGGCCGATGTTTACAAAAAGGTTGAAGTATTCGAATATAAAGACTTTGAAAAAACTGCCATTAATAAAGGCTGTATAGTTCTACCGACCACTCTTTCAATAGGTTGTGAAAGCTTTAGTAAAATATTGAGGGCTCCAATTTATCCGGTTAAGGTTGAAAAAGGTACTTCCAAGGTGGATGGTGGTATTTATACCCCCCTTGGTTCTTACCGACATGACTTTATTCATGCAGCAGTTTGTTTAACAACATATTTTAGAGACAGGAAATCCGAGATTCGGGAATCCGTGATTCCAGAGGAAGGATGGCCGGTTGAAGAAAATCCATATATTATACATAGACCGATTATTGATGATCTATATAATGATTTTTATAGTAAGGTTGAACGTTTAAGTGCTGGAGATAAAAAAGATAAATCCTTAAAACAAGCTTGTTGCATGTTGTTGTTTGACAGTCTACATGAAAATAATTTTCATATAGTGCGACCATATCATTTACTGGGATGCGCTAATGGTGAGATCAAACGAGTGGCCGAAACATTGAGACAAAGAGTCGTTGGACATAAATTGGATGAATCCATCTTGGGATCTATTGATTCAGTCGTCGAAATGCTTAACAAATCCATCAGCGACAGCAAGTCGCGGGTTGGAAATAAAAAAATGGTACTGATTTAAAATATATCATTTTAGCTCCCTGTGCCTTTGGCAGAAGTTATTGCTCATGTATCCTTTGATCCGCAGATCTCAATGCCGCGATTAGGCTGTCTGTCTTGGTTCATTATTCCGAAAAGATAAAACAGTAAACATTCATAATAAAATCTCACCAAACCTTGTTCCCTGGGCCCGGATGAAAAAAACTGAGACAGTGGCAATTAATATCAACTACTATCAGCCGCTGATCAGGCAATGGCTGGCTTTCGGACAATTCGAATGGCGTCAATGCAAATGATCGCGGTTGCCAACCAGATAAAACCATAGGTAACCCACTGTCCCGGTGGTAAGGGCTCCCGCAGAACGAAAACCGCGACCATGAAAATAATGGCGGGTTCAAGATAGCTGAGCAGGCCAAAAAGGCTGACTGGCAGTGCCTTGGACGCAGCTATGTAGATCAGCATGGCGCTGGTGCAGAGAACACCAAGGCCTGGTAGCAGGTAATAGAGGTTGCTATTGGCTGCCACGGTTTGGAAGAATCCTTCGCTGTTAACAAGGGCAAAGACCGCAAATGGAAGCAGTAAAAGATTCTCAAACATAAAACAGGCCAGTGTGTTTACCTTTACTTTCCGGCGAATAACGAAATAAAGGGGGTAGCCAGCAGCGACTGCAACCGCTACCCATGACAGGCTGCCAAGCTGATAAATTTCATGGGTCACACCGATAGCAGCGAGGATGGTTCCTGCCAGTTGCAGTGGCCTTAGCTTCTCGCCATATGCGACGCGTCCCGTCAGAACCAGAGTGAGTGGCAGCAGGAAATAACCCATAGAAAGTTCGGTAGTCAGGCCATTCATCGGTGTCCAGACAAATAACCACCACTGAAAAGCGACCAGTATTGTGCCAGCACCCAGCCACAGCATGTTTTCCGGTTGTTTGAGCAGTTGCAGAAATAACTGGAATTTACCAAACAGCAGTAAAGCGGCCAGCGCGGTGACCGTTGAAAAAAGAATACGGTTCCAGAACAGCAGGTAACCGTCTAACGGATTAAGCCACTGGACATACCAGGGGATCAGACCAAACATCAACGATGCGAGGATAGAGTAGCCCAGTCCGGTGGAGGATACTGACGATGACATTACAACCCTGCCAGATTAAAAGATTACCGCAGAGTGCGGACAGCTGTTGGATTCTAGTATCAGACAATATAGGCGGCAAGCGGATTTCGTCATGAATATCCGTTCGCAACGTTATTTGGAAATGTTAGTCTGTTTTAAGAGAACTATTGGATAAAATTATGATTGAAGCGGATCGGTTAGTTACGGCAGAAGAGCGTCCAAATGAAGAGGTCCAGGATCGTGCTATTCGACCCGTCAGGCTGAGTGAATATACCGGACAACCGAAGGTCAGGGAGCAGATGGGCATATTTATCCAGGCTGCCCGCAACCGTGGAGACGCTTTAGATCACACCTTGATTTTTGGACCTCCGGGGTTGGGTAAGACGACGCTTTCTCACATACTTGCCAATGAAATGGGCAGCAAAATCCGTTCAACCTCCGGACCGGTTATTGAAAAAGCAGGGGATCTTGCTGCGCTTCTGACTAACCTTGAACCCAATGACATCCTTTTTATTGATGAAATTCATCGCCTCAGTCCTGCTGTAGAGGAAATACTCTATCCGGCGATGGAAGATTATCAGCTGGATATTATGATTGGTGAAGGGCCTGCTGCACGGTCAATTAAACTGGATCTTCCTCCTTTTACCCTGGTAGGTGCCACGACTCGCGCAGGGCTGTTGACGGCACCATTGAGAGATCGTTTCGGGATTGTACAGCGGCTTGAGTTCTACAATGTGGCTGATCTCAGTTCGATCATACTTCGTTCTTCAGGGATTCTGGGCATTCGTATGGATAAGGGCGCGGCTAATGAGTTGGCGCGCCGGTCAAGGGGTACGCCACGAATAGCCAACCGACTGTTACGCCGGGTCAGGGATTACGCTGAAGTAAAAGGCGATGGTTCTGTAACCCGTGATCTTGCTGATGCGGCCCTGAATATGCTGGATGTGGATGCCAGTGGCTTTGATCATATGGACCGTCGTCTCCTAATGGCAATGATTGAAAAATTTGATGGGGGACCTGTCGGTGTGGATAGCCTTGCAGCGGCCATCAGTGAGGAAAGGGATACTATTGAAGATGTACTTGAACCCTATTTGATTCAACAGGGCTATATTATGAGGACGCCTAGAGGCCGGGTGCTGACCAAAAGTGCGTATTTGCACTTTGGTTATGATTACACTGAATAAAACTCAGCTTCTTAATTATAACTGACAGGAAGCTCAAAATGTATCAAACTGGCCGGCCTCCGATCAAGCCTGAATTTCCTGCATTGAACCAATTGGCCGACCATTCTGGCTCTCAAGATCCGGATCGAACTTTAGGCAGCCAGCGTGGCAAGATGAACTCTTCAAGGGGGACATTTAATGTTTCCCCTCATGAGCAAAAGAGCCCACCAAGACAAATTCCCAAGGCTGAGGGACACACCGGTTTACCTGCCAGACCTATGGTTTCTGACAATGAAGGGGTTGATTCTTTACTACCAAAGGGTGGTGGGGTTGGATATCGTCGGGTAACGCAGAGTGGGCAGGCAGGGAATGGCGTTACAGTTCGGTCAGAATCGGAACCGCTGGATTTTAAAGAAGCCAGGTGCCATTCCAGGGATAAGTCGCTGGAGAAAATTTCATGTTCTGATATGCCCAGGCATGAAAGTGATAGGGGGTATGAGCAAATTAGAAAATATTCATTGGTAATGGGTTTTGTTAATGAATTAAAAGATAAAGAAAATAGTGAAGACAATGAGTCTGTTGCAATTCAGGATCACAGGCTGGTAAAAAAGTTAAAGGATTATTTTGAAAGCACTAAATTTAATGAGGGAGGAGTGTATAAGGTAGGTTTTACAGTGGATGATTTCGGTGAAAAAATTAATTTAGAATTTGCTCGCACTCTGCCGGTCACTCTGGCGACGCCTCAGCCGGAAGGAAAAAATGTATTCGCCAGTGCGTTTTCTGACGAGAAAAAATTATCTCCAATAAGTAGTCCTGATGGTATTTGTATTGAAATAGATGAATTAAATAATGAAGAATTATTTGCGGCAATAATTGATAATATTCAATCATTAAAACAGGCCGGTGGTGATTCTGAATTAAAACTATTTATCCGCTTTCGACGCCAGCTTCCTTCGGATCAGGAAATTCTAACATATCCAGGCTACCGTTTTGTCACTGGTACGGGAGATCCAGCTAAAGCCTATGTGTCAGATACCCTGCGGATATCAAGCAAGGAAGAAAAATCTTTATATATTGAATTCCAGATACCCTTGATTGAGTTATTCAGTGCTGATCTGGACAAGATTATTGATAAGTCCAGAGAGTATCCATCAACGATTAAAACATTCCATAAAAATAATGATTTCACGGAGTCTATCAATAACCGGAATAATTGGGAAATTATACATTCAAAAACTACAACAATTGTTAGAAATATGGAGCAGGCTGCGCCAGAAAAAAATGCATTTACTGACGACTATCTTGGATCAGGTATTGCCCAGAAAGTCAGTGTAAATGGTGCTTATCCCAGTATGGCCTTGAAATTTCTTCCCCTGCGAATGAAGAGTGAGGTTGAGGCCACAATAGTTATCAATACGCTGAGGGTAATGCAAGCAATGACCGAGATGATAATGGAGAGTGCTGTATCCGGGAAAAATAATACGCCGAAAATTTGTTTTAGTCCCGTAGACTATCTAACGATTGTTGATCAGGAAGTTTTAGAGGATGAAGAAGATGATCAGTCTTCCGATGAGCTAAATGATAATCCTGATAAGTCAGGATCTCATTTTCTGCAGCTACCCAGGTTAACAGGAAGGTCGCATAGTAATTCAGAGAGTGAACAACTTCATGAAATGATAAATGTTCCTGTTAAAGCAGTATTAACCCTTGAGGATGAGTTAAAGCGATTAGTCGATAGTGGAATGTCTCCAGATGAAGGTGTTCAATGTCAGGAAGTAGAGCGTGCCGATCAGTCAGTCCATCAGCTGAATAAAAAGAGAAAAGTGATTTGGGTTGCAGGGATGCAGAGAAGATATGATAAAAAACAAATGGTTGAATATATTCTGCAGGATCCGAATGAAGATGCAGCTATTAAGATAGAAATTGTCAAAGGTATTATTAATGCGATCGATGTTTTTGATAATTTTAATAAAGAAATAGAAGTCAAAGGGGGGAGTCAGTTAAAATGTATAATTGATGCTAATTTTGGTAATTTTGCTTTTGATAGGGTGGGTCACAGGCTGATTTATCTTGATGTTGCCCCGGCAACCTGTAGTCTTGATGGTCAGGTGGTTCCAGGTAATCAATTTATGGTGAACTGGTTTACCAGTAGAGAGAAGTTTGTCCATAAATTGTCTACCGATGTGCAAATGTCAAAGTTATTTCTTTTGGTTCTGGTTACTAACCAGCTTCGAAAGTTAGAGGTGCAATCTCGTCTATATGAGGATGAAGGTGTACGTGATGAAAATCTTAATCGCAGAGTTACCGGGCTGGATCATGTGGTAAGCATGATATCAAACCAGTTGGCAGAAAATGAAAAATTCATGAGCTGGTGTGATTCTACTCTGCTTGATTTTTTAACTGCAACGGTAAAAGTGGATATGTTTGATGGTGATGCAAGGAATGATTTTTTTTCTCGAGCATCAAACTCTTTTCAAGGTTATATGAATAATGAACCTCGTTGTAATAGCTCAGAATTATTGACTAAAGATTTAAGTATTGCAGAACACATTAAATTGCTGAGACTGGTGGCTGATGTGGCGGCAGATTATTTAGCAGGAGTGAAAAAGGATGCGATGGATTTATCTCCGAATAGAGTGAAGAAAATCGGGTTGCTTTCGAAAGGGGTTGTCAATAAAAAAATGCTGGGTGACCTTGAGGTCAGAAACCTTGTTAAGATTATGGCAAATCACAAGGTTGAACATTTTTTATCCGGATCAGTTAGTAAAAGTGATGTTTTTTATGACGTGGTTTTAAAGTGGCTGAATCACTATGATTTTGGCAAAGATTGTGGGTTTCCATTAGGCAGTGTAAGGGAATTTAAAGAGTCTGTTACGGGTAATGGATTGGGCGTGACGGATGGTGATGATTTGCAAGATAAAAAAAAGATAGTCTCGCTGCCCTCTTTTTTGAACAGTATGGATAAGTTTATGTCAAAAAAAATAGATGTATTACTTATTGAACCATTTTCTGGTGATGGGGGGAAAGTTCGTACTGTTCAATATAAGTGGGATGTCGCTTCTGATGGTAGTCATGAAATCGTTCTAAACGAGTATTCCGGGGCAGGAGCACTTCAAAATCTAATGGGCGTGGTGAAACCGAAGACGCTGATTCTGGTCAACCATCAGGTCAACAATCTCTACTCTATGGGCGATGTTGGTGATTTTCACTGGTCTTCAGTAAGTTTGGGTGAGAGCAAGTCGGAACAATCCCTGAAATTTAACTCTGTATTACCCCTGGAATATGAACAGGAAAAAACAGATGTTTTCGACAAAGCTGTTTTTGAACAAATTGTTCTGGCGTTGAAAAAGCTCTATCAGTGCAGAAATGCAATGGCTGAATCTGAACAAGGTGAATTGACTTTTTCTGATGAGGAGTTTCTGAGACGCATTATTCCATGGATTCCTGAGAGTTGTATTGAGTGGCGGGCGGAGGGTGGTGAAAAAGAGAGCGCTTTGATTAAGATGAACCTGTCTTCCAGTAATATGTTCCGTTTCAAACCCCTGCTGCGTGGTTATTCAGACATGATTCGGAGTGAGCTTGGGAAACAAGACTGCTCCAGAATTTATATGGTTATGTACTTTCCGGAAGCGGGAAAATATGTTCGCTGGATGTTGCGTGTTTCTACCAGGGTTGATCAAGAACTATCGTATATGAATTTTCGTGGACCTTTTTCATTGGCAGAACTTAAAAATGATATTCAGAGGAGTACTCAAGGTGCTTCTTCTGAGCTTGATTTTATGTTCATTGATGGCGGGTATGGATACAGCTCTGGAAATTTTTATCTACATAAGGTACCAGCGACCACTGTACAATCCGGTTTTAGTCATGCCTTCTTCCGGGAAATAGAAAAGGCTCACCCTGAGGGGTCGGCCGATCAAGAGACTGGTAGTACAGATTTTTATGATTGCAATGATATCCGGGACGATACCGACAATTTGACCTCCCTGGAGCTTCAGCAAAGGATTTTCAAATTGGATTCTTAGCAATTTGACGAGAGGGACTCGTTTTCCTGATAAAGTGAAAGCAATTTTGATACTGAATATGATGCCAGAGAGATAAAAGAAGTTTATGTCAACCTCTATCAGGCAGAAGATTACGCTGTTTAATTTGTTGCCAGCATTGGTCTTTTATTGTTTTATCACGTTTGTATTTTTATATTTTACTTTTAGAGCTGCATCTGCAGAGATTGGTCTGAGGCATCTTAATCAAACATTGCACTATGCATCACTCATTAATGGTAATCTCAGTGCTGTGATTCTTGCTGGTAAAGCATTGTCTTTATCTGTTGACCACTATGCCTATGATGACTTTACCGGTAAAATCTCTTCGCTATTTGGAGACATGGCTTTAATTAAAACGGTAGCGGTAATTAGCTTTAAAAATTCAGGCGAGGGATTTATAGGTGTTGAAGAATCTGCGTACTGGCAGAGATCTGGGCAAAAGTTTATTGCCAGTGCTGAAAGTCAGCATTATTCAGTACCTGAGTCATTCCTTTTATCCATTATGGATCATCCAGATTATAGTCATAACTGGTACGTTAATATTGAATTAGCAGGGACGCTTGATTTTTATAGCAGTTTGTTGATAAAGGTCTCTGATGATAGTGGTTTGGTTCGTTTTGTCAGGATTGATATTGATGGATCTAAATTGATTGATCATCCAATCAAATTGGATACAAGAATTCGTATTCTTATAGCTGACCAAGAGGGTAGGGTTGTTTTTTCCAACGGTATATCATTGCCTCGATACCGGACAATTGATCGGTTTGCACGTTTAGGTCCGTGTCAGGGGGCGGGTGAGGTTTTCACTCCTTCAGAGTTTTCAAATCCATTCGAGGAGTTTTTTTTCAGGCCTGTTAAAAAACCTCCTGATCCTGAAGTGCCTTGTCGCTTTCTACAGGATCTATTGGATCATGTTGTCAATAAAAACGAATTAGCCAGTGTGCGCATTCTTGCCAGAGATACCTATAAATGGCACACCGCTGTTCCAATCCAGTCTGCAGGGTGGTTTTTCAGTTACAGTATTCTTGAAAGCGATATTATGAAGCCTGTGTTAAAGCAGGCTGTATTAAGTGCAAGCTTAATTGGCCTGGCTATGTTGCTTTCCATTATATGCCTGTGGCTGGTATCTGGCCGAATCACCCGGCCATTAAATGAACTCAAGGATCAAATGAATACTTTTGGGTCTTTATCTGATGATTCAGGCCTTAATTACTCCGACTCGAAGGATGAAGCGGTCAGTTTGAACCGAAGTTTTTTAAGGTTCAAGCAGCGCCTTTTTGACCGGGAAGAGTCATTACAGCAGGCAAGAGCCAGTAATATGGGCAGCCTTGTACAGCAGTTACGAGGTAGCTATTTCTATTTTAATCTTACCTGTTCAGGGGATATCACTTATGTAAGTCCCTCGATAATTTCAGTGCTTGGCTTCAGCGTTGAGGCGTTTGCCGGAGATGTCCGGAAATTTCTGACAAGTTCCACTGTTAATAATCCATTTCTGAAAGTCTTGAATCTTTCGCCAAAAGGGTTATGGCAGGAAACATTCGAGCTGGAAATGTACCATAATGATGGTTCTGTCCGGTGTGTTGAAGTGAGTTGTGCGGGACATGAAAACAGGAACGTGCTGTCAGGCGTCCATAATCGTCATGTCGTTTACAGTATTGAAGGCATGGGAAATGATATAACCAATAGAGTTCGGGATACGGAAAAATTTAAGGCGCTGATAGCGGGTTCACCCGATGCCATTGTAATAACGGATGAGTCAGGGATTATAACGCTGGTTAATGAGAGAGTGGTTGATCTGTTTCGATATCATGCGTCTGATTTATTAGGTCTTCCTTTAGCATTGCTGATTGATCCTGTCTGTCGGTCAGAGCTTGATTTGTTGAAAACGTTAGATTCTGATAATCCGGAAAATCATTGTTTGAATGCCATTTTTTCCCATGGCTTTGATAAGTATGGGCATAGCTTTCCCATCGAAATATCCAGCAATGTTCTGACCAGCGCTGATAGCATACTTATACCCGTAGTGTTTCGGGATATTACAGAAAGAAAACAAATAGAGAGTGAGTTATTAAAAGCCAAAGAAACTGCTGAGAAGGCCAGTCAGGCAAAATCACTGTTTTTGTCTCATATGAGTCATGAACTCAGGACACCGCTGAATGGTGTGCTTGGCTATGCGCAATTGCTATTAATTGATGATGATTTTCCAGATAGATGCAGAGAAAGTCTGGGTTGTCTTGAGGGTTGTGGTTTACATCTGCTGACAATGATTAATGATATTCTGGATATGACCAAAATTGAGAGTGGAGCGGTAACCGTTGATCCGGTTCCATTTAACCTTGATGCAACATTAGATATGGTGCTTGCTAATTTTCGTGAACAAATCAGGGCGAAAGGATTGAACCTGACAGTGACTGTCCATAAAGATATTCAGTCCGAGATTATTGGTGATCATGTTAAAATACGGCAGGTTCTTATTAACTTGATTGGTAATGCTGTTAAGTTTACTGACTCAGGCTACCTGGCTCTGAATATATTTCTGGATAACGGGAGACTTCAGTTTGAGGTGATTGATAGTGGGCCAGGTATGTCGCCAAATGAAATGGAGAAGTTATTTCAGCCATTTACGAAGCTGAAGGAGGGGCAGGAGTTTGGTGGTGCCGGGCTTGGATTGTCAATCTGTTACCGGCTGGTAAAAGCGATGGGGGGAGAGCTTAAGGTTGAAAGTGATATCGGAAAGGGGAGCGGCTTTTATTTCAGTATCCCCTATCGAGTCAGTGCAGTGGGTAGCCAGAACGCTGATACTGACTCGTTTTCAAGGTATGATCATTCGGTCTTGACTGTAAATCAGTGTGATAAGCGGAAAATACTGGTGGTTGATGACAGTTTAACGAATAGAGACATGCTGGTTAAGGCACTAAAGTCCAAATCGTTTCATGTGGATGCGGCTGAAGGAGGGGTTAAGGCCGTGGAAAAATGCAGCAATACTCGCTATGACCTGATTTTAATGGATTTGCACATGCCGGGTCTTGACGGGTTTGATGCCGCGAGGGCCATTCATAGTCTTGCCGGGCAACGACCCATTAAAATCATGGCTATTTCTGCCAGTGTTTCAGAACAGACCAGGATGAGAATCGCTGAAGCTGGTTTTTGTGGTTTTGTTGCCAAGCCGATTCGTTTTGATGAGTTGTTTTTCTCCATTCATCATCACCTGGAAGAGTGTGATGAACAGTCCCTGTCACCCTTTCTTTCAGCTTCCAGTGTAGAAGAAATGATTCTTGCATTGAGTCACACGCTTGAAATAGGTGATTTGGAGTCACTTGAAGTGGCGGCAAAAAGCTGGTTATTGCAGTCAGGCTATGGAAGTTACCCCGCTAACATCATTGAGTTGTGTAAGTCTCTGGATATTCAGGGACTGGAGTCTATTTGTAGCTCGTTGATTGCGGTTTCAAACTCTTAGAATCTGTCCCGGAATATCTTGCCTTTTTTACCACAGTACCCGAAGAACCCTCTGGGCCTAAAGGCATAAAAGACACAGAGGGATAAAGAAAGGTTTTTTCTCTGCGCTCTCTGTGGCTCTGTGGTGCACGAAACGGGGGAGAATTATTAACGGTCAATTCCTTAGCTGGCTGGCCCTTCTGCGTCACCTGTGAATCTGCCTGTCATATTCTCCTCTTTAACGTGCGAAAATAAAAAACGTCTGTAGTTTCTCTGTAAATCCGGTTTGCGCCTTCTCTTTTACATGTTAGTAATCCGGTAATTCTCTGGGTATGTTTGATATAAACTTTACTTTTATTACCCTTCATAAGTAGTTCTGATCCCCATCGGTTTTTGATGTTATGATCAGGCTATTTTCGACTTCATAATAGATGGATAGAGAGGTTATCGGTGGCGGAAAGCATGTCTCTATGGGCTCTGATTGGCAATGCCAGTTGGGTAGTGTTGCTGGTATTGTTGTTACTGGTGGCTGCATCGGTTGTTTCCTGGATGATGATCATCCAGCGGGCAGTTCTCCTTCGCAATGCGCAACAGGCCATGGTTGCTTTTGAATATCGCTTCTGGTCGGGTATGGATTTGATCCTTCTTTATAAGGAGGTTCAGCAGAATGAACACCCGGATTCTGGCCTGGAACAGATATTCAAAGCGGGATTTTCCGAGTTTACCCGGCTTCGTAACCAGGGGGCTGCAGAGCCCGAAGCGATTATGGAAGGCACTCAGAGAGCGATGCGGGTGGCCATTTCCAGGGAGCAGGAAAGGCTTGAAGCGAATCTTCCTTTTCTTGCCAGTGTCGGTTCAACCTGTCCCTATCTTGGCCTTTTTGGAACAGTCGTAGGTATTATGAACTCTTTTCGT
>NZ_JAVRMB020000299.1:0-3164 GCF_031844845.1 Endozoicomonas sp.
CAGGAGTGTTGAGATGTGCGTTTCTCACGCTAACACCATAATAACTTAGGGGATTGATGCTTTCACTCATGCATCTGTCAGCCTGAATGAATTTAATTCTACAACCTTGGAGGTGTCTTTATGAATCCAGTAGAGATTGCAAGATTTGGCCTTTTTCAACGAATCGATCAGGATGGCTGGTATGAAAAAGATAACCAATTGGTGACACCGAGTGGTGAGGTGGCCTATGTGGATAATCAAGGAATGGTACGAACCGTTCAAAAGGCCAAGCCACACCAGGTTGAATGGATAAAAAATGCGCTTGAAATTGCCCGGGAGCATTTCAAAGACAAACTGTTTGCAAATAATGTTGAATCGATGAATCAGCGTTCTATACGCAGGAGGGGAGAATCTCATAATTTATTGGGTGCCCAGGTTTTCGATGATGACTTAGATGATGAGGCTATGGAGGCTATGATTGAGGATTTGGCTGCTCGATTTGCAAGTCAGGATCGATTTCAAAGTTCGGCCAAATTAAAAGATCTCAGACAACCCTTGGGGGAAAAAGTCGACCGGACATTCTTGAGTGATATACGCAAGCTGAAAATAATGTTCACAAAAGACATCAGTGTCCTTGATGAAGTTCGTACTACGATGGTACGTCACGTTCTGAAGGATTTATTAGAATATGGTTTTGTCAGGCTTGCCACAGCTGAAGAGTTTAAAGATAAATTTAATTATATAGAGAGTGAAAACATGAATAACGATTCTGGGGAGATTATTGCCTATCAGACCGAAATTGGCGAAGGCCGCGTGAAAATTCATTTCATTAAAGCTGACGATTTTCTCAAATCATTGCACACTGCTGAGACGGATGGGTCAGCCAACCTTTATAGGTTCAACTGTTTTGAACAGCCGGATAAATGCATCGCTTTGGCAGAGAGCAAGGAAGATAAGGCCATCCCGGGAAAAGGTGCCGTTAAGTTTAAATGATAACCTTACCCCGAGTAGATTCAGGGAGTCACCGGCGTATACTAATATAAAAAATATGGGTAAATTTATGGATATCCTGGACTTTCCTGAACCAATTCAGCCTGATTCATAACAGCACGAACCCTTCACTGGATTTGAGGCTCCAGATAAAAAATGGTTAATTCGGTTTAGACCAGCGGCAAGAAGAATGGCCTGTGATAGCAGTAAAATAGACTACGAAATCTGTTTCATGTTGGGAAGCTATAATTGCATTTTTTTATTAGTACAAGCCACTATTCCAGCTTGTTAAGTTGCAGCCTGTAAACTCTGATAAAATACGCTGTTTTAAGAGGCTGTTATGAACTTTTCTGAATTAGGTTTAGATTCGCTATTATTAGAGGCCGTGGCAGATGCAGGTTATCGTGAAACGACAGCGATACAGCAACAAGCGATAACAAAAATTTTAGCAGGCCACGATATTTTAGCGGGTGCACAAACAGGCACAGGTAAAACGGCGGCCTTTGCATTACCCATTTTACAGTCTTTATTACAGCCCATATTAAGAGACACACAAAGTGCAAAAAATGTTGATCGCAGTAAACCCAAAGCGTTAATCCTGACGCCAACACGAGAGCTTGCCCAGCAGGTGTATCGCAGTTTTATCACCTATAGCGCAGCAACCGAGCTTAGAACGGTGCTGGTTTATGGGGGGGTTAGCATCAAGGTTCAGATCGATGAGATTCAACAAGGTGTTGATATCCTGGTCGCGACGCCAGGGCGATTGTTAGATCTTGTATATAACGACCATTTGGACTTATCGGCGGTGAAGTTTTGGGTATTAGATGAAGCCGATAGAATGCTGGACCTGGGGTTTAAAGACGATATAACCAAGATTGCCAGATTTTTGCCAGCTCATTCAGCAACCTGCAAGCGTCAGACGCTATTGTTTTCAGCAACCCTCAGTGATGAAATCTTTGTCTTGAGTAAGCAGTTTTTACATCAGCCCCTGATTGTTGAAGTGGATGAAAGAAACTCCGCGGCAATCAGCGTTGAACAGCTTATCTATAATGTTGATCCGGATAAAAAGCGTGGCCTGTGCTCGTATATGATTGGCTCCAAAAACTGGCAGCAGGTGTTGCTCTTTACCCGCACTAAAAAGGCCTGTGACCAGCTTGCGGTTGAGATGACTAAGGATGGCTTAAGTTGTGCGGCTATTCACGGCGACAAATCACAAGGGGCCAGAGAAAAAGCCCTGCAAGCCTTTAAAGATAAGCAGTGTCGTGTATTAATCGCTACCGATGTTGCCGCCAGAGGATTGGATATTAAACAGCTGCAATATGTCATTAATTATGAACTGCCTTATCAGGCGGAAGATTATATTCACCGTATAGGTCGCTGTGGACGTGCTGGCGAGAGTGGACTGGCTGTGACGCTGGTCAGTGAAGAAGAATTATATTTGCTTAAACAGATTGAGGCTCTACAGGGCAGTACCCTGATGCAGCAATGGTATCCGGGTTTTGAACCGGATCTGGACAGGCCCATCGGCCATAAAAAGCCTGAAGGTAGTAGCCCAGGCAAACCCAGGCGTATGAATAAACGAAAAATGAGGCAACAGGCTTTGGCGCAGAGTGGTCAATCTAAACGTAAAAGGTAGGTCGAAGAGAGCTGCAGCGACAGCAGTTATTGAACGTAAGTCGTCGCTGCTGCCACGGGAAGTTACAGAGTCACAAGCAGGGTATTCAGTCGGTGATTGGATTTAGCCAAAAATCGTCAGTGTTGCCTGCAGAATAATCAGGTTCACGATGTCGATAAAGAAGGCTCCGACAATCGGCACAACCATAAATCCCTGGGGTGATGGGCCGAAGCGGTTAACCACAGAGCCCATGTTCATTACGGCAGTCGGGGTTGCGCCTAATCCAAAACCACAGT
Organism: Endozoicomonas sp.; assembly: GCF_031844845.1. Taxonomy (GTDB): domain Bacteria; phylum Pseudomonadota; class Gammaproteobacteria; order Pseudomonadales; family Endozoicomonadaceae; genus Endozoicomonas. Next base: position 2,881 of record NZ_JAVRMB020000299.1, read on the forward strand.
GTCCGCTGGCAATAACCGCCGCATCGTAGTCTTTCCCCATTACTCTGAAGGTTACCACGTAGGCAAACAGTGCCAGCATGGTAGACTGCACCATCAGAATGATCAGGAATGGAACGGCCAGATCCAGAATATTCCAGAGCTTCAAACTCATCAACGCCATGGCAAGAAACAGGGCCAGTGATACTGTGCCAAGGATATCCACCGTCTCAACATCCAGCTTTTTCAACCGGGTGGCTTCCAGAATATTGGTGATTAACACCCCGGTAAACAGTGCATAGACAAAG
>NZ_JAVRMB020000300.1:0-22712 GCF_031844845.1 Endozoicomonas sp.
CATCAGCATTTCCTTGTCCCATCGGCGAGCCGTGTCATGAGAGATAGCAATAAACTCAGGAACTTTGTCAGAGGGCATATAGCGGCAAAGATGACTCACATGCCTTTTTAAGCGATCCGTCGCCTGCGCCTTTCTGCTTAGGGAAGTAGCAAGTCAAAACCTACCGTTTTTTGCCACGGAGACACAGATAAAAGACAAGCTTTAAACAAAAAGCTCTTCTCCGTGTCTTTGTGCCTCCGTGGCGAATACAAGCTGGTATCTTTTAAAATGCCGCGTCTCTTACTGCCCGAAAAATACGGATAACCTTATAAATCAACAAAAACAGGCCACTTTAAAGCGTGGACTGAAAGCAGGGTTGAACCAGCATACCGATTAATAAAGTCCGTATCAGATAAAGGTTATCACCAAACCCGCAGAGATCGCCATGGTGAAGATAACCACCAGAAAGGCAACAAACAGCAACAAACAGGGCATCCATAAATTCAGAGCTAAAGATTCAGTAAAACGTTGGTTTAATTCGTATGATTAGCAAATTTATGGATATCCTGCGCCTTCCCCTTCTGCTGCTCCTTCCTTTTAAGGAGGTAAGGCTCAAGTCGTTGTGCGGCAAACAGTGTAAGCTTTGAAATTCGGCAGCCCAGACAGGAGGTTATTTGGTGTTAAAACAGGTTTACCATCCGACCCGGGAACAATAAACGGCATTGTCATCAATAACCCAATGAACTTTTATGGCTTGTGAAAGTCAATCCTTAGTTAAGCAAGCTGATATGGGTAAACAAGATGGAAATAAGTCAATCGATTAGAGGCAAATCAAGCACCAGACTATCCAGAGAATGGGAGCCAGAGCCACCCGCTAAAAAAAGACGTATTGGCATACACACCATTTCACTGTGTGAGCCACAAAATATGGCTGCAGATCTGGCCGAGTTGAGGCGGCTGAAAATTGCTCCCAGTCGTATCGATGCCCAAAAAGGGGCTGGTGAGGGTGTTTTCACCACAAGCGACAGGGATTTTTGCAAATCAGGCAAGAATACAATATTTGATAAAAACGAAATCATCCTACGGAAGGTCACAGGCATTACGGCTTACCGGCAACGCCAAACAACAAAATGGCTGGAATGGCTTCATTACGATAAAACATGTATGCCATTGACGGATGATTCCAATATTATATGGAGCAGATATTTTATTGGAACGGATGGGACTGTTGAAATAGGTGTACTGCCTGACGGTATAGCAATCAATATTAACGATTCTCCCGAACCAAATTGTGAGGTTCGTGCGACAGTAGAAGATGAAAACCTCAAAACATCAACAGGTAATAAACTGACAACGTTCTCCCATGACAAAATGCCGGTTATGTTTGAAGTTGTTGCATTGAAGGAAATAAACCCGGAAACTGAGCTTTTATGGTGCTACGAACCAGATAATAAACACCTGAAGAGCATGACTTCAAGCGTAGACTACAAATCCAAGTATTTGAAAAGAAAACACACACCAGGCGACAGAAAAAAAATAATAAAGATTATGGGTGAGGTATTCACTGAGCCTGTAACGGTTTCTATAATGAATAAATTTAATACCATCATTGAGCAACGACTTATCAATGAAGCCAAAGTGGCAGTAAGCTTGAGTTTTAATAGTGAAGAAGAAAAACATTATAATAATCTTAAAATGAAGTCACAACAGAAAGTGTCACTTGTGCTCAAGGAAGCAAAAAATAATCAAAGTGCATTAAATGCGTACATTAAATATAAGATTAATAATTCAAAGGATCTTTGTGCTTCGTTAATACTTATTTGCTCCAGATTGAAAGAAAATGAAATATCCATTCCGAACCACCATGCATTCACGAATAACAAGCATTCCGCTAAAGAGTTTGATACTTACAATCTCTTTGATTACTGTTACGAACAAAGGTTTCTGGATCAGGATATGGTTGCCATATCAGCACCTTTCGAATGGCTGGGAGAGAGAATTTCCAAAGATGACTCCAGCTGGTTGGTGACATTAAGAAAGCGCTTGCGCCTGATCCTTCTAAAAGGTCAAAGCATTCCCCATTGTCTTATCGAGCTTAATAAACATATTCCAAATCCACTGAATGGATATAAGAAATGCTGGCTTATTAGAGATATAGAGAATTTTGCTGGTATACATACACTGGAACAATCCATGCTGAAAGAAGCTATAAATAGCTACCTTAAAGAACCAAAGAATTCAGTATGTTTCAACGAAAGTAAAAAGTCAGTCTTTAGAGCTGCCAGAAGTTATAACAATAATGCCCACAAAGCTATTATTGCTCGACATTGTCAAAATAAAATAACTTTGAAAAAAATCGCGTCCCACTTCAACAGGGCCTCCATTTTATTTTATTTAAACAATGAATATGTTACGCCGACCGGGGATAGAACCAGAGAGTTTATAAAAGCTAATTTCACACGATCAGAGCAAAAAGAAATGTTAGGTTTCAGTATATACACAAATCATCAGCTGTTGCAGGCATTTAAAGATAAGCCACCTAGGGAGACTACAGGCTCAATTAACTGGGAGCTGTGTCGGCGCATTCGAGATAGCCATGATAATAATTTTCTGAAGTCATTTATTTCAATAAAAAGCAAACATGTAAAATCCCTTTCAGATCTTGTTCAACTACTTAAGAAGACAAAAATTCAATACTGGGGTACTGGAGGTTGCAAAGAGGATTGTACCGCAGAAAACTTAACCAGATTATTAGAAAATGAAAATGAAGCTTCTGTTCGCAAACTTTTCAAACATAGACAGACTGATAAAGAATTACTTACAAACATTGAGAAAAAAAACACTCAGCATGATAAAATAGAGATTCTTACGCGTGCTAAAACTAATCCAGAACTTGTCACGCCGTACGTCGTAACAGTCTGGAAAAAGTCCCGCAGACCCCTCATTCCTTTTTGTCTAAGTACTGCATCATTATTAACCAGATACGGCATTAGTGCACCAGAATCATCGCAGCGATGGACAAAGGATCATATCGTAGAGATCATCAGTAAAGTTGAAAAAGATTCTGCTCCCAGGGAATACGGAAAAAATTCTGGCGAAAGAAAAAAAACAACAGACAGCTACAGTCAACTACTCGCCCCTAAAGGGGATGAGCTTGTAAAAGCTCTTGTTGACTAGACCACTAACTAAGGTGCCACTGGGAACGTCAAACCGGCCTTTCTGCCAATGGCGCTGGCCTGTTTAAATTCCACAGCCGCCGGGCCAGTTGCTCAGAACAGAACACCCTTGAATTTAACCCGCAGTGTATGGAGTTCGCTCCCACGGTACTGGATTATGTGATCGTCCATGAGCTGTGTCATACCGTGGAGAAAAACCATAGTCGGGCATTCTGGAAGCTGGTGGCGCAACACTACCCTGACTGGGAACCGTGTCATACGGAGGTTGAGCGGTTGGGGGTTGAGGTGTGATGCCCCGTGCTCATGCTTTGCTGATTTTACTGATGCAGCATTATCGTCGATTCGATTACCGACTGAGCTTTTTCGAGATTCAAAAGCTTGCTTACCTGCTACAGGAACAGGGTGAAGTTTTGCAGCTGAACTTTGAAGGACTGTATTACGGCCCCTATGCTAACAACCTTCGCCCCCTACTCCAGAACATGGCAGGTCACTTTATTTCCGGCCTGGGCGACGATGAAAACCCGGAGCGGGAAATAGAGCTACTGCCCGGTGCCGTCGATGAAGCAGAAGCCTATATTGGCAACGATCCTGTTGCCCTGTCACGACTTGAAGAAGTCTCCAGGCTGATGGATGGTTATGAAACCCCTTATGGAATGGAGCTTCTGACATCCGTCCACTGGATTAACCTGCATGAAGGTATTGTGGACTCGCTGGATGTTGGCCCACATCCAGAATTGGTCAAAACGTAAAGGGCAGATGTTTAAGCCTGCTCATATTGAGGTGGTTCTGACGCATCTGAGCAGTAGGTATTTACACCTAAATATCGTGATTATCAGCATTTTCACCGGTATGATTGCACAGCACATACAGGGCAGACTTTTACAAAAACACACAACACAACCAATAAGGAAACAGAATGAGAAAGCCTCTTCTCATGCTCACCGCCGCCGCATCACTGGTTGCTTCAACACTGGTAAACGCCGGGGAAAATTACAATTATTCTCATATCACTGTTGGGGCTGGATTTGGGAATTCTGAAATTGATGAACTTACCATTGATGAAACCAGTTGGTTTGTGCAAGGGGCTTATGAATTTGATGCCCTGCCTCTGATCCTTGAAGCTGGTTACGCCTACTCTTCGGTAAATGATGATGAATTAGTCAGTGATGCCAGCCTTGATGGGCACATCTATTTTGTCGGCAGCAAATTCGTCATCTCACCAACTGACCGTCTTGATATTTTGCCCGGCATCGCTGTTGGCAGAACAGATGCGACGGCTACCTTAGGCTCCAGTGAAGTTAATACCGATATCACCTCCTATACAGCGTCACTGGATGTACGATTTCATCTTGAGCAGGGCCTTTGGCTAACAACGGGTTATGCTTATCAGGATTACGATGAAGAACTACTTGATAGCGATAATTTCTTTAACATCGGTACCGAGTATGTAGTGAATGATGACTGGGCGATAGGCTTGGACTACCACACAAATTCAGATGACAACATCACCCGCTTATTTGCCAAAATCTTCTATTGAACATTTAACCAGCCTCTCAGCCGGAGGCTGGTTCAAATCAAAGCTTAAACAGCAAAGCTTTGCTGCAGACAGTATCTGGATCATTGCCACACTGAAACATGATCCCTTGCCTGTAGCAATCCCCCGGATATCATGATATCCGTGCTACTATGTCAATATGATCGTTCCCTTCAGAGATAAAGCCACTGAGGATCTGTTTAACGGCATCGCTTCTCGCCATGCTCGCAAAGCCTGCCCCCAGTCACTGTTACGTATTGTTCGCCGAAAGCTGGACCAACTTGATTCGGCGGTATCGCTTGACGACCTAAAAGTGCCGCCGGGCAATAGACTGGAGGCACTGACCGGGGATCGTAAAGGCCAATACAGTATCCGGCTTAACGATCAATACCGGATTTGTTTTGCATGGAGTAACTCTGGCCCGGCTGATGTTGAAGTCACGGATTACCATTAGGAGGATATAATGACACGCATTCCAACCAACCGAGCCCCCACTCACCCTGGCGAAATGCTGCGAGAAGAGTTTTTGCAACCAATGAACATAACCCAGCAAGAGCTGGCTTTGGCGATTCATGTCCCTTATCAGCGGGTCAATGAGCTGGTCAATGGCAAACGGGGGCTCACACCCAGTACTGCGCTTCGTCTGGCTCGTTTTTTTGGCATGTCCGCAGACTTCTGGCTGAACCTGCAACAGCGATGGGACCTGTTCAAGGTGCAACAGGCAGAACAAGAAGATATCGAACGTATAGAACCCGTCCATCAGCAGAAGCAGGCCTGAACCTTCCGGTATTAACCATTGTCCCGGACAGATTCCAATGGGCTCCACTGTGGGGGTTGCTTCTTCCCGATTTAGAATTCATACCCAGACGCCCGACCTAAACATAGTGTCCAACTGAGTATACTTTTTGGACACACCCTTGCGTCTTCATAAGCTACTGATCTCCCATGTCCAATAAAGTTATTACTGATCAATTGGACAGATGATAATGGTTAGACATAATGGCATAGGCACAGACTTCAATAGCAAAGCTATTCACCAGCAACTGGAGACGATCGATCACCCACTGCCTGCGATGTTCGTAGTTATTTCCTGAAAAATCATCCTGACCGCAAAGCCACGCCCGGCGAACACACGCCTGGGTCTGAATCCTGCTATTGTCAGTAACTAACTCCATTTCTGACAGGTAAAAAAAACGGGCTCTTGTGAGCCCGTTTTTTTTGCATCAAATAAGTGATGTATTAAGCAGCTACAGCGTGACCCATAACAGCTTTAGGCTTTGGCTCGCCCAAAGGCAGTACAGTGCGGCCGAACTTTTCGTTCAACACCAGACCCATTGCTTCGTAGATTGCGCTTGCGCCACAGATAATACCCACGTAACCAGCCAGAATGCCGATTGCAGCATTTCCAGTGAAGTCTTTATAAGCCAGCAAGAAGAACAGGGCAGTCAGAGAACCAAATACAAACTGCGCGGCACGGGAGCCGTTCAACGTTCCGAAGAACAGGAACAGGGTAAAGATGCCCCACAGCAGCAGGTACCAGCCAACGAAACCAGCAGGAGATGCAGCAGTAACGCCCATCACAGGCAGAACCCAGATCAGCACCAGTGACCACCAGAACAGACCGTAAGAAGTGAATGCCAGAGTACCGAAAGTGTTACCACGGCGGAATTCCATCATGCCAACCAGAATCTGAGCCAGGCCGCCGTAACACAGGCCCATGGCCAGAATAACAGCACTCAGTTCATAAAAACCGGCATTGTGGATGTTCAGCAAAATAGTGGTCATGCCGAAGCCACACAAACCTAAAGGAGCCGGGTTAGCGTAATTAGTACTCATTAAATATCCTAAAAAACGTGTTCTGGAAAAGTAAAATAGACCGGAAATTCATTCGTCCCGACATCAAAAGTGATCTCAGAGAATAAGATCCAAATGCTCAGGGGGGGAGGAATACAGGCGCGCGATTCTAGAGGCTGGAGCCGCCGGTGACAAGCCTGTTACCGAAAACCGGGGGCGGGTCTTGAATCTTTAATTTATTAAAAGTGAAAGGTCAGCCCCTTTGCAATACAGTACTTACTCCCCGTGCTAAACCTCCGCTTCATACTACGCCAACTCAGGCGCAGCGCCTTTTATTCCTCCATCCTGAATAAAGGCCTTCTGTCCTGCAGGAATTAACTCGCCCTTTATGGTAATCACCGAACCATCCCGGAGTTCTGCCTGGCTAGTGCCATTACCATTGTTGGAATAGTAATAGTAGCGACGGCTCTCACTCCTTCCGGTATGAGCGCCTTGAACTGCTGCCAGATATTAGTAGTGGCCATAAAGGTCCTCCCCCTTTTTCACTTTTCTGAAAGCCACAAAAAAGGGCAATGCCCGAAAGTACTGCCCTTCTTCACCTCACCTCACCTTACGAGAGGTTAGAGACTACAATATTGCAGCCCGACCATTACAGTGGTCGAATATCTTCAGCCTGAGGACCTTTCTGGCCCTGAGTAATTGTGAATTCAACCCGCTGGCCTTCTGCCAGAGACTTGAAGCCATCGCCTGTGATCTGACGGAAGTGAGCAAACACGTCTGGTCCGCCATTTTCCTGAGCGATGAAACCAAAACCTTTCTCGTCATTGAACCACTTAACAGTACCGGTAGTAGTAGACATAGTCATATCCTGAATTTTAATAATAAATGTCGCCTTGTAAGAAGGCGGTAAAGCTAGAAGTTTATTATTGCTTATGAAGAATATGGCGAGTTATTACACCCGGAACATCAAATCTATACATAACAAATAAATCACACTTTTAACGTCAGGCCATTATACCGAGTAATGTCCTGATAACTATGAGTGCTTACATTCATTCCACGACACAAGATACTCAGCCATTCGTGTATAGATGCCTAATAATATCTTTCCAGCTGGATGCTTTACAGGACTCTGCTTCGTTCAGCCGTGATATTGATTGCCAGACAGAGCCCTTGCCGAAAACCGAGGTCAGGTCTTTCATTTTGGTTAGATATCAGTTAACTCAAATACTTAGAAAGTAGGTTTTTGTTTAAATTTTAAACGACAGTAGATATGCACAATGAAAACCTGACCCGGTCTTTTCCTGACAACCTGACCATGGACGGTGGCGGTCATCTTACCTATCTCGCCCCAACCCGTGTCAACCTGTCCCTGTCGCAAGAGTGTTATCCTGACATCACCTTCCGGACTACCCGGGAGCATTGAGAGGCTTTCGAAAAACCCGGATCGAGTTCCCACCAGCCTGCCCAATAAAAATCAGAATTTAAAGTACTCAAATCAGTAACTGTTAACACCACCTGCGTAAAACCGAAACACCAGCAACTCTCTACCTCGACATATCTCTCGCACCACTCGGTATTCACGCTTAATCAAAAATAACTCTCGATTGTTGTACCTGCGTATCACCCTTAAAATTCATTTTACATAAATCTTTCAGGGTGTTCTTTGAATGCAAAAGCAACGCATTGTCGTTATTGGTAATGGCATGGTCGGCCATCGCTTCCTTGAGGAGTTGATTGCACAGGCCGGCAATGATCAGTACGAAATCACTGTTTTCTGTGAAGAGTCCCGTGTCGCCTATGACCGTGTTCATCTGAGTTCATACTTTTCACACCACACAGTAGAAGAACTGTCTCTGGTTAAACCCGGCTTTTATGAAACCAATAATATCAAGCTGTTGCTTGGCGAAGCTGCCAGCATTATTAATGCTGAAGCCAAAATCGTTTCTTCGAAAAGCGGCCGTATGGTCCCTTACGACAAGCTGGTGTTTGCTACCGGTTCCTTCCCTTTTGTCCCTCCGGTAAAAGGCCATGAGGGAACAGACATCTTTGTTTATCGCACCATCGACGATCTGGATGCTATTGAGAAATGCGCCCGCAACAGCAAAAGCGGCGTTGTTATTGGTGGCGGCCTGCTGGGTCTTGAAGCAGCGGGAGCATTAAAGGCTCTGGGTGTAGAAACCCACGTCATTGAACGTGCACCCATGCTCATGGCTGAACAGCTCGATCAGGATGGCGGTGCCATGCTGGCCAGAAAGATTGAAAACCTGGGCGTCAAAGTTCATTCCGGCAAAAACACCCTTGAAATCACCAAAGGTGATTCTGCCCGTAACAAACTGGTCTTTGATAACGGTGAACAACTGGACGTTGATTTCATCGTATTCTCCACCGGTATTCGTCCAAGAGACCGGCTGGCACGTTTGAGTGGCCTGACTATTGGTGATCGCGGTGGCATCATAATTGACGACCAGTGCCTGACATCTAATCCGGATATTTATGCCGTTGGTGAATGCGCCCTTTGGCAGAACCAAACCTTTGGATTGGTCGCTCCGGGCTACAAAATGGCCAGGGTCACTGCCGATCACATTGTTTCCGAAGGAAAAAGTGCTGATTCAAACGCATTCAGCGGCTCTGACATGAGCGCCAAACTGAAGCTTCTCGGTGTTGATGTGGGCAGTATCGGTGATGCTAATGCCAGCACTCCCGGTGCCCAGTCTTACGTTTATCAAAATGAACCCTCAGAAATTTATAAAAAACTGGTGGTCTCTGCAGACGGTAAAACGCTGCTGGGTGCGGTACTGGTAGGTGATACCAGTGACTATGACGGACTCCTACAGTTCAAGCTCAATGATATGGAGCTGCCTGAGAATCCAGAGAGCCTGATTCTGCCAAGTCTGGGAACAGATGCGGGCGCCGCTTTTGGTGTTGATGCGCTGCCAGCGACAGCCACAATCTGCTCATGTTTCGATATCAGCAAAGACACTATTTCAAAAGCGGTTCAGGACGGACATACCGATCTGGCCTCCATAAAAGCAGTCACCGGTGCCGCAACCGGTTGTGGTGGTTGTGCCCAGTTAGTGGGTCAGGTCATCAACGCTGAACTGCTGGCACTGGGTGTAGAAGTCAAAAACAACCTGTGCCCACACTTTGAATACAGTCGTCAGGAATTATTCCACATCATTCAGGTGGAAAAGATTCGCACTTTTGACCAACTCATTGCCAAACACGGTAAGGGTTATGGCTGTGAAGTCTGTAAGCCCATCGCCAGCTCTATTTTGTCCAGCTGCTGGAACGACTACGTTTTGGCAGAGGAGCACACCAGCCTGCAGGACACCAACGATCTCTTTCTGGGTAATATGCAAAAAGACGGTAGCTACTCCGTCATTCCCAGAATGCCCGGCGGTGAAGTTACCCCCGAAGGTCTGGCAGCTGTGGCTCATGTGGCCAAAGAATATAACCTGTACACAAAAATCACCGGTGCTCAGCGTATTGGCCTGTTTGGTGCCCGCAAAGAGCATCTGCCTGAAATCTGGGAGCATCTGATTTCTGCAGGGTTTGAAACCGGACAGGCGTACGCCAAAGCACTGCGTATGGCAAAAACCTGCGTAGGTTCTTCCTGGTGCCGTTTTGGCATAGGCGACACTGTAAGCCTTGGTGTTGAACTGGAACACCGCTACAAAGGTTTCCGTACTCCTCACAAGATGAAAATTGGTGTCTCTGGCTGTACTCGTGAATGTGCAGAGGCACAGGGTAAAGATATCGGTATTATTGCCACCGACAAGGGCTGGAACCTCTATGTAGGCGGTAACGGCGGCATGCGTCCCCGTCACGCAGATCTGCTGGCCAGTGACCTGGATAAAGAGACCCTGATAACAACCATTGATCGCTTTATGATGTTCTACCTGCGCACTGCCGATAAATTGCAGAGAACATCGGTCTGGATAGAAAGCATGAAAGGTGGAGTGGATTACGTTCGTGATGTCGTCATGAACGACAGTTTGAACCTTTTCAGCACCATGGATAAAGAGATTATCGCACTGATTGATTCCTATCAGTGTGAGTGGAAAACAACGCTTTCCCGAGAAGCGCAGCTGAAACGTTTCAAGCATTTCATCAACAGCGATGACGCTGATGAAAACATACAGTTTGTTCCTTCACGAGACCAGCTCCGCCCTGCCACTCAGGCAGAAAAAAACTCCCTGACTGCTGTTGAAGCCCGAGGTTAAGTCATGAAGTGGAATACCGTTTGTTCATTGCACGACATTCTGCCGGGAACTGGCGTCTGCGCTCAACTGAAAACAGCGCATGTCGCTATTTTCAGGCCAGAAAAAAACGATCAGTTGTTTGCACTGTCTAACATCGACCCCCTGTCTGGCTCCAGCGTGATGTCCAGAGGACTGATTGGTGACAAGAATGGCGAGTTCTATCTTGCTTCGCCATTACTGAAGCAGCGTTACCTCCTTGCCTCTGGCCAGTGTCTTGATAATGATGACCTTAAACTGACGACCTTCGAGGTCCGTGTTCAGGGTGACAAGGTTCAGATTAAACTCTAAACCGTTAAACAACTCTGGCTCTTTCTCACAGAGAGAGCCAGCAGTGCGTTTAAAACAGGCTCTTCCATGAGGGGTTCTTTTTAAACTCATTAAACGGAGAATACACAGATGTATTCCGACACCATCAAAAAATGTGCCGCCAACGCTCGTCGTATTGTTGACTTATCTAACACCGACAAGGGCTCATTCTGGCTAAGTTCCGGTATGGCAGGTGCCTACGTGGGAATTGGTATTATTCTGATTTTCACCCTGGGCAATGCCATTATCGACAGCCCGTTTCGTGGCCTGATCATGGGTTCTACGTTTGGTATCGCCCTGACCCTGGTAATCATTGCCGGTGCTGAGCTGTTTACCGGTCACACCATGTTCCTGACGCTGGGCGTAAAAAGCCGGACTATTAAAGCCGGTGAAATGCTGAAAGTGCTACCACAAACATGGCTTGGCAACCTGCTGGGTTCTATTTTTGTTGCAGGCATATTCGCCCTGGCTGGCGGAGGTAAACTGCTGGGAGTTGATGGCAGCCTGATCCACAAGGTAGCACTGGCTAAAGCCACTGCAGGCCCAATGGCCCTGTTTATGAATGGCGTATTGTGCAACTGGCTGGTATGTCTGGCGATCTGGATGGCCGTGAAAACGGAAGGAGCTGCAAAATTCATCGCAATCTGGTGGTGTCTGCTGGCCTTTATCGCTTCCGGTTTTGAACACAGCATTGCCAACATGACCCTCTTTGCCCTGAGCTGGTTTGGTCAGCACAGTTCTGAACTGACTATGGCTGGCATTGGTAACAACTTGCTGTGGGTTACTCTTGGCAATATCTTCAGTGGCGTTGTACTTATGGGTCTGGGCTACTGGTATGCGACACCCAAAAATCAGCGCCCTGTTGCTGGTGAAGAGCAAACAGAGCTACAGGTGGCCAAGGCCTGATTTTTCATTACAAAGACAGTGTCGTAAGCTGAGCCTACTCGTTCCCACGCTTTTAGGCCCTGTGGGTCCTGCGTGGGAACGCATATCGAGGCCAGACACTCCCACGCAGGAGCACGGGAGCAAGCACAACCACTTCTCACATCACTGCCTGATCCGCACTATAGATATGCTGCATTATGATCTGACACCCCTCCCGGTCTTTCCATTCAACTCCATAGCAATGCATAATCCACCGATTCCTTTTCATAAGAGATTCCCGTGGATTTTCTGCCGTTATTCCTGCAAGTTAAAAACCAGCGATGTCTGGTGGTCGGTGGGGGCGATGTCGCCCTGCGTAAAATCAGATTACTGGTATCGGCCGGAGCAATCGTCAGAGTTGTTGCCCCCTGTATTAATCAGGATATTCAGGATTTTATTGCGGGTAACGCTTTTGGTAGTCGTTCACATCAATTACTGACCAAACCATTTGCCCCTGCTGACTTGAAAGACGTGTCACTGGTTATTGCCGCCACCGATAAGAAGGCTGTTAACCAACAGGTGGCAGATTCAGCCAGAACTCAAAACCTGTTTGTAAATGTGGTTGATGATGCAGAAATCGGTAACGCCATAATGCCTGCGATAATCGACCGGTCACCGGTCATGGTCGCTTTTTCAACTGGCGGTAAAGCACCCGTCCTCGCTCGCCTACTTAGGGAAAAACTGGAGGCATTGTTGCCACAGGGCTTAGGCCGTCTGGCACAATTAGCGGGGGACTGTCGTCACCTGGTCAAGGCAAAATTCAGCAAAATTAATGATCGGCGTTATTTCTGGGAAAAAGTATTACAGGGCGATGTGGCTGAACAGGCTCTGGCCGGCAATATAAAACAAGCCAAAAACCTGTTAATCCAACAATTGAATGAAACAGCAGAACAAAAAACAGGTGAAGTCTACCTGGTGGGAGGCGGTCCCGGTGATCCTGACCTGTTAACTTTCAAGGCTCTGCGTCTGATGCAGCAGGCCGATGTGGTATTACACGACAGATTAGTATCAGATGATGTTCTCGCACTTTGCCGACGAGACGCCGATTATATCTACGTGGGTAAGAAACGGAATAGCCACACGCGAACACAGGAAGAGATCAACGCCCTGCTGGTTAACCTTGCTAAACAAGGCAAAAGAGTGCTCAGGCTTAAGGGTGGCGATCCGTTTATCTTTGGACGGGGTGGTGAAGAAATAGAAAGCCTGTCCGATGAAGGGATTCCCTTTCAGGTGGTACCCGGTATCACAGCAGCTTCCGGTTGTGCCAGCTACGCTGGAATCCCCCTCACGCATCGGGATCACGCCCAATCTGTACGTTTTATCACGGGACACCTGAAAAATGGCAGTTATGCCCTTAACTGGCAGGAAATGCTGGATCCCGGACAAACGCTGGTTTTTTACATGGGACTGATGGGCTTATCTCAAATTTGCCAGAAGCTGGTAGAACACGGAAGAGATCCACACACTCCCATTGCTCTTATCCAGAAAGGCACTACTCCAGAACAGAGAATATTTATTGGTACCCTGGCAAACTTTGCCAAAACAATAGAACAGGAGCAGGTTAAAGCCCCCACATTAATTATTGTAGGTACCGTGGTCAATCTGCACAAAAAACTGAACTGGTTTGTGCCCGGTTAAAACAATGACCCATTGTAATCGTCTGGCTTATTCACGGATGGAAGCCTTGCCGAGGTGAATTATCAGAGAAGAAAAACCGGGATCAGGTCTTTCATTTTGGTTAGATATCACCTGAATCCGTGACTTCAACCCAGAAATAGTGACCTGAACCCCAGACAGAACAAGGCCTAAAAGGTAAAATGCACCCATCTCAGTATTTCACCTGCAGGGTGAGTTTTCGTGAAATTGAAAATAGAACAATCTGACACCGAATTTTATACCCCGACAGCGGGTCTGTATTTCATCGGCTATGCCATAAATCAGAAAACAACACTCAAGAAAACCCTGCGCTCTGTTAACAAAAGGCATGGCATTCCCAACATTGAGTTGATTCGAACATACAGCGCTCTTCTGGCGACAGGCAAAAGCGATTTCGATGCGATAGAGAATATTCGTAATGATGACTGGTTCAAGCACTGTATGGAAATTCGGCAAATGCCATCTTCCAGTCGTTTACGGCAGAGGTTTGATGAAGATGCTCCCGCACTTATGCCCCTGATTAATGACAGTCTCGCTGAGGTCGTTGTTAATCTGGATGCCCCCGTCACAGCTCTTCCGACCCGGTTGGACAAACACCATCACATTGCTCTGGATATTGATGTTTTCCCCATGGATAACAGTGGCACCAAAAAAGAAGGGGTTGCCTACACCTACAAAGGTCATGATGGCTATGCACCAATTGCCGCCTATTTAGGGCAGGAAGGCTGGTGTCTTGGCTGTGACCTTCGCATTGGTTCTCAGCACTCGCAGAAAGAATTCATACCTTTTTTGACGCAGGTAGTTTACAGAGCAAGGCGCATCACCAGAGAGCCAATCCTGGTAAGGCTTGACAGTGGTCATGATGCCGAGGACAGCCGCAGGGAAGTGGCACGTCACAGCAACGTGGATCACATCATCAAACTCAATCCCCGCAGAACCTATACGGTAGAGCAGTGGCTGCCACGCTTTGAAGAGGCTGATATCACATGGCACCCTATCAGAGACGGGAAAGATTATGCCACTCTGTCTGTTATCCACGACACCGATTATGGTCAGCAACGCCTGGTCATCCGGATCATCCGCAGAATCTGTGATGCTGTGGGGCAGATGTTCCTGTCCGGCCCGGATTATGAGCTGGAAGGTTGGTGGACGACACTGGACGAAGATCACTACAGTGATGACGAGATTATTGCACTGTATAAAGATCATGCTACCAGTGAACAGTTTCACATTTCCTTATAAATATGGCTTTCCTACCCATTACACTATTGCAACAGTATGCAAGCTGCTTGACCCAGAAGCTTTTACGCAGTTATTTGTCGATTGGGTAAGCGACACAGTATCTGAGATAAATGCTCGTAAAATGGGGCCTCATCCAGAAAAAAATGACAATGTCATAGCTATTGACGGCAAGGCTCTGCGTGGCTCACGCCCAGCTAAAGGCAAGAAGTTAGTTCATATGGTCAGTGCTTACAGCTCAGAGCTTAAGCTTATATTAGGTTTTACCCCCGTTGATAAGAAGTCCAATGAGATCACTGCCATTCCAGAAGTTCTCGATATGCTTTTTCTGGAAGGAGCCTTGATTACCAGTGATGCCATGGGCTGTCAGAAAAATATCTGTAAAAAGATCATTGAAAAAAAAGCGGATTATCTGCTGTGCGCCAAGGACAATCAGCCCACTCTGAGCGGTAATATCGAAGCATATTTTTCACAATACATTGAAGAGCACCCGGATGATCCGGAACCTGCTGATAACGACCCAGCCTTTTCAGAATCGATTGAGAGAAATCGGGGGCGTCAAGAGCACCGGCGTTGTTGGGTTTTTAACGACATTGAGGATATAGACCCAAAGCATGAGTGGCCTGGCCTTAAGCCGTTTTCGGTTATCCAGAGAGACAGGTTGGTCGGCAAAAAACAAACAACTGAAGTGCATTTTTATATAGAGAGCCGGGAGATGACAGCATCCAGTGTGCTGGCAGCAGTACGCAATCATTGGAGTATAGAAAATGGACAACACTTGTCGCTGGATGTCAGCTTTGAAGAAGACGCTTCTAAAATCCATCAGCGAACAGCGGCAAAGAACGTTGCGACAGTAAGGCGGTGGTGTTTCAATGCCCACAAACAGAGCAGCCGCTTTGAGAAAGAGAGCATGGCAGGCCGGATCGAGCTGGCAGGATTAGATCAGGACTATCGAACCGAGCTGGTGCTGGAGAAGTTTTATCCTGACTAAACAATTGTTTTAAATCCAGGCTGCAGAAGCAGCACAAGATACAAGCTTTGTATGAGGCCGGTGGCTTTTTGTGCCGATTTTCCATGTTTTGGTTTCATTTTAATAATCCTGCCTGAATTACGAGCTGGATTGTCTGAGAATATGCGATCTGCAATGTTGTCAGTCATGAGCAGAACAAAAATATAAACTATAGTGCATCTGGTGCGACCACCCCAGGAGCCTCACTCAGCGTTATTAGCTCGGAAAATGTGCAGGTAATTAAGAAGTCACGGATTCAGGAATTTGATTAACTACCCATACTCAAAGCTAATGCAAGATACCGATAATTGTCAGAACACCACCCTTTCCTGCACAAAAAAAACCGGCTAATTGCCGGTTTTTTTTAGCTGAACAAATCAGAGCCTTTATGGCATCTCATCCTCACCCTGATTTTCCTTCACAGGCACAATCAAGTCTTCCCTGCTGATCTTCATG
Organism: Endozoicomonas sp.; assembly: GCF_031844845.1. Taxonomy (GTDB): domain Bacteria; phylum Pseudomonadota; class Gammaproteobacteria; order Pseudomonadales; family Endozoicomonadaceae; genus Endozoicomonas. Next base: position 16,339 of record NZ_JAVRMB020000300.1, read on the forward strand.
TAAATCAACATATTGGATGCAATATAAACAGAAGAATAAGTACCAACACCAACACCCACAATCAATGCCAGGGCAAAATTGTGAATCATTTCCCCACCAAACAGGAACAAAGAAAACAGTACCATCAAGGTGGTACCCGAGGTTGCCAGTGTTCGTCCCAGGGTCTGAGTCAGCGAGACATTAATCACCTCGACCGCATCCCCTTTCCTGAGCTTTCGGAAATTTTCACGTATGCGGTCATAAACAATAATGGTGTCGTTCAGCGAATAACCGATCACGGCAAGAATCGCCGCCATCACTGTTAAGTCAAACTGCAGACCGAGCAGCGCAAATATACCCAGCGTAAAAATAACATCATGGGCCAGCGACAGTATCGCGCCAAGGGAAAATTTATACTGAAAACGGAAGGCGATATACAGCGTAATCAGCAGCATGGCAAACAGCATGCCCAAACCACCCTGCTCACGCAGTCGCTCACCCACCTGAGGCCCGACAAACTCGACTCGAACCGCTTCAACAGCCCCATCGTAGTTTTGTCCTAATACCCGGGCAACCCCTGTTCCCATCTCCGGATTATTACCGGGAATACGAACGAGAATATCCTCAGCCGAACCAAACTCCTGCACAACCGCATCATCATAGCCTGCAGCACTCAGTTGCTGACGGATTTCCGCGGTTCTGACAGGCTGATCATAAACCAGCTCGATCAGGGTGCCACCGGTAAAATCGAGCCCCCAGTTAATACCCTTCACCGCCAGAGAAGCAACGGAACCCAGCATTAAAAACAGCGACAACACCGTAGCCCAGGTGCGCAGCCGCATGAAGTTTATGACTTTCATATCATCCATCACTGCCACCTTATATATACAGTTTCTTCAGGTTACGACCGCCATGGGTCAGATTAACCAGTGAACGGGTCAGAACAATGGCCGTGAACATAGACGTCAAAATACCGATACACAGCGTTACCGCAAAACCTTTAATGGGACCAGTCCCCACCGCAAACAGAATAATACCGACCAGAAGCGTCGTGATATTACCGTCAAAGATAGAAACAAATGCCCGATCAAAACCATCATGAATAGCGCGTTGAATAGGCCGGCCTAATCTAATCTCCTCACGAATACGGGAGAAAATGAGCACGTTAGCATCTACCGCCATCCCCAGTGTCAGTACGATACCGGCAATACCAGGCATGGTCAGCGTCGCACCAAACAGGCTCATGACCGCCATCAGCAAAACAAGGTTTATGGTCAGGGCAATATTGGCTATCAAACCAAACGCCCGGTAAACCACCAGCATAAAGATAATAATCAGCGCCAGCCCGATCATGGTTGAGTGAACACCCATTTGAATATTCTCAGCACCCAGACTTGGTCCGACCGTTCTCTCTTCGGCAAAATACATCGGTGCAGCCAGAGAACCTGCTCTCAGCAACAATGCCAGCTCAGAAGCCTCTGCAGAAGAATCCAAACCAGTAATCCGGAACTGATTACCCAGGGCGCTTTGAATAGTCGCCAGACTGATAATGCTCTCGTCCTGCTGGAAAGATTGCACCTTCTCCTTAACCGGCTTGCCATCGACCATTTTGGTCACGGTCTTTGTTACCGGCTTCTGCTCGATAAAAATTACCGCCATGGCACGACCCACGTTATTCCGTGTGGCCCGATTCATTATGGTACCGCCACGACTGTCCAGATTGATATTGACCTGAGGCTGGCCAGTCTGAGTATCAAAGTTGGACTGAGCACTGGACACCTGATCACCGGTAATGATGATATCCCGCTCCAGATCAACAGAAGGACGGCGGGAATCCCGGAAACTGAACGACTCGGTACTGGCCCTGGTGGCACTGGGCAATGCTTCCAGGCGGAACTGCAGGTTTGCGGCTTTACCCAGAATACGCTTGGCCTCTGCGGTATCCTGCACACCTGGCAGCTCAACCACAATGCCATTACGGCCCTGACGCTGAACCAGAGGCTCGGACACACCCAGCTCATTCACACGATTACGTACCGTTGTCAGGTTCTGACGTACTGCGTAATCTTCAATCTCTTTAATAGCGGTTTCAGAATAACGGTAAGACAGCACTGCACGACTATTAACTTCCGAATTTTCTACGGTCAGATCCGGGAATTCTTTACTGATCAGTCGGGCAGCCTTATCACGGGACTCAGCATCATTAAACGCCATTTGTCGCGCACTATCAGCACGCTCTGGCATCGTACGGTAACGAAGTTTGTCTTTTCGGAGGGCAGAACGAATTTCAGACGTGGCAATATCCAATTTCAGCTGAAGGGCCTTATTGGTATCAACCTCCAGCAAAAAGTGAACCCCACCGGACAGGTCAAGCCCCAGTTTCATCGGGTAGGCACCGATGGAAGTCAGCCACCCTGGCGTTGTCTGGGCCAGATTGATGGCGACAATAAAATCATCCCCAAGCGCGTCCTTAATCAGTGATTTAGACAGCTGCTGCTGATCAGCACGCTTTAGTCGAATAAGCAGCGCATTATCATCAAGTTCAACCGACTTAACATCAATATTGGCAATTGTCAGTGCCTTTTCAGCTCGTTGCTGAACGCGCGCATCCATCACTCTGGACGAACTGGCACCCGTCACCTGCACAGCGGGATCTGCGGGGTAAAGATTGGGAAGGGCGTAAAGAAACCCCAGACCTACGATGACCAGAATCAGCAGGTACTTCCACAATGGATAGCGATTGAGCATGGCTCACCGGTTCCTGATTTAAAAGTGAAGCGCCATAGCGGCATTGTTATACGGCCTTTACACGGAAAGCCCTTCATGGGCAACGGGCAATGGGCAATGGGCATTCCTGCGCTACGAACATTTGGCACAGTCCATTTAATTAAAAAAAGCAGCCTGAAACAGGCTGCTTATTTCAAAGCTTATTTAATAGCCTTAATGGTACCTTTAGGCAACGTAGCGGCAACAGAGCCCTTCTGAAAGTTCAGCGCCATATTATCGGCAACCTGCAGAGTAATGAACTCATCAGAAACAACGGTTACCTTACCGAGAATACCACCGGTGGTGACCACTTCGTCACCTTTAGCCAGTCCGCCAATAAGGTTCTTATGCTCTTTGGCACGCTTGCTCTGGGGACGCCAGATCAGCAGCCAGAAGATCAATACAAAACCACCCAGCATAACCAGCTGGCCGATCATACCCGGGCCACCTACAGCGGCGGCTATACCACCCTCTTCAGCAGCTTGAGCCTGACTGATGAATGGAATCATTCCAACACTCCTAATCGCGTTATTACTGTTAACGCAGCAATTTACCTGAAAAACAACCCGTCCGGAACCCATCAAAACCGCAAAAAGAGTGCCAGAGTTCAATAATAAAACGGTCAACCATTGAAATCTGACACTCCGGGAGCTTACCCGAACTTACATAAACAGACTGTTTATTGGGACTATCAACTGAATATCAACCCCGGTAACACATCGGAAAATACCTTCAGGCGTTTTCCGACGACCTGGCTGTCACTCCCAGCAGGGAACGTCCTGCCCCCGCTGCCGGTAAAACTCAACCACAAACTCATCCAGCTGGCCTTCCTCAATGGCGGATCTGAGGCCAGCCATTACCCGCTGGTAATAGCGAAGGTTATGAATAGTATTGAGCATGGAGCCCAGAATTTCTCCACATTTATCAAGATGATGAAGATAAGCACGACTGAAATTCTGGCAAGTATAGCAATCACAATGGGCTTCAAGTGGACGTTCATCCGTTTTGTGAGCCGAGTTGCGAATCTTGATTACACCCTCATCAACAAACAGGTGACCATTGCGGGCATTACGGGTCGGCATAACGCAGTCAAACATATCGACACCGCGACGCACAGCCTCAACAATATCTTCCGGTTTACCAACACCCATCAGATAACGGGGATGATCTTCAGGAATCTTATGGGTGATATGAGAGAGGATACGCATCATATCTTCCTTGCTCTCACCTACGGACAGGCCACCAATGGCATAACCATCAAAACCAATATCGGTCAGCCCTGCCAGCGACACATCCCGCTGCTCTTCAAACATGCCGCCCTGAATGATACCAAACAGTGCCGATGGACTATCGCCATGGGCTGCTTTTGAACGGGCTGCCCAGCGCAATGATAACTCCATGGATTTTTGAGCCACTGCCTGGTCTGCATCACCGGGGGTACATTCGTCAAAAATCATGACAATATCAGCACCCAGCGCCCGCTGAACCTGCATGGAAATTTCCGGGCTCAAAAAAACCTTGGAGCCATCCACCGGCGACTGGAACGCAACGCCCTCTTCGGTGATTTTGCGCATCTTGCCCAGACTGAACACCTGAAAGCCACCGGAGTCGGTAAGAATCGGACCATGCCACTGATTGAAATCATGGAGGTCACCATGCTTCTGAATAATGTCAGTACCGGGACGAAGCATCAGATGAAAAGTGTTGCCCAGAATAATTTCTGCACCGATCTCTTTAATATCCCGTGGCAACATACCTTTTACCGTGCCATAGGTGCCTACCGGCATGAAACAAGGTGTTTCAACCGTTCCACGGGGAAACGTCAGCCGACCACGACGGGCTTTGCCATCGGTAGCCAGCTGGTCAAACTTCATAAAACATTCTCTGGTCATTAATTCTGTTCAGCTCTTTCTTTAAAACTACAAAGTCACACAGGAAAATCACACAGCCTGGGGCGTTCTCGCTCCCACGCTCTGCGTGGGAATGCATACCGGCCCATCATTACTGACGCTCTCAATCCGTTTTCCGGGTCAGCAACATGGCATCACCATAACTAAAGAAACGGTACTTTTGCTCTACCGCCTCTTTATACGCATCCAACACATGCGCACGCCCGGTGAAGGCGCTCACCAACATTAATAAGGTAGACTGCGGCAGATGGAAATTGGTCACCATCAAATCCACACTGCGAAACTCATAGCCGGGATAGATAAAAATACTGGAATCGCCCTGGAACGGCGCAATCTCACCAGATACAGAAGCAGACTCAAGACTACGCACAGAAGTCGTACCTACAGCCACCACACGGTTACCGCTTGCACGAGTCTCCCGCACCGCCTGGCAAACCGTTTCTGAAACCTCGATGTATTCCGCATGCATCACATGATCTTTGATATTCTCAACCCGAACTGGCTGATAAGTAGCAGAACCCACATGGAGCGTAACAAACACCTTTCTGACACCTTTAGCGTCAAGGCGAGCCAACAGAGCCTCATCAAAATGAAGACCCGCTGTGGGCGCAGCCACCGCGCCATCCCGTTCAGCAAACACCGTCTGATAGCGCAAACGATCACTGTCACCATCTTCGCGGTCAATATAAGGCGGCAATGGCATATGGCCGTGTTCAAGCAACAAGGGTAATACAGACGTTTCAAAGCGGAGAATAAACAGAAAGTCCTTACGCCCTTCCACCACCACTCGAACAGCACCATCCGCCAGCAACAATACCGAACCCGGTTTTGGTGACTTACTGGCCCGCACCTGAGCCAATGCCAGATTATCTTCTACCACCCGCTCAATCAGCACTTCAATTTTGCCACCCGTTTCCTTTTGCCCATACATGCGGGCAGGAATCACACGGGTATTATTCAGCACCAATAAATCACCGGGCTCCAGGAGGTTTTCAATATCCGAAAACTGTTGATGCTGAACGTCACCACTATTGCCATCAAGGCACAGCAGACGGCTCCCTGTTCTATCTTCAGCAGGAAACCGGGCAATCTGCTCATCGGGCAGATCAAAATCAAAATCACTGACTTGCATGGATAATCCGGTGGGTAATCACTTCGCTTCCCCTATCACATCTACGCCCTTCTTAATGAAGGAGAGTAGAAAAACCAGGAAAAACCTGTCGCTATAAAAAGCCTCGAAGGATACTGCAAAAAGAGAGAAGTGTCAGGAGGGCTATCCCATGAGCCATTACGGACTTACCTTACTTTATTGTTCTCACTGCGCAATAACTGCTTGATCTCAATAATCTCTTTGATATACTGCGCCGCACTTGAGCAACGATCACTTCGCCAAAGCCTCTCATGATTCACTCGATGAGAAAAAGTTTTGAAATTAGCGAAAAGATGACATAAGCTCAGCAGCACGAAATACCCTGCCGGTGTGATGGAATTGGTAGACATAGGGGATTCAAAATCCCCCGCCTTTACGGGCGTGGCGGTTCGAGTCCGCCCACCGGTACCAGATACGATAAAGCCTGAAGCGTTAGCGAACACTTCAGGCTTTTTTTGTATCTGTTGATTTAGTGCAGGTATTGGTGCAGGTAATCTTTAAGGCTACACCTCCCCCCCGATCCCCTTCTATACAACCCACCTTTCCCAGCAGAAAAAAAACGTGTTGCC
>NZ_JAVRMB020000301.1:0-35267 GCF_031844845.1 Endozoicomonas sp.
TTCCTCGTTCCCACGGTTCCTCGTTCCCACGGTCTCCGTGGGAATGCATACAGGCCCCTCCGCAAGTGAAACAATCAGCATGAAACTCCTACAAACCCGGGCAATGATCGGGTTTTCCTCATGCGGCCAGCTCCGTATGCATTCCCACGCAGAGCGTGGGAATGAGACCCACAAAAAAAACGCTCCAGCATAAAAAGCGAGAGCGTTAATTAATAAAACTTTGGTATCTTTGTGGTTCAACCCAAATCAAGCATTCGGATCAATGATCACATGAGCCCCTTTGTCAGAAGCTATTTTACGACAAGCCTTATAATCACGGTCACTGGTGATATAAAAGGTGGGAGTCACATTTACCGATAGATTGGGAGACATATTTCCCTGTGCAGAGGAACGAGACTCACTATTCTGACGAACAGCTGAGGCACTTCCCATAGAGTAACAAACCATACCCTGCTTCTGTTGATCTACACCTTCGTCAGCAGCCTGAACAGCACCCGCCAACAACATTCCCGCTACGGCAACAGCAATTATTTTCATTATTTCAGTCCTTTACATGGGCTTTAAGGAACTGTTGTTATCGGCCTCTTCTGCAATCATTTAGCAGGCTATTGATCATCCCCGGAAATGCATCGGAGAAACCAATGACAACACCTGATTTACAGTATATTTCGCTTTCCGCATTTCACTGTTCTACACCGATACTCTGTATCATTGAGCGCTTCAATGGTCTTGGTTCCTTCCCTTCATACCAAGATACGCGGGCGCTCCCGGGCAGTATTTGACCCACAGCAACATATACGCCTGCATTTCAATCATTTACACGAACCAATAAAAATCATTAATTACTTTTTAGAATTAAAATACCGACACTTACAATATTCTTACCCTTGAGCTGAGGCTTATCCATTCCAAATCAATGGGTTAAACAGGTATGATGTTGAAAAGTCATCTTCTTTGATACATTGGACGTTACCCATGAAAAAGCTTATTGCTATCGCCGCTACCGCTCTCATACTCCCTTTAAGCAGTCAGGCAGCGTCGCTGGATCAAGAACAACAGCAGCAGGTTAAAGAGCTGGTCCGGGAAGCCTTGCTGGAGAATCCTGAGATTTTTATTGAAGTCGTGAATAAACTGAAAAAAAGAGAAGAGTTAGCCAGAGCACAGTCACTAAATTCCGTTCTGACCAGTAGTAAGGCCGAACTGTTTAACAACAGTGATGATCCATTTGCCGGCTCGGCGCAGCCTAAGCTCAGTATCGTTTACTTTGGTGATGTAAACTGTGGCTACTGTAAAAAACAGGATCCGATACTGGAGTCATTGGTAAAAGCCTATCCTGACATAAAAATCATCTACAAAGATCTTCCTGTCCTGGGACCAAGCTCAAGAGAGGCTGCAGCGCTCTCCCTGGCGGCCAGAGAAAAAAACAATGAGAGCTACCTTTCACTCCATAAGCAGTTCATATCCTATTCAGCCCGACATGACGATCAATCCATTGCCAATAGCGTACAAGCTCAGGGCCTGAACCTCGAAGCACTAAAGAAAGCAGTAGATGATGATATTAACCAGCAGTTAGACAGTAATATCATGCTGGCTCAGAAGCTGGGCATTACCGGAACACCGGCACTGGTTTTCCCCGATAAAGTGGTTGGAGGGTTTACCAACGAGGGTACTCTGAAAGCGATGATTGAGCAGCGCCTGAAAAGGAAATAATAAGTTTCGGGATTGCTGAAAATAAAAAAGCATAAGGCCCTGTCAGTAGAAGGGCCTTATTGCATTTAGCCTGAACTGATCAGAGCTCGGAAACGATACAAGCCTTACGATTTTTACCGGTACGCTCAAGATAGGCTGAGAAATCACCAGGAATGCGCCCCGTTGTTGCTCCTTCCCAGTCCACAGATGAACCATCGGTATGTTCATAACGGAACAGGTAACGCTGGCGTACTTTCCCTTTACGTACACCGGTGCTCTTGTCATCAACCAGACCTTTGATATCACCCAGCGAGAGCCCAAGCTCCTTCATCTGTTTGACAACTTCATCTAAAGCCTCTTGTTTGCGAGCCTGCTCTTCTTCAACCTCCATTTGAACCATGAGCTTCTCTTCATAAATGGCTTCAATCCGGCCAATGACACGCTGAAGATCTTCTGCGTGCATATCGTGAAATAGCTTGCGAACCTGAACTTTGGACTTCAGGACACTGAGTGCTTCATCAAAAATATTAATATTCATTGTTTAAACCAATCTAATCAATTAAAAGTTGAACTTAAAAATCAATAGAAAACTTAACATTGACGCATCTGTCTGTAAATAGAGGCAACCCCGCACATTCTTGATAAAAACGAATGAGCATCATATCTTACCATCTCTCATAAAATACTTTCTCTGGATATCATTTCATACAACTCCCATGTTACATCGCGACAAACTTCTTGATAAGTAGATGAATAGCGAGAGGTCTGATTCTCACCATATGAGCCTGAAAGTTCGCTAAAGATTAACAACTAATGCAGATTAAAAGCAGGAAAAGCTTCAGCATTCAGTTTAATTCATATTTTTAAATACGCCAAAAAAACCGTAATAAATACAACAACGGCGGATAGAAACACGTAGAACGCGTACAATATGCTCTCTAACGCCACACCATACAAATGAAAACGCTTAATATTCAGCCAAAATAAAGTAAGTAATAATTAGCCAGTTCAGCTCATAAAAACAGAACAACGCTCAATACTCAATTCAAATAACGAACAATAGGCACCAAATAAAATCAGACTTTAAAAGTAAAAGAACAAAACCTGAAAATCAAAAAATGATTAACAATTTAATATTCAAGCCTCCTGTAAAATTTAATAGCCATCAAAAAAATAAACACTACCAACCCACGTAATGTCAAAGCCCCAACTTAATATTGGGGCTTTGAATACCAAAAAATCAGGAAGCGACTTCCCGCTTTTTCATCTCTTCTGCACGAAGATCTTTACGAAGAATTTTACCAACCGGAGTCATTGGTAATACATCCCTGAACTCAACCTGCTTTGGCACTTTATACGCCGTAAGGTTGAGCCTGCAGTATTCATTAATCTCCTCAGACGTTAAACTCTTATCTCCGGGAATAATAAAGAGCTTAACCGCTTCACCGGTTTTCTCATCAGGAACACCAATTACAGCACAGTTCTGGACTTTTTCATGTTTGGAAACAATATCCTCAACTTCATTAGGATAAACATTGAAGCCTGAAACCAGCACCATATCCTTAACCCGGTCGACAATTTTCACGTAGCCCTCTTCATCGATAATGGCGACGTCGCCGGTTTTAAACCAGCCTTCTTTATCAATCGCTTCAGCCGTGGCTTCAGGGCGCTGCCAGTAACCTTTCATAACCTGAGGCCCTCTCACGCAGAGTTCACCCCGCTCACCAAGGGGTAATTCATTACCCTGATCATCAATGGTCTTCAGCGCCGTACCCGACATAGGCAAACCTACAGTACCCAGTTTGGAATAACTGCCTGCAGGGTTCAGGGATACCACTGGAGATGTCTCAGAGAGACCGTAACCCTCAGATATCGTACAGCCAGTCACGCCATTCCAGCGATGGGCAACGGCTGCCTGCAGAGCAGTGCCACCAGACATCGTCAGTTGCAGCTCAGAGAAATCCAGATCCTTGAACTCCGGATGATTCATCAGCCCAACAAACAGCGTGTTCAAGCCAATGAATATATTCATTTTGTGAGGCTTCAAGGCCTTAACAAACGTATCCATATCCCGGGGATTGGCAATCAGGACACTGTGCCCACCCAACTGAAAAATTGCCATCAGATGAACAGTAAACGCGTAGATATGGTAGAGCGGTAAGGGTGCTATGGCTGTATTACCTTCCGGCTTAGCCAGGGGCACGCCATTTTCATCCGTCTGTGACAGTACACTGGCCGTTTGTAAGACATTGCTCACCAGATTGCGCTGAGTCAGCATGGCACCTTTGGCAACCCCGGTAGTACCGCCTGTATATTGTAAAACCGCCACATCATCCGCTTGAGGAGCCAATGGTTTGCTGTACCTGGATTTTGCCCCAAGCTTCATAGCCTGATTAAAACTCAGTGCCTGAGGCAACTTATAGGAAGGAACCATTTTCCTGACGTGTTTTACTGCAAGATTGATCAGGGACCTTTTTGGCCAGGGAAGCAGATCAGCCAGCTCAGTGACGATCAGATGCTTAATGGGTGTGTCCCGGATAATGTTTTCAACCAGATGTCCTACCACATTCAGGCAGACCAGAGCCTTGGCCCCGGAGTCTGTAAACTGGTGTTTCATTTCCCTGGCGGTGTAAAGCGGGTTGGTGTTGACAATAATCAGACCCGCTTTAATCGCACCATAAACGACAACGGGATACTGAAGCAGATTAGGCAACTGAACAGCAATGCTATCACCCGGTTTTAGTGTCGTATGGTTTTGAAGATAAGCCGCAAACTCTGTGCTCAGTCGGTCTATTTCGTTAAAGGTAACCGTTCTGCCCATGCTTGTATAAGCAGGCCGGTCTCCATATTTATGGACTGCATGTTCAATGACTTTGCCCAGGTTTTTGAACTGATCAAGATCAATCTGGTCAGCAACACCTGGGGCACGTTTGCCATCCCAAAAACTGGCTTCCATGAACACCTCATATTTTTTTTGTTGTTGTCAATGTGTTGTCGTAAGTTGTGTTGTCCAAAGGCAATGAAGCAGTATTTTTTACCTGCCCTGCGTCTTAAAAAGATCCTTTCTGCTTCATTATTTTTCTGTGGATCATACTACCTAAACGTTCAAGCTTGAACAGAAAATGATATTTTATGCTTCTTTTTGTTCTAGTCAGCCGCAAACCCGCTCAGAAAACACACTGTTGTCACTCCACACTGATAATCGTGCAAGGTATTCAAAGACCCCACGGTCACATCGCAGGCGTCAGTTTATCGGCCCAAAGATGACTATAGTTCTCAGAAGAAGACAGTAAAACCAGCTTTTGCTTTCGGGTTAGCTTCTTAATAGCGGCCTCTCGCCGACTTGCTGATGAGCGGTCATGAGCATTTTCCAGGTAGACCAGTTGCTTTGGTTTTCGTCCCCTGAAAAACCGGGCTCCACCAGCCGCTCCACAATGCTGCTGCCACCGCCGGACAATATCAGTTGTAATGCCTGTATAGAGACTGTTATCACTGGCAAGAATGATGTAAACCGACCAATATCCAGCTGGCATGCCTTGCTCTTCCTGAACGAAGTAAGAGCTGCTTTATAACATTTTGGTTAGAGAAGGAAAAACAGATCGTTTTGATGGCCCGACTATTGATGACCCGATCAGGGTCAACCAATCGAAGGCAATAGTCCGCTGATCACCCCAAACTGAGCAACAATCACCAGAAGACCAATAATGGCAGCGACAGCCAGAGCGGGAATACCTCCGGCCACCTGATAGGGTTCCTCCATATGGAGCTTACGAACCTTCCAGACCAGTGCAACCGGAATGAATACCGCCAGAATCACCAGGGCGACGGCAGCGTAACCAAGGGCAGTAACAAAGCTACCCGGCATAAAAATGGCTACCAATAAAGGAATTAACAGTGTCAGAGTGATGGTTTCAATGCGGCCCCAAATACCATGGGACCGACCAAATACTTCCGCCAGGTAATCGAATAACCCAAGAGCGACACCAAGAAATGAAGTTCCCAGGGCAAAAGCCGCAAATGCACTGATCATATAATCAAAGCTGGCTGTTTTCGAGTGACTGGCTATAGCATCCATCAGCAACGTAACGCCATCCGGACTGTGGGCCATACCAATGACAGTTGAAGAAGAAACCACCCCAATAACCACAATCATCCAGATCACGTAGATACTGAAAGGGAGCAAACTGCCGCCAATCAGGGCATAACGAAACCGATGAGGTTTTCCCTGAACATATTGAACGACGGTAGGAACAGCGCAGTGATAGCCAAAAGATGTGTACATCACCGGTAATGCAGCCAGAAGAATACCGGGGGCTCTGTTTTCCAACGCAACATTGTTCAAGCTAACTTCTGGCAGTAACGACAATACGATATAAAGCAACAGAGCCAGCATCAGTGCAAACATGCCACGGTTCACCACATCCACTACCCGGGTTCCAGTGACAACCAGTATCGCCACCAGTAATACAACGACCGTTGCAGTTATCCGAAAAGGAAGGTGAACCCCCTCTTTTTCCAGCAGTCTGCCCAACACAGTGGCTCCGCCAGATATATAAGCAGCACAAAGCGAATAATAGAGAAAGAGCATGGCCACGACGGCGATACCCTGGCCAATTGGCCCCATCAACCGCCCCATGACACCATGAAGATTGTCTGCTTCCGGACAGGCCCGGCAGGCTTCCGCAATCAGAAGGCCACCGTAGGTAGATAGCCCCCACATCAGAAGCATCAAAAATACGCCCCAGCCAAGACCCGTCAGTGCTGCCACCAGGGGCAATGCCAACATGCCCGCGCCAATCGAAGTTCCGGCTATCAGAAGGCTACTACCCAACGTCTGACTTTTCATATTCGGTCCACCGGATAGATAAAATAAAAGCCACTAACAGCGGCTTTTGAAAGTAGAAAGCTTATTTAAGATAGGTCGACAAGATGAATCTATAAATAACCTATCTGCACTAATAATGGACCGAATTAGAATTTTTTCTACTTAGCAGGGCATTTTTTCAGCAATCAGAAGGGCTCTACTTTATTATCAACCACAACATTTTTTATATTTTTTTCCACTGCCACAAAGACATGGGTCATTGCGTCCAGGCACTTTATCCAGAACCGTGGTTTTTGGTGTTTCTCTGAGTAGCTGCAGAGCTGATGTATCTTCCGGGGCTTCCTCATTAACTTCAATGTGGCAGAACCAGCCGTTATCCATAAACTCTTTTTCCAGCTCAGCCTTACGCTCTTCAGTCTGCACGGCGAGCTCTGCAGGATTCTTCTCAGTTCCAAGACGAGCCTGTTTCTTGCCATCAAACACGCGGAAGCCCTGCTTATCGTCGATCTGAAGATTCGTCTGGGTATAGAATTTGCCCATTGGGTCACCTGCTAAATTGGGAAAATGTTAGCCTCTCTGACTGAGAGGAAGATACGAAAAGCAAAACCGGAGCAGTTTACTGGAAGTCCCTGTTTTTAGCCACCAGCCAATTATTGATGGTTATTATTCCCGGCCATAGCGACACCAGGCCAGATTCTTATAGTAAGACGCTTAGGGTAAGACGCTTAGGGTAAAGATTAAGGATTTACCGTTTTCAGGGGCGACAGGCGAAACCACAAAGGCACAAAGGCACAAAGAAGAGCAAAAGCAAAGGATTGATAAGGGCAAAAGACTGGTAAGAGCTTTGCTCTTACAAAAAACGCTTTTCCTTTGTGTCTTTGTGCCTTTGTGGTTCCAATAAAGACCCCGCAGCACGTAAACAGGGACGTCATCCAACTCTGAAGTCCCTGCCATTAGGAAGCTACCTTAATGTCTACCCTGAGAGATAAGACGAATACCGTCTTCATCAATACTGATCAGGTGCTCTTTATATAATCCGCCAATGGCCATTTTGAATACACGCTTACTAACAGAGAATTCTCTTTTCACGGTGTCGGGATCAGTACGATCATTAAACGGCAAAAACCCCTTCTCGACTCTCAGCCTCTCAAGGATAACAGCGCCAAGGCCTGTCATCTCCTGCTTATCAAACCCTGGTTTTTTCAGGCACACATCCAGCTTCTGATCTGGCCTGACCCTTTTAATGAAGCCATCAAACTTCATTCCCATTCGGATCGGTCTGTCGATATCCTGGTCAAAAAGTACTGCCAGATATTTATTGTCGACAATCACCGTATATCCAATATCTGTCCGGTCGCAGATCATGATTGGAACAGCCTGACTATTGCTGTAGCCGTGGGGTTCAGTGCTGAAAAACTTGCTGATTTTCGAAGAAGCAACAATGCGATAGCTTTGCTGCTCCTGATAGATATAAACCACATAGAACTCACCGGCCGTCATCCGCTCTTTCTGTTCACTGAAAGGAACCAGCAATTCCTTTGGCATATTCCAGTCAAGAAATGCCCCGATACGATTAGCGTCAGAGACTTTCAGGCAGGCAAAATCGCCAACCTGAGCCTTGGGACGGAGCGTTGTGGCAATAGGGACCTCATCAGAATCCAGATAAACAAACACTTCCAGCTCGTCACCTACCTGACACTCTTCTGGCATAAAACGTTTTGGCAGCAGAATATCATCCAGCATGCCGCCATCAAGAAATGCACCAAAATCAAGAAGGTTGACCACCTTCAGATGATTCACTCGACCAATTTTAACCATGGATCTATCCGACAAAAAAAGCAGGCGGGGAGTATAACACCCTGACTGTACGGATAATGACTACTCTTTTTGCCCTACCTTTTGCCATGCTTTTTTCCAGACAAGAGTGCGATTATTAGCGGGCATCTCATGGTCAGCGATCAGAACCAGGCCATGCTCGCTGGCCAGACTATTGATCGTCTCGAAATTACGAATCCCCATATGGGGAGCCCTTTGCTTGAGATGCCGATCAAACAGGGCATTGCTTTCACTGGTATATTGCCCCTGATAATTAAAAGGGCCATAAAGGCAAAAAAAACCACCACTGGGTAGATGACGACCAATCCCCTGAAACATGGCCTTCACTTCTGGCCAGGCCATGATGTGGGAAGTGTTCGCGGAAAACACGCCATCAAAGCCTTCAACAGGCCATCCTGCCAGTGAAACATCCAGTTCAACGGGGAGTTGGATATTCTCCAGCCCGGCTCCTGATAGCCAGCTGATAATCCCCGGGTGGTTACCTTTCAGGTCAGAGGTTTGCCACCGGAGCCACGGCATTACACTGGAAAAGAAAACAGCATGCTGACCAGTCCCACTGCCAATTTCCAGAATATGTGAGCAAGCATGAAAGTATTGAGTTATCACATCAAGAATGGCTGTTTTGTTATTCTCACAAGCCTGTGAAAAAGGTTTCTGCATCATTAAGCGTATGTCTCTGTCTGCATTGATCGAAATTAAGGCGCAAACTCGCCCCCTTCAGTGGCAAGTAGTTCACGAACCGGGAGTCCTGCACCACACCAGATCAGAAAAAATGGCCCGTTGTCCATAAAAGCGCAAGCGTATCCGGCTTTTTCGGGCAACGGGCAACGGGCAATGGTTTTCAAAGCTTTGCAGGCACTGATTTAAGCTGAACAGAAGGCTTCATTACGGTAATAAACATAATCTGCCCATTCTGAACAACTTCAGCCAACATCTCATAGTTGTTGCCGGGCTTCACCAGTTCTGGCGCATAGTTGACCATATAGTCCACCACATCAACATGCCTGCCAACCTGAATGCGCTCAATACCTACAATACCTGCCGGATCATTAGGCATAGAGCTATCCTGCAAAACCACAATAATTTCAGAGCCCGGGGCAAAACTACCCTCGCTGGCAGCAATCTGCCCACTGACATTGGCTGACTCAGCAACATAAGTCAGTTTCTGACCACCGCTACGACCATTCAACACAAGGCCATTGTCTTTAATAGCGATGTTATCCAGCTTGGGAAATACCGCCAGATACTCAGCTTCCTTGGTCATAAACGGTGCAGGACAGGCCGCCCGGCTACCCCCCATTGGCGTAAAGTGAATCTTGTTATTTTCCACCTGATAACTGCCAAAATAACGATTGCACTGAGCCTGACCACCAATTCGACCATCTTGCGCTGTGGCAGGCCGAAGCGCCATGGTGACTCTCGGACCCGAGGCTGCCTGACCATTCATTGACATCAATATCCAGGTTTTATTCTCAATCAATTGCGGGTCAAGGCTGGTCAGCTTATTGGAGCTACAGCCAAACAGGGCAGCACCAGCAGCCAAAACGATACAAGAGTGAATCAACCTTTTCATGTCATACTCCAGCAACAGGAATAAAGGAAAACGTATAGAAGTAAAGTAGTCGACCATCCGCTATTACTGCCATTCTAATTAAGGATAATTTCGATGAACTCACTGGCAATATTCAGTATGATCGGGCGTTATGCGACCGAATGAACAATCCACCATGGCTTTAAAATCAGCGTTGAAATCACCTTTAGAATCATCAAGCGGAAACCAACTTATCAGTCGGAGCTATAGCCTGGCTGAAGAGATCGCTAACAGTATTACCCACGGACTGGGCGCCCTGCTGAGTGTTGCAGGTCTGACACTGCTGGTGACTTATGCGGCTCATCAGGCCGATGTCTGGCGCATAGTCAGCTTCAGTATCTATGGCGCCACTATGGTTCTACTGTTTATGGCCTCTACGCTCTATCACAGCTTTCAGCACCCAAAAACCAAGCGTATCTTCAAAATACTCGACCACTGCTCCATCTACCTGCTAATTGCCGGAACTTATACACCATTCCTTCTGGTCAGCATGAGAAGCGTAACTGGCTGGATCCTCTTTGCAGTGATCTGGACCCTGGCAGTACTGGGAGTCATCTTCAAAGTGGTATTTGGATCAAGATATAAAAAGCTTTCCGTAAGCACCTATGTCCTTATGGGATGGCTGGTTCTGGTCGCTTCCGGCGAACTGGCAGATAACCTGTCGACGGGTGGAATATATTGGCTGGTTGCCGGCGGATTACTGTATACCCTTGGGGTGATTTTTTACCTCTGGAAAAAGTTGCCCTTCAATCACGCAATCTGGCACCTGTTTGTATTAGGTGGCTCAGCCTGTCACTTTTTTTCTGTTTTGTTTTATGTTTTACCGCCTGCCTGAGTTCATTGAAGGGTTCGTTTAAATATTTTTACCAGGTTAACGAACCTTTTCAACTTCTGCTTGTCCAATACGTGTTCGACGGCGTCGTTAAGATACTCCCCATGGAACGCTATCATTTTCTTCAACGCAGCACTGCTCGCTCAACTGATCAAACCTCTCAGGAAGCAGGAAAAAGTGATGATTTAAAATCTCATCAAGAATGCACCCTCGAAGCAAGAAGGTTAAAAAAGCATAACCAGCCATCTCATTTAACTGCTAACGAGCATACCAGTCCATTGAATCAAGGTTACGATGAAGCACCACCTTTGACGTCGAGGCAACGTAGTCACTGTGATCAGGTAAATCCAGCCTCTCAGGAAGATTTTTCAGAAGCATCTCCAACTATACTCACTGAGAAAGTCTGTTTTGATAAGTACTATAAAGATGCTTCCACTACAGAATATGAAATGAAAAAAACGGAAAGAAAAGTTCTGGCTAGAAGTGCAAGACCTGAAACACGGCGCAACTTTGATGATTGTACTGAAAAAAAAGTAGCAATCCATGATTGGGTAAAGCAAGACGGTTTTCATGAGATGGTGGAAAATCTTGAATATCGTGTTTATACCGGAAATGTCGAGAAAAAGCTAAAAGCCCAATCTGATGCAGCAGAGGCACAGCAAAAAAATCAATCTTTCAAAAATTTTTCAAAACCAGGGCATAAGCACTACAACTCTCTATTTACAAACCTGGAAAACGAAAGCGGAACAGCCATGCTCTACAAGGCGTGCCCGGCAACCAATCCGGCATACTCGCTCCAACACAGCGCTGTCCAATTGAAATATACAACAGAAAGCCCCCAAACCGGAGTTGCCAGTAGTATAGGGCGTCGCCCTAATATGGAAGACAATCATATTGCCGAGGATTTTGATATTAAGATTGGCGATGTGGTACATCCTGTACAATTAAGTGGGGTATTTGATGGCCATGGTGGTTCAGAATTCTCAACATACGTGAAGGATAATATCGTTAACTGTCTGAAGTATTATCTTGAAACCTTTAACGGCAAAGGCCTGAGTGACGCTGGCATTATGACTGCCCTGAATATTGTTATGGTTGATCTTGATGGCAGGCTAAAAGTAAATACTCCAGGAAAAATCAAGATCAACGGAGCCCTTGATAAGGCTGGAAATCAGAAATTCCGTTATCCGGGTTCCGCTGCAAATGTGGCAATAATACTCAACAATAAACTATGGATTGCCAACGTCGGTGACTCCAGAGCACTGCTGGTAGATGATGATAATGAAGGAAGAACAATACAGCTCAGCAAAGATATCAAGCCTGCTGATGTTGGGAAGAAAGCTCAGGCAAGGGGGGGCTTTGCATTTGCATCAGGAGTTATGGGCCAGCTAGGCACGGGAACAGCCACCGGAAACCACCACTTAGCTTCTGTCAGCTCAAGACCAAAAGTAACCCGTTTCACAGCAGAAGAATTTAGTGGGAAAAAACTGGTTCAGGTCTGTGATGGCATCACAGATGTAGCCTCCTCCAATGAGATCGGCGAAGTTATCGCAGAGTATTTCAAAGAAGGTGACTCACCAGCCAAAGTAGCGGGAAAACTGGTAGCGCAGGCTTATGCTGCAAGGTCAGGAGACAACCTGACCTGTATGATTACCTCACTGCAGACTTTACCACTCGGATAGTTCCATCAGCTTGAAACATTGGCAAGACACTTTACTGGTGGCGCTCGACCACCAGTAAAGAATAAAACTTATTGGTTTCCGCTATTATCGCGACGTGGACGGCGATCACCACCACGAGCACCCTCACCACGAGCTCCTTCACGACGGCCACCACCCTCGCGACGACCACCCTGAGGAGGATGGCCACCCTCACGACGACCACTACTACGCTCAGCAGTGCCATCATCAACCCACAATTTAAGCTCCATAGGCTTGTTGCGGATTCTGGCATCCTTGAGCGCAGTCAGTACGGATGGGTCCATAGCTTCTGGCAGATAGACAGAAGAACAACGATCGAACAGGCGGATATGACCAATGCTCTGCCCGGAGATTTTGCCTTCATTGGCAATGGCGCCCACCAGATCACCAGGGTTGATGCCCTGATCACGACCCAGTTCTACCCGATAACGAACCATACCCTCGTTACTGCGCTCACGGCTACGATCACCGCCACGCTCACCACCACGCTCACGACGCTCGCCTCTTTCACCACCACGTTCGCGACGGTCACCACGATCACGACTGTCGCTACGCTCACGACCTTCACGACGAGGCTGCTCTGGCTCTTTGCCATCCGGGAAAGGGCGCTCTTTCTGTGCCATGAAACACAGTGCAGCCGCCATATCTTCGTAACTCAGGGCATTTTCCTGCTCAAGCTCGGATATCAGCTCACGGAAAATATCCAGCTCTTCGCCCATCTCCAGTACCTTGCCCACTTCTTCCTTAAACTGGCGGATACGAATATCCCGCACATCGCTCATGGAAGGCAGACGCATGGTCTCAATACGCTGTCGTGTAGCCGTTTCAATGGAACGAAGCATTCTGCGCTCTCTATGAGTAGCAAACAGAATGGCAGTACCTTCACGACCAGCCCGGCCCGTACGACCAATTCGGTGAACATACGCCTCAGTATCGTAAGGGATATCGTAGTTCACAACATGGCTGATACGCTCAACATCCAGACCCCGGGCAGCTACATCAGTGGCTATCAGAATATCCAGGGATCCCTTCTTGAGACGATCCACCGCCTTCTCACGCAGAGACTGTGTCATATCGCCATTCAGGGCAGAAGCGGCAAAACCACGGGCTTCCAGTTTTTCTGCCAGCTCGACCGTTGACGTTTTGGTACGCACGAAAATAATCATGGCATCAAACGGTTCCACTTCCAGAATACGCGTCAGTGCATCCAGTTTGTGGAAGCCACTGACCATACATACTTTCTGGGCAGTGGTAGCAACCGTTGCGGTTTTGGCCTTAATTTCAACCGTTGCAGGATTTTTCAGATGGGTATCTGCAATCTTGCGAATCTGGTACGGCATGGTTGCCGAGAACAGGGCCATCTGGCGATCAGCAGGCGTCTGTTCCAAAATCCATTCGATATCGTCCACAAAGCCCATACGAAGCATTTCATCCGCTTCATCAAGAACGACAGTTTTCAAGCCATCCAGCTTGAGGCTTGCACGACGCAGGTGATCCATTACACGACCCGGTGTACCTACAATCACATGGGCTCCACGCTGCAGGCTGCGCAATTGTCCACGCATATCCTGACCACCGTATACCGGCAGGACATGGAAATCTTTCATATGACGGGCATAACGCTGGAATGCTTCAGCAACCTGAATGGCCAGCTCACGGGTTGGCGTTAATACCAGAACCTGAGGATCACGCTGCTTCAGGTCAATGCGAGACAGCAGTGGTAATGCAAATGCAGCGGTTTTACCCGTTCCGGTCTGAGCCAGTCCAAGCAGGTCACGACCTTCAAGGAGATGAGGAATACTTTGCGCCTGAATCGGGGACGGGCTCTCGTAGCCAACATCCTGCACAGCCTTGATAACCGCCTCCGACAGAGGAAGATCAGTAAAAGTCATCGCGTTGCTGGTATCAGTCAATTTGATACTCCATAAAATAAAAATGCCGCCTTCATGGCTATTTGCTGTATTCACGCTTAGATTGCGCGGCATTTTAATCATCAGAAAAAGCGACACATAGCACTATCTGCCCTGAATGTGGCAGACCGAAATATTAAGACTGTGCAAAGTGCCGGAATAATGCGGAAACAGTGCAGGTCATGGACTTTCTGGTGCTATAACCCGAAACCGATGAATAACATCATCATGACCGGATCGCCTGTGAGGTCCACGACTGCGTTTGAAGAGGCTTGATAACAAGCTTGGCCTGCATTGGCTGAGGATAAGTAAGATCTATCGATCTTCCTTCCTTCCTTCGGCTGAGTTCTAAATTGAACACAGTTAATATTTCAGCCGGATTAAATGCAGGAAACGAAGCGCCAGGACTTCCCAACAAAACCCTTGCGTCCATCAAAAATGTACGCGTAGAAAAAGGTCAATAAGTTTAGCGTGTTTCTTAAACAGTGAATACCGTTTTTTATACCTCGCTTAGGGGATTATCACAGGGTGGGCCCCCATAGCTTCGACCTTAATTTTCTACGGCAGCATACGCCCCCTGGCACAGACATACAACTGATACCACTGTTCCCGGCTCAGCTCGATATTTTCAGCCTGCTGGCAGGCCCGAATACGCTGGGCATTGGTGGTACCAATAACCGGCTGAATGCCCGCAGGGTGGCGCATCAGCCAGGCCAGCACAATCGCCTCTCTGGAAACACCCAGCTCCCCGGCAAACTGTTCAACCAGACGGGCGGTTGCCTGAATGGATTCCGCTTCAGCACTGACATCCCTCCCGGTAAAGGCTCCCTTGCTCAGACAGCCCCAGGCCTGCAACTGAATATTATGGCTGCGACAATATTCTACGGTACCCGGTGTAAAACCAACGGCCTGACCTTCAGGGTGATTAACCAGCACCCCTTCATCCAGCCAGTCCAGATGAGTCAGGCTCATCTGTAGCTGATTCACAATAACAGGCTGCTCAAGGAAGGACCGTAGATATTTAATCTGGTGTCCATTCATATTGGAGACACCGAAATGCCTGACCTTCCCGGACTTCTGTAACTGGTGGAAAGCCTCAGCAACCTCTTCAGGCTGCATCAGGGGGTCTGGGCGATGGAGCAGAAGGAGGTCAAGGTATTCTGTGTTCAAACGGGCAAGACTGTTTTCAACACTGTGGATAATCCACTCCCGGGAAAAATCGTAGCGATTTGGAACATTACCTTCAGCAAAACGAATCCCGCATTTGCTTTGCAGAAAAATGTTTTCTCTCAACTCCGGGCGCTCAGTCAATACGTGTCCAAACACCTGTTCAGCTTTACCGCGGGTATAGATATCGGCGTGATCAAAGAAATTAATGCCACTTTCCAGGGCACTGTCCACCAGCTGGTGAGCCTGCTTAATATGAGCTGGTGAAACCGGGCTATTATCCCAGTCACCACCCAACCCCATACAGCCAGCAGCTATACGGCTGGCGTCAGGGAGAAAAATAGTCAGGGGAATTCGATTCATAAGACTCCAACCGGTTACTTGGTGAGCATCAGGCGCTGTTGGCACAAAGGTTGCCGCCAAAACATATCAGGTTATGGTAACAGTGCCGTCAGACTATGGCTATTGGCTTAAGGAGGCCTCTTTCTGGTTACGCTTGCCGGCAAAAATCCCGTAAGCGGCAATCACCAGATAGCAGAATACGGAAAGAATAAAAGCCGCATTGATGCCCCAGATATCAGCAATCAGCCCTCCCAGCAGCGGAATCAGCGCACCACCAATGCCCGCCGTTGAAACAATACCGGAAGCCTGGGTAGCCACTGCCGGCGGCATATCTTTCATGGCAAGACTGTAGATCACCGGATACATAACCGAGTTAAACAGGCCAACCAGAACCACCATCACCACCGCCACCAGCCCGGCGCTTAAAATGCTGACCAGCAGCAGGATGGCAGAAATCAGCCCGGCCAGCACCAGCATCATAGCCACCGGGACACGAGTCATCAGCCATGGACAGCACAATCGCCCTGCCAGAATCCCCCCCCAGTAGATGGAAACCAGTACTGAAAGTGCCATATCACCAACGTCCACCTGTTCCGACAGGGCATAATTGATAATAAAGCTGCCAATCAAAACCTCTGTTCCGATATAAAAAAAGGCCGTCACTGCACCAAAGATCGTATGGGGATAACGCCATGCACTATCGCAGCCAGCTTTCTTCTCCTTTTGTTCCGCCATGGAACAATCAGGCAGAGGCAGGCAAAAACTGATGATCCCCAGCAACACCAGTATCACCCCCAGCACCCCATAGGGTAACAGTACGGAACCCGCACCCTGCTGGGTTTCAGTAAAGACGTAAGGTAACTGCCAGTCACCGAGCCGCGATTCGTCCAGAATTTCAGGCCCCGCAACTAACGGAGCAACGGTGGATCCTATGGCAAAAAAAGCATGGAGCCACATCATGCGCTGGTATTTGGTTTCCGCACTGCCAAGAGCCATCCCATAAGGGTTGGAAACCACTTGCAATAAACAGACACCTGAAGCCACTATGAAAAGTGCCACCAGAAACCCGCTGAAAGCATCCAGATACCAGGCCATAAAAAACAGTTCAGCACCTACAGCCGCCAGCAGGAACCCGCCAACAATCCCGGCTTTATAAGAAGTTCGCCTGACCCAGAGCCCGAAAGCGTAGCTATTGGTCAGATAAACCGAGAACCATACCAGCTGTATACACATTATCTGGAAATAGCTTAACTGAAACACCATCTTCAGATGGGGGATCAGGATATCATTCAAGGCCGTCAGAACCCCTTCCATAAAAAACAGGGCTGCCAGGATCACCAGAGCCATATGTCTGCGAGTCAATTTAAACGATAAAAACATAGTGAATAATCAGTTTTCTGAACCTTCAATCAAAACACTTGTCAGAAAAAATAACTTTCAGCATTAAGAAAATCACTGCTATTCACAAAATGCTATTCACAAAATGATCTTCACAAAATAAGAGACAGACATCTCATGATTCAGAAAGTTATCAATAGAGAAATAAGAAATTATGTGCAGGTTTAAATATAGTGAATAGAACTTAACATCCACCCCGGCTTTCATGATAAATAAAGGTTTCATTCAATGGATGTGAATAACTGCGACACAAATATTATTCACGATTTTCGGCGTAAGCACCCGATAATAAGCGCACCCGTTGATGTTATTAAACAACCTGTCCTTCTCATCAAACAAACGGTAAAGATTGGCTTTTTCCTGGGTTATACCGTCGTTGCTGTGGCAACAACCATCGCTGGACTGTGCCTTGGAGCAATCTATGGTGCAGGAAAGGTATTAGATAACTTTTTCGGATACGATGTTGATAATAAGTTTAACTTCAAACCAGCTTACGATTACGCCATAACATTTTCCAAAGCTTTCTCTGAAAACTCCTTAGTTCTAAAACTTTTATTAGGCGCAGCTGGAGCAGGAGCCGCTACCGTATTAGCCTCACCTGTTTTTGTTTCTCCTTATTTTTGGGGAACATTAGCCTGTGCGGCACCTCTGTCAATCATAGACACTGCCGTAAATGGGCAGCCCCAATACACCCGGCAATTATTTGATGGCGTCTGGAAATACTCTGACCCGTATACTTACTTCAATACACCCGCTGAAGAGCATGAAGAACTGGAAGCTGTTCAGGAAAAACTGCCTTCTTTTACTCACAACCCCGATAAGGGATATAACACAAAGAAAAGCGTTTATTTTAAGCCAAAGATAATTGAGCTAAAACAGGCAAGTGCTGCAGAACCCAAAATATCCACTTTATATTGCACACCAGAAACGCCCTCAACTCAGCAAGACTTCACCGACAATACCGGAGAGCCCGGTCAACGAAGTGATACCACCCAATCCCTCCCCCAGAAGAGACCTCCTGCGCACAACAGCACCCAAACAGGTAGCATTCCTCCCAGGATTCAATTGCCAAGACACCAACCTGCATCCGATGTGAACCGATTCTGTACACTCACACAATTATCCAGCCCAAAAGACGCCGTAGTCCTGAACACTGGTACCGGACATGAAGAAATCTTCAGCTATCATGAACTGGCAAAGATGAGCAGAAGATTTGCAAGGAAAGAGGTTCCACTGGTTAGCCCCAACACAAGACTTCCCTTCGACTGGAATCAAGTCTTCCGGGTACCAGCAAAAACTATCAGACAATGGGTGAAGGAAGAAGCAAGAGGAAGGTCAATCAGCTGACTGACCTGTAGCATAATTTCCAAGTAAAAAATCCCCTGCCTGTCGATTGTTCAAGTGAACCAATTGACAGGCAGGGGAGGAAAATTGATACTTTTTTTGACAACCTCACTCCCTCTTGATTAAAACCGCAACGAGCGCAACATTCGTTGTTATGATCCAAGGCTCAAGCTGCCTTTATGCAAGTCCTAAACACAATACATCACTCTGGAAACAGGAAAATGACTGTATTATTGCGACCAAAAGACCAGTACAGGCCAAGTCTAGCAGGGCTTGTTGCGCTCGTTGCTTTTTATTTCAACTGACTATTCATGGCCTTGCGAATACAAAGAGCAGCGCCCCCCAGGTGATACCAAAACCAAAAGTCATCATGGCAATTGCAGCAACAGTCATTTCAGGCCTCCACAGGCATTGAAAAAGGACGACGGGTGGAAATCAGGAAGCCGGCAACCACCATTGCAGCCACCATCCCCCAGCCAAACAGCATCTGATCGGCAGAGGCATAACCACCATAATTTTCAGTAGCCGCTGTCACCAGGTTATTACCCACGATGAGCAGCAACAGGCCAACGCAAAGATAGCGGATACAGAATTCCCACCAGGAACCAACAGCAATCTCTGAAATACTGTTTACATGGCTGCGAAGTTCCCGTTGCATACACACTCCATTACAACAAACAATACCAAAAACGTCATGAGCTGCTTTTAGAAAGAGCAAAGCCCACGCAATATGGAACCAGTTCCATAGTCTGAAATCGTAAAAAAGGAATTGTGCCTGTTACCGCTGATCCGGGGTGAGGGATCGGAAGGCCTTTGACGACAGGGGTGATTGTCTGACAAAGAGGTTACGGCAAGCGCAGCGGGTAGCTGCAATTAATGAAAAACGTGAATTTATAGTTATTTTCCACTAATCAATGACTGCCTTTTTACAAGATAAATACATTTCACGCATTGACCCAGATCAAAAAAACAAACCAATAGTTAGATGAACGTTATGCTGGCCAGGGTTTGGAACTTTTTCCTGATCTAACGATCAGAAATATTGAGACACAAATGGTTAACTACTTATAGTTACGACTATTACAACAAACCTGTACTACTAAGAGATTGAGCAAACACCAAGATGGCCACTCCTTTGCAAAAAGCATCATCCCAGTTACCCGGTTTAAATCCAGAGGACACTCATCAACCATCAGGATGCAACTGCTTTGCTTTTTTCAGGGGAATTGAAAATACAAGTAGTCTTATAAACGCTTTGAACCTAATCCCAGGCTGCCCGGGTCATCACTCAGCCCAAAGCGGTATCACCGATCGTGGGGCCAGCCCTTTAGACCTACGGCTGTCACGGCAAACCAAAATGCAGATAGAAGCTGCCAGCAAGGAATGCTCTGAACCAATACAAATCGATTTTGCATTTGCACCAGCCTGCTGGTGTACTCCAACAACTTGCTCCCTACCGAACCTTCTACAAATTTCTGAGCCACACCAGACCGACCAGAATTCCCCCTCGAACGATGAAGTCCAGATCTATGAAAACCCGGCTTTCTTAGAGTCCGATTAAACCAGCCCCGGAATACTGAAAACCAGCGACCATGGAAGCTGGTTCTTCCATGTACTAACCACCCATCTGGGACAAACTCTGTGTCCCGCCTGTCCAGCCCTGGTCAAGAAAATGCCTGTCTTCTTTCAGCTTGAGAGATTCTCGAATTCGAGCCACCAGTGCTTCCTGCTGATCATCCCTCTGCAGCAAATCTCTCAGGTCAATACCCGACTCAGCAAACAGACACAGTTGTAACTGCCCGAGACTGGTTACCCGGAGTCGATTGCAGTCATTACAAAAGTCCTTACTGTAAGGCATGATCAGGCCAACAGAGCCTTCATAGTCACTGTGACAATATTCCAGGGCAGGCCCGGCATCCGCTGAACGCACCTTCCGAATCCAGCCCCGCTCCAGTAACCGTTCCTGAATTTTTTCCCCGGGAAAATGGTGTTTTTGGAAGAATTCCTGATTGTTGCCGGTTTGCATCAATTCGATAAAGCGAATAGAGACCGGATAGTCTCGAATCCACTCAAGAAATACATCCAGTTCATCATCGTTTATGCCTTTCATGGCAACCGCATTCACCTTGATTGAAGGCAGCCCGTGGTCGAACGCTTTTTGAATACCGGTCAGAATTTCCCGCAGCCGGTTATGGCCAGTAATCAACTCAAAGGCACGAGGGTCAAGGCTATCCACGCTGACATTGATGGCATCAATACCGGCATCCAGCCAACCCGTCACCCGTTGATCCATCTTGTAACCATTGGTAGTCATAGCCAGTTTTTTAATACCTGGCACCTGCCGTATGGTTCTGACGATATCCGCAAAGTCATGACGCAGGGTGGGTTCACCGCCAGTCAGGCGAATTTTTTCCACACCAAGGTAGGTAAAGGCTTCAACCAGACGATGAATTTCGTCGATGGTGAGTGCTTCACTGTGATGATGGTCAAGGCAGCCGTCAGGCAAACAGTAATTGCAACTAAAGTTGCAAAGATCGGTTACTGACAGCCGCAAATAAGGGAATTTCCGTCCCTGTTGGTCTTGCAACGCTTCTTGTTCTAAAGAGCGTAAAGAGTTTATAGAAGATTGCATAGAACACCTTTCCAATCGCGGGAGGCAGCAGAATTTCTTCTCCGGCCCTGGCAGTCAGTCATGCTTCCTGACTACGGCTTCCAGCCCATGGGGATCAGATACCCGTTAGGTACAGAAGCTCGGCGCTCGCTTGTTGATTCAGTTAACCAAAACGTTAAACAGTCATGAGCAACATTTTCATTGTAAAAAGTAGAAGTCATACTGCTTTGTGGGACTGTTGACATCACGTTATCAACAGTCAAGTGAATCCTACCTGCTTATATCTCGAAAAACCATGACGTCAGGCACTATTGTTTTCTTGGAATCATACGTAAATCTGCTATTCTTCCAAGCCTTTTGGTTCTGCGAAAGCGCGACACTTAAAGATACCTTTATATGACGATCCCAAAGATCAGTGCCAGAGTTCCGGTTCTGGGTATAGCCGCTTTCAGTGGTACCGGTAAAACCACACTTATCGAAAAACTGCTGCCACTTCTGACCAGCAGCGGACTAAGAACAGGTCTGGTCAAAGCCTCTCACCACACCATTGAACCAGACGCTCCCGGAAAAGACAGTTATCGTTTACGACATGCCGGTGCAGCCCAACTGGTATTAAGCATGCCTGGCCGTTCTATCTGTTATACCGAATACCCGCAGGATTATCAGCGACAGCTGGCAGAGCAACTGCAACTGCTTAATCAGGATTCTCTGGACCTGATTCTGGTGGAAGGCTTTCGGGAGGCAGCTATCGCCAAAATTGAGTTACACCGCAGTGATTATGATAAGCCCTTCCTGTTTTTAGATGACCCCCATATCATTGCTGTAGCCTGGGACAAAAATCCGGGTATCCACCTGCCTGAACATCTCACAGAGCTGGATATCAATAGCCCCGGACACATCGCCCGCTTTATTGAACAATTTTGTCAGACGTATGAACGAGGTCAGGAATGAGCGACTGCTGTGCAACCGATGGACTGATGAGACTGGAAGCAGCACTGACAACGCTGATCAATGGTGTTAAGCCGGTATCAGAGACCGAAAAAGTATCTCTGGAAGCGTGTCTGGGCAGGATACTTGCTGAACGCATCGTATCGCCTGTTAATGTCCCGCCCCATGATAATTCTGCCATGGATGGCTACGCCATGGCTTTAAAGGATTTACAGCATAACGACACGCTGCCTCTGGCAGGCCAGTCTCTCGCCGGACACCCCTTTGCAGGAGAAATTCCTGCTGGCCACTGTATCCGTATCATGACGGGAGCCTGCATTCCGGCCGGTGCTGATAGTGTTATTATGCAGGAACAGACAGAAACCACAGATCAGGGGATTCGCTTTCTCCAGAAGCCGGAAAAACCGGGTAATAACATCCGACAAGCGGGTGAAGATATTCCAGAGGGTTCTCTGGTATTTACCTCTGGCCGGAAAATCCTGCCCCAGGATATTGGTCTGCTGGCCTCTCTTGGCATTGCCAATGTACCTGTCTATCGAAAAGTTAAAGTGGCCGTATTTTCCACCGGCGATGAGCTG
Source organism: Endozoicomonas sp. (assembly GCF_031844845.1). Taxonomy (GTDB): domain Bacteria; phylum Pseudomonadota; class Gammaproteobacteria; order Pseudomonadales; family Endozoicomonadaceae; genus Endozoicomonas. The sequence goes on from NZ_JAVRMB020000301.1 coordinate 22,772, forward strand.
AAACTCCCCGGTGAATCCCTGGGACAGGGTGATATTTACGACAGTAATCGTTTTGTTATCAAAGCAATGCTCAGCAAGATGGAGATCGACATTATTGATCTCGGCAAAATTCCTGACGATAAAGCATTGCTGAAACAAGCCTTTACAAGGGCTGATAATGAGGCTGATGCCGTCATCAGCTCTGGCGGAGTCTCCGTTGGAGATGCCGATTACACCAAAGAAATCCTTGATGAACTGGGAGAAACCGGCTTCTGGAAGCTGGCCATCAAACCCGGCAAGCCCTTTGCCTTTGGCCAACTGCCGAATAGTGTGTTCTTCGGCCTGCCGGGCAATCCGGTTTCCGCAACGGTCACTTTTCAACAACTGGCCGCTCCCGCTTTGCGTCATATGATGAACCAGCAACCGGAAGAGCATGTTGAACTCACCCTGGCCACCGAAACCCGTTTAAAGAAACGCCCCGGGCGCAGGGACTTCCAGAGGGGAAAGCTGGTTTACAGCACATCCGGCGAGCTTCAGGTGACGTCTACTGGCAGTCAGGGTTCAGGTGTTCTTAGCACAATGAGCCATTCTGACTGCTATATCGTACTGGCCGAAGAAGATAGTGATAAAGAATGCGGAGATCAGGTTAAGGTGCAGCTCTTCGATGAGTTATTGAAATAAAAAGCATGATCAGACATGGAGGATTACTTTGAAAACTCCGTGTCTCCGTGGCAAAAAAGGGAGTTATACCGGGACTGATCCTAAGGAATTGTCCGTTAATAATTTCCCTGTTTTTCTCACTACAGAGACACAGAGGACACGGATAAAGAAAAAGGAAGTTATTTCGGGACAGCTCCTAAGTAGAGAACACATATGTCAATCATGTGAAGAAATTGTCATAAAACTGTCATAAAGACTCGATATGTTTGCACTCAATTTTGATAAGCACCAGGGTGCACCATCTATGTCTGAAATGACATCTGCTTCTTCACAGGACGTCGACTTCAAAACCATGACCACACGCCATTACGGCCGTATCTGGTTACGTGTGGTTCTGTGGATCTATGTCCTGTTAGTAGCCGTGAGCGTCATCGGCTCCGGCTTTAAAATGGCCGTCGGTGGCGATGAAGCCGCTGCGCAACTGTTCAGTTTCGCCAATAATGCCATCATGGGTCTGCTGGCCGGCACACTGGCGACAGCGCTCGTACAATCTTCCAGTACCGTAACTTCCGTTATTGTTGGTCTGGTGGCCGGTGGCCTTCCTGTTCATATGGCCATCCCGATGATCATGGGTGCCAACATTGGCACAACCATCACTAACACCATTGTCAGCCTTGGCCATATTCGCTGTCATAAAGAGTTCAAGCAGGCTTTTGCAGCCTCTACCGTACACGACTTCTTTAACTGGCTGGCGGTACTGATTCTTCTGCCTCTTGAACTGTACACTGGTTTCCTGAGCAAAATCTCTTTATCCGTTGCAGAGATGCTGGTTGGCAGTCAAAACATGTCAATGAACAGCATGAACTTTATCGAGCCATTAACATCACCGGCTGAAGACATTATCAAAGGCTTTGTGAGTGTTCTGCCTGACAGCACCCTGTCCGGTATCGCAATGATTGCCATAGGTATTGCCCTGATCTTTTTCTCGGTGGTTCGTCTTGGCAAACTGCTCAAAAAGGTCATGGTAGGTAAAGCCAAAGATGCACTGCACAAGTCCATTGGTCGTGGTCCCATCAGCGGCATTCTGTCTGGCATGACCATGACGGTTATGGTTCAGTCTTCATCAACCACCACCAGCCTGATGGTACCGATGGTTGCTAATGGTTTGTTTACTGTACGACAGATGTACCCTTTCACGCTGGGTGCCAATATCGGAACGACCATTACCGCCCTGTTGGCTGCCACCGCTATTACCGGTCCTGCAGCACTGCCGGCACTGACCATTGCCCTGGTGCATTTCTTCTTCAACTTTATTGCCGTGGTTCTGATTTATGGCATTAATTGGCTGAGAGAAATCCCACTGTTTATGGCTGACAAATTGTCTGATCTGGCAGTGAAAAACAGAATGTATGCCTTTGCTTATCTGTTTATTGCCTTCTTTATTCTGCCAGGCATCATTATTTTCATGTCCGCCTGATCAAGAGATATCGACTCTCTTACAAAAAGACCTGCCATGCTTTTTCTGCGTAGCAGGTTTTTTTTCAGGGTCAATGCCCTGCACCTTCTGCTTTTCATTCATCCGTAGAAATTCAAAAAAACTTTGCATTATCAATAACTGTCTTCTATCTAAACATGACGTTTACTGGAGTAAAACGCCATGTTGAAACCATCAATCACATTATTTATCTGCTTCTGCTTAAGCTGCTCAATGGCTTCCATTGCCTCGGATCCTTCTGCTGCAGAAGCAGAGTATTCAATCACTGGAAAAACACTGAAATATGAAGGGCGAGGGCTGTATCAGAAGTCAGAGATTGCGGTCAGTTACGACAGGACACTGGTCTTGGTATTACCCGTTTCCCGATGGCTTGGCGGAATGATGAAAGAACACATCGGCATAATGAATGACAATCTTGATCTGACGGACTTGCCGACTCTGGCAGACCTGATTACTGAGGGTTTGCGTAACGCGTGCGCCCACTTCCTGGTAAAAATCATCTACACACTACCTGACGGCACGAAAGCGGAAAGCGAACTGCCAGTCCATGAGGTCGTCAGCACAGATGGCCATATGTACTATCAGCTCCATGAGGACGTTTCCCTGCCCACCGTGATGGAAAACGTAGCGGTGATTACTGAGAGCTGGCCAGAACCCATAGACGACAGCCCGGCAAATGGTCAACTGGGCAAAAAATTCCCAACCCACGCGGTTTGCTGTAATTGCAAGGGGGGCTGTGCCGCACTGTGGATAGTGTTCGGATTTTGCAAACAGTGCGTTGCCTTTAATGGCGGGGAAGACTGCTGTTCTCTCTGCAATATGCCCGCCGCTCCCGGTGGAAGTTGCGATTAGTTCAATCCGTTTGACGTATTCAGTTCTTCTCTCCGGAAGGTGTCATCCTCCTTCCGGAGCTCGTCGATAAAATGCTCTATCTGGGGATTTCCCTTACCAAAACGCCGGACAGATGTGTAGTATCCCCGCCTTACCTTAAGCTCCCAACCAGCTGCTTAATCCTGTGGTTTTTCCTGCTATTGACTATTGACTCCCATGAACCACAACACAACGAAGAGTCTTGCTATTGCCTTGCTGTGTTCGGTAGCCTTGCACCTGATGCTTGCTTTTGCTCCAAAACGAACAGAACACGCGGTGATCAATAATAACAAAGGCACTTCTGAGCTTAAGCTGACCCTGGCCAGCAAGGCCAATCCTGTGACTCTATCGCCAGCTCCTGTTAAAGAAGTAGAAGAAAAACGGACAGTAGCAAAAGAACCCACCCTCCCAAAACCCATTCAACACGCTATTCAACAACCCAAAAAACCCCACAAGCCGGTAACCGCAAAATCACCCAATGTTAAAAAAATACTCACCACCCCAAAGCCTGAAAAAGAAGTATCAAAAAAAATACTGCCGAAAGAAGTGGGCTCCGAAAAAACAACAGCCGAAAAAAAGATCGATAAGCCTGTTCCTCAAGCTAACAAACAGTATGAACTCTCTGCCGCAGATAGCAGCCTTGAGAGTGCGGACAGTACCACGGAAACCCCTGCTGAAAGCCTGACAAGAAATGCCATGAAGCGTTGGCAATCGGATCTGGTACAGCGTATCAATAGACAGAAACGTTACCCTCGCCAGGCACTTCGCCGGGGGCTTGAGGGCGATGTCAAAGTAAAAGCCATGATCCAGCCGGATGGCAGCCTGGCAGCCGCCGAGATACTGTCAGGCGATAAGCGATTCAAAACCAGCAGTCTTCAGGCAATCAGCCGTGCATTGCCGTTTCCTCCTCCCGTGGCCGTTTCAAATCCCATCACGGTGTCTTTTACTATTCATTACTCGATCAACTGATCTACCAGAAATATAGGCCGGATGGATAAAAAAACACTTTTTTGAGTCTAAGGGGTATGACTCAGAACAGATAAACATGCAGCCTCAATGACCATCGTCCAAAAAAAGAGACTTAATCTATCCGTTGGTACAGAAAACCTTATGCGGTTGTGCTGGCTACGGGGAATTCTGCTGTCCTTTGAAGGCATTGGTTTTTTGCTCGCCAGCTTCCGAATCCACCTCCCCACCGCCGGTCTCCTGTTTGCTTTTCTGTGCAATCTTTTGCTGATCAGCAGCACAATTGTCCGGCTGAATATCAGTAAAAAAAATGTCAGCGACCAGGAGTTCTTTGTTCAACTATTACTGGATCTTTTAATCCAGACCACGCTGCTTTTCTTTAGTGGTGGTTATACCAATCCGCTGGTCTCTATCTATCTGGTCACTGTTTCCATCGGTGCTGCACTGTTACCCAGGCGATACAGCTGGAGCCTCACATTCAGTGCCGCCCTTTTTTATACCGTTCTTATGAAATGGTATTTGCCCGCCGGATTTGAGTTGGAACCTGAGCGGTCACTGTTGCATCAGCGGGTGATAAGCACTCACTTATTGGGCATGTGGATAACCTTTGTATTAAGTGCACTGCTCATTAATTACTTCGTCGAATTAATGGCATCCGCCCTGAGGAAGCAACAGGAAGATATAACCATTGCCAGAGAGCGCCAACTCCGGGATGAAAATATTCTTGCCATTGCTATTCAGGCAGCCGGTGCCGCCCATGAGCTTGGAACACCGTTAGCAACCATGGCGATTGTTCTGGGAGATCTTCAGTATGAATATCAGGATAAAGCCCTGGCAGACAGCCTGAGACTGCTGAGAAGTCAGGTTGAAGAGTGTAAAAGAAGGCTGCAGCAATTAGTCGCTGAAAGCCAGTATCACGGTATTGAACGCGTTGAAATCAGGGAGTTTCTTTGCCGGGTCATTGAAAAGTGGCAACTGATCAGGCCTGAATCAGGACTTCATTATAAGACTTCCCAATGGCCAGACTCAGTTTTCATTCCCTGTGACCTGACACTTTACCAGGCCATTACAGCCCTGCTCGATAATGCCGAAGATGCCAGCCCGGGCCAGGTTTCCCTGTCGGTAAAACACGCTCACGAAAACGATGCCGAAAACATTGCCATCCAGATCTTCGATAAAGGCATGGGCTTTCCTCAAACCTGTAACGCCAGTCGTTATGGCGTTGAGAGTATGAACACTCCGCTGATCAGGCCCTGTAGCCAGAAAGAGAATGGACTTGGGCTTGGGTTGTTACTGAGCCAGGCCAGTATTGAGCGGTTAGGAGGTCAGGTTCATATTTTCAGTCAGCGTACGGGAGGCACACTTACTGAAATCTTGCTTCCCGTGGTCAGCACTCAGGAACCATTTACATTATGAATTGCGAGGAAACCATTGACCAGCCGGTCATTTTAATTGCAGACGATGATCTGACCTTTTTACATACGCTAGCCACTTCACTCAGAAAACGGGGTTTTAACCCAATCACCGCTGACACCGTGTTTAAGGCAACAAGCCTGCAACAAAAACACAGGCCTGCCAGTGCGGTTGTTGACCTGAAAATCGGGAGTGAGAGCGGCCTCCGGCTTATTCCATTATTGCGAGACGCTAATCCAAATATTGAGATTATCGTCCTAACAGGCTATGCCAGCATTGCTACTGCCGTCAGTGCCATCCGGCTGGGGGCCAGAGACTACCTCTGTAAACCGGTAGATACCCTGCAGATACTCGCAGCGCTTAATATCAACAAGCCTTCACCAGACCATGCCCCAATCCCGGAAAAAAGAATGCCGGTTAATCAGCTGGAATGGGAATACCTGCAAAAAGTCCTGCTTGAGCACCAGGGAAACATCTCTGCTGCAGCCCGCAGCCTTGGCATGCATCGCAGAACACTTCAGCGAAAACTCAATAAACGGTCAGGTTCCCGCTAAAAATGCCCGCTTTCCGTTGCCCGCTGTCCGCTGCCCGAAAAAGCCGGGCACGCTTTTGCTTTTGCTTTTGCTTTTGCGGGAAGCGGGAAGCGGGAAGCGGGAAGCGGGAAGCGATCTTATATTGCCAGCCCCCTATGAAAACCATTACGATTGCCCGTTTTATATTCAGTGAATAATCGTTCCTGTGGGCAGCTCATTTTTTCGTAGCTTTTTTCGTAACAACCGCCAGATCCTCTCACTGATGGGGCTGCTCAGCCTTATCTCCATTTTTGGGAGTACCCTGGTCACGACTCTGGCTATCACCTGGCATGACACCCTTATTTCGTTATCCAGCACTCATTGGGTTTATCTCTTTACCATCAGCTCGCTGACGATGGCACTTGCGCTGACACCATCTACACTGATTGCCTTGATCAGTGGTTATTTTCTTGGCTGGGCCGCCTTCTTCTATATAGTCATTTCATATCCGATAGCCTCTGCCATAGGTTTCATGGTTGGGAAAACCCTGGACCATGGCAAGCTGATGAGCACATTACCCTCAGAATCACGACTCAATGGGGTGCTTAACGGGTTGAAGCACCACCAGTGGCCACTGGTGATGCTGGTTCGACTATCACCGGTCCTGCCTTTTTCATTAATGAATCTGGTGTTACCGGCTATTGGCATTCGCCTGCCTGTCTTTTTAGTGGCCGGGTTTATTGGCATGCTACCCAGAACCCTGTTTTCCCTTTGGGCTGGTATGCAGACAAGGGATCTGATTACTTTGCTCGAAAACCCGGCGCAGGGTAATCTGTCGGTGATATTCATGATTGCCGTCTCAATCATTTCCATTGGTGGCTTGCTTTATCTTGCCCAGAAAGCATCATCAACTCTTTTGATGAAAGAATCCGTGATGAAAGAGTCCGGGATAAAAAGCAGGGAGAGAAAGAAATATGGCTGAGGCCAATACTGAGAAGAGCGTTGCGCTCTTTGTTGATGTACAAAACATCTATTACACCACCCGACAGGCCTATGGCAGCCATTTTGATTACAATGCATTCTGGGCTCAGGTGACTGCCGGTAGAAAAGTGACCAAAGCCATTGCCTATGCCATTGACCGTGGTGACCCTAAACAACAGCAGTTTCAAGCCATTCTCAGGGCCATTGGCTTTGAAGTTAAGCTGAAACCTTATATTCAGCGCAGTGATGGTACCTCAAAAGGTGACTGGGATGTGGGCATAACCCTGGATGTAATGAGCTGGGCATCACAGGTCGATGTGGTTACCCTGGCCTCAGGGGATGGTGACTTTGACCTGTTGCTACAAAAGGTTCGGGAAGATTTTGGTGCCTATACAGAGGTTTATAGCGTTGAACCACTGACAGCGGCCTCTCTGATTCATTCCGCCAACCGCTTTATTCCCATATCCAATGACTTACTATTACCCATCAAAAGGTGAATAAATAATCGTTTTAAATAAACAAACACCATATAAATCAACAAATTAATTTCATCAACAACGCGGCATTCCCAGCAACCCTTTTTATTAAAAATTTGTGCTGTGATTTGTTTTAGACAAACTCGACAAAAACTTTGACATCCCTTCAGACTGCTATTAGAGTTCGTATTGGCCATATTGAGAAGAACGAAAAATCGTATTGCTTTTTGAGTACTTCCTGATCGTCACACCACTTCTTCTTAGTTTAAGTTATGTGCTTTGAATGCTTTACTCTTAAATAGATAAATGAAGATGTGACTACACATTGGCTTAACGCGTGTAAACGCATTTTTATAGAAATATTCAGGAGACATTGCATGTCTAAATCGACCGGAACGGTAAAGTGGTTCAGTGAAGAAAAAGGCTTTGGCTTTATCGCTCAGGACAACGGTGGTCCAGACGTATTCGTTCACTTCCGCGCTATCATCGGCGACGGCTTTAAAACTCTCGCTGAAGGTCAGCCTGTGACCTTTGACGTTGAGCAGGGCCAGAAGGGCCTTCAGGCTGCCAACGTAGAGAAAGCATAAGCTTTTCCCCTTAACGGGAGAACGAAAAAAGAGCACTTCCAGTGCTCTTTTTTTTGTTTTTTATCCAGCATCATAAATAAGCCGGCAGAGAGCGGGTTATTCAAAACTCTGTCACCTATAGAAACCCTGCCGTCTATTATTTTTCATCACTCTGCTTTTTAATATCCAATACACTGAAACTGATGCCTATAAATTAAACAACATTTATTTCTTAAATGTAAGACACCTGCCAACCACCGTTTGACTGACTCAAAAAATCATCTATTTTTTTAGCATCAATAATTTTCTCTACCCTGGAGCATGATCATGAAAACTCCGAACACCTGTGCAGCTATTTACCAAACCCATCATGCTGCAGATGATGCCGTTAAAAGACTGCAAAAAGCGGGCTTCGAAATAACGAAAATATCGGTGATTGGCAATGACTACCACACAGAAGAACATGTCGTTGGTTACTACAACACCGACGACCGGATGAAGGCCTGGGGAAAGATAGGTGCTTTCTGGGGCGGGCTTTGGGGTATTCTGGTTGGCGCCGCATTTTTTGTAATTCCCGGAGTGGGTCCAATGGTTATTGCCGGGCCACTGGTATCAGCCATTGTCGGAGGGCTTGAAGGTGCTGCTATTGTGGGTGGCATGTCGGCCCTGGGTGCAGGCATGGCCAGTATGGGGATCCCAAAAAACAGCATTGTACGCTATGAAGAGTCCTTATCTGCGGGTAGCTTTCTGTTGCTCTATAACAGTACAGAAGACGATGTCGCTGCAGTAGCAAAAGTCTTACTGGAAAAGACTGATCATGATGGAGTAGAAACCCATAATAAATCTGCCGCCAGGTAACAGTTACTAAACGACAGATCTTCGATTATTCAGCCGTTGCATTTTCCAAATACTGCGGCTGAATAAAGTGACTTATCAGATAACATCCAGGCACGACGCTTTAAAGTGGGCAAAGACTTTATGTCCAACTGACAAGCCCAATAAGCTCAACGCTCTCCGTGTCACCAGGGCCAGCAATGTCTGTCCCTCAGCTGTCAGGAAAAGCATCACATTATTTGAGCCCAGCTCCTGTATGGACTGGATAGTTGCCGCCACACGATTCTGAACACTCGTACAGTGAATATCTTCAATAACAATGCTGACTTCCTGAGCTGATAAAATAACTCTAAGCTCTGTCCCAATCGTTGCTGAAATTTGATTCACCAGTAATTTTTGCTGCCCAAACCACAGTTCTGTAAAACCGTAGTCATAGTCATGATTCGCTACCTGAACTTCCAGAATCGAAAGTGCACAGTCATCCCTGGCTAGCAGCGAACCCGGACGACTGAGCAACTGTCGACAATCTCCCCTGGATATAACCTGCCCCTGATCAATAAGCATCAACTTATCAGACAGTCTTGCCACTTCTTCACGGGCATGACTCACCATCACCACCGGTACCCCAAAGTGTTGATGGATTTTTCTCAAACAGGGAAGAATTCTGGTTTTTGATGACCAGTCAAGAGAGGCCAGAGGCTCATCCATCAATAGAAGACGGGGGCCGCTCAGTAAGGTTCTTGCTATAGCAACTCGCTGCTTTTCTCCCCCGGAAAGTTTATCGATGTTGCGATTCAGCAAATGCTCAATATCCAGCTGATCAACCAATTCAGGCAACGAAGGAAAAGAGAGCGCCTTACCGCTGGACTCTTTACCAACAGAATGTGCACGATGAAGAGCAAACTGCAGGTTTTCCATAACATCCAGATGGGGAAACAGCCTGGCTTCCTGAAAGATATAGCCGATACCGCGTTTCTCCGGGGGGAGCCAAATACCATTATCAGAGTCAAGCCAAACTTCATCGTTGAACAAAACTCTCCCCTGCGCATGACTCTCCAGGCCTGCAATGGTTCGAAGCAGGGATGTTTTTCCACACCCTGATCGCCCCATAACGGCCCAGATGGCATCGCCATTCAGAGATTCATTAACATTGAGAACAAACCGATCCCTTGGCAGCTGTATATCAATGGTTAACATTAACGGCCACCAGGGAGAGGCTGAGCAGCCGGCTTCCGATCCAGGCTGTACAGACCGATCAGGAGCACCATCGCAAATATCAGAAGTCCCGCAGCAATTTGATGGGCCTCGGTAAACTGTTGGGACTCAACCGCATCAAACAGGGCGATAGAAAGAACCTGCGTCTCCCCGGGAATGTTACCGCCAATCATAAGGACCACACCAAACTCACCAATCGTATGGGCAAACCCCATACAGGCCGCCAGAATTAAAGCCCTTCGTGTGCAGGGAACCACCACGCTAAAGAAACGATCCATCCGCCCCGCCCCCATCATGGCAGCCGCTTCAAGCAACCCCTTATCCAACTGTTCAAATGCCCGCTGAAGTGGCTGTACCACAAATGGCATGGAATAAATGACAGAGGCAACCACCAGACCGGTGAAGCTGAAAGCCAGAGTCGAGCCTGTCAGAGAGAGCCAGGCCTGACCAGCCGGGTAGTTGGGAGAGAAAAACAGAAGGAGATAAAAGCCCAGAACCGTGGGCGGTAATACCATCGGCAAACCCACCAGTGCTTCAAGAACCGGGCGGAACCGACTCTTCATATTGGCTAGCCACCAGGCCATTGGAATGGCCAAAAGCATCAAAATAACCGTAGTAATAATGGCCAGTTTAAAGGTTACCCAGACGGCAGTGGTCAGCATTCTTCCCTGCCTGTGTGTTTGGGAACGGTTCTTAAATAACTTCCCCATTTCAACGAACGCTGCCCGCTGCCCGCCGCCCTCCGCCCGAAAAAGCCGGGACCGCTTGAGCTTTTGCGGGCAACGGGCAGCGGGTAGCGGGTAGCGGCTTTAAGCCCTTCGACAGGCTCAGGACGAACGGAATCTGGCGTCTCAGAAATACGGACGTTATTCAGGGACTACTCCTTAATTGTCTCAGGGGTCAGCAATAGGCCATTTTGCAAATCGGCTATTTCAGTGGTTACCGAACAATAGCCATGCTCTACGAGCATGCTTTGAACGGGCTGTGATAACAGGAACGCAACAAACGCTTGAGCAACTTCCGGCTGCTTTGTTCTTTGCAAAATAACCAGATCCTGTTGAATCGGGTCGTACAGGTCTTCAGGAACAATGAAAACATGACCACTGTTGTTTTTTAGATAACTGTTTTTCTGACCAACCATCTGGGCTTTCGCCACCAGCCCTATAGGAATATTACCACTGGCAACAAACTGCCAGGCCTGCTGAATACTGGCACCCTGTACCAGTCGGGACCTTAATGATGCCCACAACCCGATCCTTTCCAAAACCTGCTGTGCTGCAAGCCCATAAGGTGCTGTAGCTGGATTGGCAATAGACAAACGTCCTTTATAATCAGCCAGATCCTTTAGCGTCATGACTTTGTTTTGCTGTACTCCCGGACTCCAGAGAACCAATTGCCCTAAAGCATAGGTATGTCGACTATCGACCAGTGCTAAGCCCTTCTCCTCCAGCATCTTCACCCGGAGACTATCCGCTGACAGAAACAGATCAAAAGGCGCTCCATTGGTGATCTGATTGTAGAGCGTCCCGGTGGAAGCGGAAGAGATCAACAGCCGATGCCCGGTTTTGGTTTCAAACTCTTTTGCCAGAATGTCCAGCGACGGTTTGAAATTTGCCGCAACCGCTATTTTTAAATCAGCGGCATAAGCAGAGACACCGAAGCCAAAGCTCCAGAAAAGCAATGACGACAGAAATATTGTTCTTAACATCCAGAAGCCGTTCTTTAGAAAATCAACACCAACGATCTGCCGCTTTCTGGTCAGACTCGCGCTCATCCACCCAACGATCCCCATCCGGTGTCGTTTCCTTTTTCCAGAAAGGGGCGCGGGTTTTCAGAAAATCCATAATAAATTCACAGGCTTCAAAAGCCTCTTTTCGGTGGGCACTGGCAATACCGACAAAAACTATTCGGTCACCGGGAACCATCTGCCCTATACGATGAATAACTCTGACAACCTGAAGCTCCCAACGCTGTGTTGCCTCATCGATAATTTCCTGAAGGGCCTTTTCCGTCATACCGGGATAATGCTCAAGAAAAAGCCCGCCCACCTGATCCCCAAGGTTCATATCACGAACCGTACCGGTGAACGTTACAATGGCTCCCGACGACTTATTGCCCTCCAGCCGTTCATATTCATGGCTTGGGCTGAAGTCTTCTGCCTGTATGGAAATCAATGCGCTAATCCTGTTTTTTTGAACCACAAAGGCACAAAGACACAAAGGTTTTCTTTCCCTTCGCCCCCATGCTCTGAGGTTGTCGCAAAAGGGTCAATTAACACGTAACCGTCATCTCCGCTACACACCGTCATCCCCGCGCAGGCGGGGATCCACTACTCGAGATAGACTCCCACTCTCGAGATGGATTCCCGCCTGCGCGGGAAAGACGGAGGGAGGGAGGGCTTTGATATTGCCCGTGTTTGCATACCCGGAAAACTATAACAAATTCAGGCTATTATTATTAGAACCTATGTCGACTTCAGTAGCTGGCAGAGCTGGCGGAACTGTACTTATTTCAGCCTTGTTATGGTCA
>NZ_JAVRMB020000302.1:0-3976 GCF_031844845.1 Endozoicomonas sp.
CATCTGGCCTGATTACAGTCTCCGCTTATAGACAACAGTATTTTATGAGCTCAAGCGCGCTGCTTCCTCACGTTAGAGCCGAAAACAGCTCCTGAATTCCATTGATTAGTGCCGTATATATGGCATTCTTTGTACTTGAAAACTTGTTGTATCAGAAACCTGAAATGTGCTTCAACCCTGAAACCAGAGGGCTGTATGGGTTGTTGGGTGTTTCAGGATTTGTGACTAAGAGACAGCCCATGGCCACGTATGGCAGTCGGTCAGGTATAAAAAATCCATTTTGTTTTGACACCTGCTCCTACGACTTTGGGGGCCTGTAGCGGAGTTGATGCGATTTTTCCGTAAATTTAAAGCACCTTGAATCTCTATAGCCTACGTGTCCCAAGGGCTAGAGTTTCTGGATGGGAACTAGGTAACCATTGGCTTTCGCATATGGTTTCCTTTGTTTAGAAGTCTCTTTCAGACTGGCGCACTGACTTGGCTGCAAAGCATTAAACCAACCACTTGGTTAGGGATATTCGATTACATATGATCAGGCACTGAACCAGATGGAAAAAATACCCATACCTCTCTGTAGACCATGTTCTAAAACTAAAGTTCAGTTAATCGACTGATTCAATCCCAACAAGCTGAAACGGTTGTCAACCATCCACCCCAAGTGCATGATATCAATACTTTATTATCAGGCATGGACATTGTGAAAGAGCGGCCGTTATCCGGACAAGATCACCAGTTCCTATTCAAACAGATTGGGATCATCCATTCCTGCTATAAACAGAAGTTTGGTATCCCCAGGCAGCCCGGCATCGTCACTGCTGCAGAAGCCACTCTGGAACTGCTCCCACCCTACAACCAGGAAAATCTGGTACGGGGTCTGGATGGCTTTTCGCATATCTGGATTCACTTTATCTTTCACCAGACCATGGACGAAGGCTGGCGCCCGACTATTCGACCACCACGACTGGGTGGACGTCAGCGTATGGGGGTTTTTGCCACTCGCTCCACCCATCGCCCTAACCCTATGGGCATGTCAGTGGTTGCACTGAAAGGCATTGAATCCGGTAATGGCAAGCTGAAACTGCACCTGGGTGCCGCTGACCTGCTGAATGGTACACCAGTCATTGATATCAAACCCTACCTCCCTTATGCCGATGCATTGCAAAATGCCAAAGGCGGCTTTGCCCCATTACCCATCAACATGGGCGATGTGCACTTCTCGGAAACAGCACTTGAACAATGCCTTCGCTATGAGAAAAGAACCAGTAGAAATCTGATACTTCTAATTGAACAGGTGCTGGAGCAGGATCCGAGACCAGCCTATCTGAGAGGTACCACTGAACGACGACATGGAACCGCCCTCTGGGATCTGAACGTGGTCTGGGAACACACCGGCGATCACTTTCTGGTGACAGCACTGGAGCCTCTGAATCTCAACAATACAACGAATGGTAGTAACAAGGCATGATTATCCCGTACCACATGATAGCACCGGAAACCCTGAGCCGCCTGATTGAAGAGTTTGTCAGCCGGGATGGCACTGATAACGGTTATGATGAGTCACTTGCCAAACGAGTTAAAAAAGTGATGGCTCGCCTAAAGTCAGGCGACATGGTGATTGTATTTGATCAGGAGAGCCAGACGCCCAATATCCTGCCTAAAGAGATTGCGACTGAGTTATCGGTGCCGAGTTGATTGACCACTCATTTGCTGTTTTCAAATTCCTCGCAATAAAACCTGCACTTTCAGGAACAATTTCTGGCAAGGTCGCTGTCCCCCGGCTGGAAGCGCGTGTTCTTAGGATGGACATTAAGGATGTATTCGTTGGCCTGCTTATGTTTCGACGTAGGTCGGTTTCCGAAGGAAGCCGACTCGTGACCCAACTGCCGTACACCACTCAACGCCGGCGTTGTCGATGGTAAAGACCGTCGGCTCCCCTGAACGGGGAACCGACCTACGACTGATAAACATGCTCATCTTTTGCAAGAGTAAGCAGGTCTCTATTGGCAGGCGATTTGAGGTCGTTTAATGTCTACCTTAAGAGCACATGTTTACCCCATCTCCACAGCCCTGTTCATGCCATAATGCTGTCAATCAAAGATAACAGTCAGGAATACCACCATCATGATGGAACACTATGACCTATTGCTTGACCGTGTGGGTGGACTACTGAAGGCAGGACGCATTGAGGCCAGGCAGCAAATTAACACTGTCCTGGTTGAGACCTATTGGCATGTGGGCCGACATATTGTTGACTTTGAACAACAGGGAGACCATTCCGCACAGTATGGCAAGCAGTTACTGGAACACTTGTCTGTAGATCTTAAGCAGCGTTATGGCAAGGGGTTTAGCCGAAGTAATATTTACCAGATGCGGCAATTGTACCTTTGTTACCCAAAAATCCAGACACTGTCTGGAAAATTGGGATGGTCAATCTATTGCGAGCTGCTTTCTATTTCAGACTCCCTTTCCCGATCATTTTACGAGCAACAATGCCTGGTTGAAAACTGGTCGGTACGTGAACTCAAACGCCAGATCAGTTCCGCCCTGTTTGAACGTCTGGCACTCAGCTCCGATAAACAGGGTATTTTAGCCCTTGCCAGAGACGGTCATCAGCCAGCCATAGCGGCAGACCTGGTAAAAGACCCTTATGTGTTCGAGTTTCTTAACCTTCCTGAACGGAAGCAATATAGCGAAAAACAGCTTGAGAACCAGCTGGTTGACAAACTGGCTCAGTTTCTCCTGGAGCTAGGCAAAGGTTTTGCCTTTATTGCCCAGCAATACCGGGTGACGTTAAATAACACCCATTATTATGTAGATCTGGTGTTTTACCACAGAATCCTCAAATGCTTTGTGTTGATCGACCTGAAGCTGGGCAAGGTGCATCATCAGGATATTGGCCAGATGAATCTCTATCTGAATTATTTTAAAAAGGAAGAAAACACAGCGGGTGATCAGGCGCCCATTGGTATCGTTCTTGCCGCAGACAAAGATGAGATACTGGTCGAGTACGCCACCGGCTCTATTTCAAACCAGATTTTTGTTTCCCGGTATAAGACCCATCTTCCTGACCGCAAGGCACTGGCCCGTGAGCTGGCGCTCTTGTTGGAAGAGCAGGGAGATTGACTCCCTATGACCCGACCAGTCTAAAAACGACAGCGCCGTAACTGTTCCCCATAATTACTGGCCCGGCTCTTCACCGTACTGGCGGTTTTCAGTAGCCACTGCTTTTTCTTATGAGTTCCCTTGCGATAGCCATACCAGCCTTCGTGATAATTGAGATATTGCTGGTCCGCCGCCCAGAGGGAGGTGCCATTTACTTTCCGGGACTTATGGGTATACCAGCCAATAAAATCGATGGCGTCACCAAAGTCTTCCCGACTGGAAAAAAAACCACCCGCTTCTTTCACATACTGATCCCAGGTGCCATCCTGCGCCTGGGGATAACCGTAAGCGGAAGAGTCACGGGGCAAAGGGATAAACAGAAACCATGGCCTGGGAGGGCGAACATCATGCCGGTAGGAGGACTCCTGATACATAATGGCCATCATGATCTGAATGGGGGTCCCCCAGCGCTGATTCGCTTTTTTTGCGTCCTTGTGCCAGCTGCGTTTTTCCTTGAAGACACTGCAAAGATTGTGGGGCTTATCCGGCGGTGTGGTGCTGGCACAGCCAGCCAGCACCACAGACAGAATCAATATAGTCAGGTTTTGCTTATATCTGCTGATACCAGCTATCACTCGCCCCACTCCTGCCTCATTTGCATAAAATCCTCTTCCGTAACGACACGCACACCAAGCTTCTCTGCCTTGGCCAACTTTGAACCTGCTTTTTCACCGGCCAGCAGTGCTGACGTTTTTGCCGAGACAGAACCGGTGACTTTGGCTCCGAGCTTTTGCAAAATCGCTTTCCCTTCATCACGGGTCATGGCGTACAGCGTACCGGTTAGCACCCAGACTTCACCGGCCAGAGGCTGACT
>NZ_JAVRMB020000303.1:0-6297 GCF_031844845.1 Endozoicomonas sp.
TTTTATGGAAACTTTTTATTTATGCAGCGCATGGTAAAACCCATCGTCATTTTTGATTCCGGTGTTGGAGGGCTCAGCATCTATCAGGAAATAAAACAGGTTTTGCCTGATGTTCCCGTGGTTTACTGCTCTGATACACAAGGTTTTCCCTATGGCCCCAAGCCTGAATCGGAAGTGATTGAGCGTACCAGTCTTTGCCTCAACTATCTGGCTGAGCGCTATGGGCCATGTCTGGCGGTCATTGCCTGTAATACGGCCAGTACGATCTCATTGCCCAGAGTCCGTGAGGCGCTGAATTTTCCGGTGGTGGGTGTGGTCCCTGCTATAAAGACCGCCAGCGAGTATTCAAAGAGCCGCTGTATTGGTCTTCTGGCTACTCCCGGCACCATTGCCCGAAGCTATACCGATCAATTAATTGATGACTTTGCGGGTGATTGTCAGGTGATTCGGGTGGGTTCCAGTGAGCTGGTGCATATGGCTGAACAGTACCTGAGAGGGGAGCCGGTTTCTGGTAAAACGCTTAACAACATTCTTGCGCCTTTCTTTGCGGGACAAAAAACACCTGACGCTATTGTGCTTGGCTGTACACATTTCCCGTTATTAAGAGACGCTCTGCAGCGGGTATCTTCGGATATTAACTGGATTGACTCAGGCCCTGCCATTGCCAGAAGGGTTGTTAATCTTCTGGGGTCTTCTGAATCTGAGTGTGGCGCAGAATCCATGGATATTTTCGTTCACACCGGCAAGTCTTGTCAGGTGGATTCTCTGGTTCCGGCTTTGGAACGTATGGGATTTGCTAAGGTAGTTTCCTTGTTATCAGAAACGACTTGAAGGCAGCCACACTCACAGAGTGAATGTGGCCATAAGGTTCTACAAGAATTTATTTCTCCAGAGAACGAGCTTCGTAAAAAGCAACTTCTGTAATATCGTGGTAAGCCTTGGATTGCTCACGGAACTGATCGAACGACTGATAGACACGGTCAGCAAGATCACTGCTGGCAGCCACTTCCTGAGTAACCTCATCAGCGACTTTTTTCAGTTCAATAAGCACGTCATCGGGCAGGCGCTTTACTTTGACACCGTGCTCATTCACCAGTTGTTGCAGCGCCGCATTATTACGGGCGGTGTATTCATCAATCATATCCTGATTGGTGGCCCGGGCCGCCGTTTTAACAATGGCCTGCAGGTCTTCCGGTAATTGCTTCCAGGCATCCAGATTGATGGTAAATTCCATCATGCTGCCTGGCTCATGCCAGCCAGGGTAGTAGTAGTAAGACGCTACCTTATAGAAACCAAAGGCCAGGTCATTGTATGGCCCAACCCACTCGGTGGCATCAATGGCGCCGGTCTGAAGTGCGGTAAACAGTTCACCGCCGGGAATGTTAACGGGGACACCGCCCAGGCGCTTCAGCACCTCACCACCCATACCCGGGATTCGCATCTTCAGGCCTTTCAGGTCATCCAGGCTGTTAATCTCTTTATTAAACCAGCCCGCCATTTGTACGCCACTGTTGCCACCAGCCATAGGCTTGATATTGAAGGGTTGGTAAACCTCATCCCAGAGAGCCTGTCCACCCCCATAGTGAATCCAGCTGCTGATTTCCTGGGCATTCAAACCAAAGGGCACCGCAGTAAAGAATTGGGTTGCAGGATCCTTGCCCTTCCAGTAGTAAGCTCCACTGTGTCCCATATCCGCTGTGCCACTGGAAACGGCATCAAATACTTCCAGTGGTGGAACCAGTTCACCACCACCGTAAACTTTAATGGTCAATCGACCATTACTCATTTTGTTAACGGATTCGGCAAAACGCTCAGGTGCGGTGCCCAGCCCCGGGAAGTTTTTTGGCCAGGAGGTAACCAGTTTCCACTCGATTGGTTTTTGAATTTCTGGTGCTGACTCTGTGCTTGAGGTTTGCTGTGGCTGCTCACCCTGTCCACAGCCGACCAACACTACGGTGGCGGCAGCCATCCCCAAAGTGGTCAATAAATTACGGCGTTTCATGTAAGAACCCTGTTCTCTTGTTATTAATTTTATCAGGCTCAGGCTGTTATATAGCCAGAAGACTTATTAGGCAGAACACGACAGAAGCATGGTAAGTGGATAGGCTGAAGCATACAAGCCTCCATCGTTGATGGAGGCTTTTGGAGTCATTAAGCCGGAGAAAGGTTCGCGTAAGCCATCATCAGCCACTTGGCGCCTTCTGAATCAAAATTGACCTGAACCCTGGCCTGATTGGCCTCCCCTTCATAATTGATGACCGTCCCTTCACCAAAGACGTTATGGTGTACCCGTTGCCCTAACGACAGTCCATGATCTGGGGACGCTGGGGCCATACGGGTGATCACCGGGCGGGAAATAGTGCCTCCGAGGCGTACTTCCTGTAACAGTTCGCCCGGTATTTCCCGAATGAAACGAGAAGGACGGTTCATGGTTTCGCTGCCATATAAGCGGCGACTTTCTGCGTAGGTCAGGTATAAGGTTTTCATGGCACGGGTAATGCCTACATAACAAAGACGACGTTCCTCTTCCAGATTGCCTTCATCCAGAGACATTTTGTGGGGGAATAAACCCTCTTCCATACCGACCAGGAAGACCAGCGGAAATTCCAGACCTTTTGCCGAGTGCAGGGTCATCATTTGTACGCTGTCCTGAAACTGATCGGCCTGATTGGTGCCTGCTTCCAGTGCCGCGTGGGCAAGGAAAGCATCCAGCGGTGTCATGGCTTCAGTCTCTTCGTCCAGATCGAGGTCGTCCATATCAAACTGACGACAGGCGTTGACCAGTTCTTCCAGGTTTTCTACCCGGGCCTGACCTTTTTCCCCTTTCTCTTTACTGTGATGATCAATCAGCCCACTCATGGTGATCACGTGATCAGATAGCTCACCAAGATCGAGTGTTTCTCCTGAATGGCTCATGGATTCAATCAGCTCAACAAAAGCCGCCATAGACTTACCCGCTTTGCCACCAACCACCGAGGCCTTTACCAGATTACGCAGGGCCTGCCATAACGATATTTCCTGACTTCGGGCAGCTTCTCTCAGCTTTTCTATGGTTTTCTCACCAATGCCCCGGGTTGGAATGTTAATGACTCGCTCAAGGGAAGTGTCATCATTGGGAGAATTGACCAGCCGGAGATAAGCCAGGGCGTTTTTAATTTCTGCCCGTTCAAAGAAGCGTTGTCCACCATAGATGCGGTAAGGAATGCCTGCCCGGAGCATCGCTTCTTCGAGAACGCGGGACTGAGCATTGGATCGGTAAAGAACGGCCATATCACTGCGGGCCGTGCCTTTGTCGGTAGCCTCTTTAATACGGTCAGTAATGAAGCGGGCTTCATCCATCTCGTTAAAGCCGGCGTATAAGTGTAACGGTTCGCCGCTTTCTCCGTCGGTGTGCAGTTCCTTGCCCAAACGATCCGGGTTATTGGCAATAACCGCATTGGCGGCCTGAAGGATATTGCCGGTTGACCGATAGTTCTGTTCCAGTTTTATGGTCTTGGCATTTGGGAAATCACGAGTGAACTGACGTATATTTTCTATGCGAGCACCACGCCATCCGTAAATGGATTGATCATCATCGCCAACCACCATGAGTTTATCCTGATCACCGGCCAGCAACCTGAGCCAGGCATATTGTACGGCGTTGGTATCCTGAAACTCATCCACGAGGATGTAGCGGAAACGCTTACGGTAGTGGTGAAGCAGGTCTGAACGTTTTAACAAAAGCTCGTGAGCACGGAGGAGCAGCTCGCCAAAATCCACAACACCGGCCTGCTCGCAATACTCATGATAGCGGCGATAAACATCCACCATGGTTCGTTCAAAAGGATCGTAACCGGGGTCAATATAGTCGGGACGCAAGCCTTCATCTTTTTTGCCGTTGATAAACCATTGTGCCTGACGAGGTGGCCACTTCTGATCGTCCAGCTGCATGGCTTTCATGATTCGTTTGATAACTCGCAGCTGGTCATCACTGTCCAGAATCTGAAAGTTTTCCGGGAGTCCGGCTTCCTTCCAGTGAGACCTGAGCAGTCGATGGGAAAGACCATGGAACGTGCCTACCCACATACCCCTTGGCGCAATGCCCAGTAATTCCTCAATACGGGAGCGCATTTCTGCAGCGGCTTTGTTGGTGAAGGTCACAGCCATCACTGAATAGGGTGACATGGCTTCGGCCTGAACCAGCCAGGCGATCCGATGAACCAGAACGCGGGTTTTACCACTGCCGGCACCGGCCAGCACCAGCATGGAGCTGACGGGGGCTGCTACAGCACTGCGTTGAGCATCGTTCAGTGAGTCAAGTATTGAGGTTACGTCCATAAGATTCTTTTAGTCTGGAGTCGATGCCCCCTTTTGATGGGGAGTTTATGAGTCGTTATGTGTAAAAGTAGTGCGAGTTTAACGAGAGTTTAACGAAACTGCGTCATAAGGTCTTGCCTGTAAGATTTATCTTACATGTTTATACGACATGAGTTGTTGCCGTAAGCCCGTAAATTTACTATTTTGGTAATCGTAAGCAGACATCATTTAATAACAAATACAAGATGAGGGTGCTGTTATGGGTAAAGGTAAGAAAGCCGAAAAAGAGTTCATTCTGGATGAGCACCTGATCCGTCCAGAACTTGAGCTGAAAGGTTCCAAGCGCACCCTGCAGATTCGCAGAGCACTTGAGGAGAGGGAGGAGGACAAGCGTCTAAGTTCCATCTTCGGCGAAGATTACTGGGAAGCTTCGTAGTCATTGCTGTTCTGATACGAACTTTTGCTCCTGCTCTGTAAAAGTTCGTATCGGGTGTTTTCTCCCATCCTTTGTGTTTTGGAATTAGCATTTCCCTTCTGAATAGTTTTCTTTGATCTTCTTGTATTAATTATCGTCCTCTCCCGATGGCATTGCCTAACCCCCTGATAATCAATCGAAAACCGGAAATCAACACAGCCAGTCAACCACCTCTGAAAGGATGCAAGGTCTGCATTATTCTATAATGGGTCACATTTAAGATTAAAATGTTATATTATAACGCTTTTGGTCTGGACGGCTTTTTGTATGCAGTTCTTCTCTTTCAAAAGATCACTAATGGCCATGTTGCTAATGACCATCAGTGTCTCTGTGGCTGCAGAACACCCAAAGGTTTTGGCCAGTATCAAGCCGCTTCAGCTGATTGCACAGGCAGTGACAGAGGGCGTAACGAATGCCGATGTGTTGCTTCCTCCCGGGAGCTCTCCTCACAGCTACAGCCTGAAGCCTTCCGATGCCCGCAAGCTCAGAAATGCCGATGTTGTTTTTTGGGTTGGCCCCTCCATGGAGTCTTTTCTGTCCAGGATGCTGGCAGGCTCGGAGGATGTAAAAGCCGTGTCCATGATGG
This sequence comes from Endozoicomonas sp., assembly GCF_031844845.1. Taxonomy (GTDB): domain Bacteria; phylum Pseudomonadota; class Gammaproteobacteria; order Pseudomonadales; family Endozoicomonadaceae; genus Endozoicomonas. The sequence continues at coordinate 5,358 of NZ_JAVRMB020000303.1, forward strand.
ATATTCAGGGCATTCGGCTACGCAGTAATGAAGAAGATGAACAGCATATACATGAGGATGACGAGCACCATGATCATGGTGAATATGATCCCCATATCTGGTTGAGTACCGATAATGCGCGGATCATTGCCAGAGAAATGGCCAGCGTTTTAACGTCGGTTGATAAAGCCAATAAGGCGCAGTATCAAGAGAACCTTGAACTTTTTATAAAGAGCATGGATCAGACGGATGCCCGAAACGAGCTAAAACTCAAACAGTCCGGCAACAAGCCATTTTTCGTCTTTCATGATGGTTATGGCTACCTTCAGGATCAATATGACCTGAAGATTGCCGGCTACTTCACGCTGAACCCTGAGCAGCAGCCGGGCGCCCGTCATCTGGTCAGTTTACAAGAGCAGCTGGATAAAGCCGGAGCAAGCTGTATTTTCCGGGAACCCCAGTTTCAGCCAGCCTATATCAACCGATTGATTGAAGGACTTTCTGTCAGAGTTGGTGTACTTGACCCTCTGGCAGAAGATATTGAATCCGGACCCGGAAGCTATGCAAAATTCATTAATCAGCTTGTGGATAACATTACTGAATGTGTTCAGAGAGCGACCAAACAGCCATAAGCGAAAAATGTCGCTCTCTGAGAACGGTGAAAGCAGATAACCTTGATTAGCGGCTGTCGCAAAAGGTCTTAGGAAAGCTGCAATTAAGAATGTACCATCGTCATCCCCGCGCAGGCGGGGATCCACTGCTCGAGATAGACTCCCACTCTCGAGATGGATTCCCGCCTTCGAGGGTGTCGCAAAAGGGCAACCCCCCCCCGACCGTCATCCTCGCGAAGGCGGTTGTCGCAAAACCCTCCTCGCTCCCACGCTCTGCGTGGTAGCGCCAGGACCCAACCACAGACACGATTCCTGTGGTTGGCTATGCATTCCCACGCAGAGCGTGGGAA
>NZ_JAVRMB020000304.1:0-9792 GCF_031844845.1 Endozoicomonas sp.
TGCTGAAATCCACTGACGAATATCAGACGTTGGTCGTAGATCACGCGCTTCATACAGATCTTTTCTGGCCAGTCCCGGCCACTCACCCAGTACTTTGCCACCACTGACAGCACCTCCGGCCATAAAGAGACAGGAAGCAGTACCGTGGTCAGTACCGCCGGTACCATTCATAGCCACGGTTCTGCCAAACTCGGTAGCAATCATAATAATGGTGTTACTCCAGGTTTTTTCTCCCATGCTGGCTCTCATGGTTTGCAGGCCTGAGTCCAGTTCCTGAAACTGTCGTGAAAGGCGGGCAGGCTGATTGTCATGGGTATCCCATCCGCCCATTTCCAGCATGATGGCATCGGGGCCCTCCTGATGACTGAGCAGCGTGCCAGCCGCTTCTGCCAGAGCCTTGAATTTACGACCATTGCCATCCATTGAGTTACCGCCTTCCATCGCGTTATCGACAATACCCCTGACATTCAGGGCCTCTTCCAGGCGGTTATGGAGCAGGTCATCCTGCTGGTAAATCTGGAAGAGTCTCTGGTAAAGGTCTTCTTTGGCAGAGGGTATGGTATTTGGATACCAGGTGCTGGCACGCTGTCCCCCACGGAGGCTGACGGGCAGAGAGTGAGAAACGGCCAGCCCGGTTTTGCCGGTGGCCTCCAGAGCCCTGGAAAGCCAGCCATTGTCCTGATTCAATGGGATCAGGCCGGACTCGAGTACATCCTGACCTTCAAAGTGTGAGCGTTGACGATAAGGTGATGCAACAGCAACCACGGGCATCATCTGTTTCTGTTGATACCAGCTATGCAAGGTGGAGAGGTTACTGTTCAGGCCAAAGCCTCTGTCCATCGGCAGCATGGAATCAATGGCTGGCTCAACAATGCTACGCCGATGACGTAACAAGTCGTCATCAAAGGCAGGGATGACTCCGTGCAGTGAGTCCATTGCGCCCCGAAGAACGATCCATACCAGCTTTGGCGAATTTCCCTGTTGTTCCGGAGTTTGGCCGAATGCCAGGCTGCCGGTCACTGGAATCTGTGAGCAGATAACTCCGGCCCCAAGCCATTTGATCAAGTCGCGTCGGTTGATTTTTGTCACGCAGCTATCTCCTCATGAACTCAGGGCTGAGCAGCAATAACGATAAACCCTGCTGACGGCTTTCTGCACGGCTGATAATGGTTCGGGAGTCACTCATCATCTGCTGACCCAGAATGGTATCAGCGAGTGCCAGCGGATCGATTCTTTTTTTCAGCTTTTCTACCCAGCGGTTCGCCCAGTCGATCCGGGTCAGTAGTGCATCGGATCCATCCCAGGCACTGCCCACATCAGCAAAGCCTGCAGGAGAGCCTGCACCAAATGGTTTATGCCCCATGGCAGTCAGCGTATTGACCAGCATTCTACTGTGTTGTTCCACATTCTTCTTACGGGGTGAAAGGCTGTCTGTTGCCCTGCAGACGGAAACAAGAAACTCGCGGGGAGTCTTCAGCTTCTGTGGCTCAATCTGCCAGCTCTGTGGGTGCTGAATCAGTATGGTAATGACGTCGTTCAGGTTGCCACCGGTCTTCAACCACTGTGTCTGCATTTTATCCACAAGGTCTGCGGGTGGCTGATCACTGATCATGTGTCTGGCCAGCTTCCGGGAAACGTATCTGGCCGTTGCAGGGTGTACTGCAAGGTCGCGAAGGATGGCCTCTCCCTGAGTGGTTCCGGTATCCGGGTATTTTTTTCCCAGAACGGTGCGCTGTCCTGGCTGGTGAGCCCTCTCACGAAATAAAAAACCATGGTCTTCTTTTCCCTCAGGTCGGGCTACGCTCCATCCGGTAATGGCTTTTGCCAGCTCCTGAATATCTTCCAGCTGATAGCCACCATTAACGCCCATGGTATGGAGCTCCAGAATCTCTCTTGCCAGGTTTTCATTCATCCCCCTGGCTTTTTTTGAATTCTTTTTAAGATAATTAGCCTGTCTTGATTCCGGCCCAATGGACTTTTCATTATCCAGATAGATAAGCATGGCTGGATGTGTTTCCACGGCGACAAGCAGGTCAGCAAAAGAGCCAAACAGGTTCGGGGCAATGGCCTCCCGTTCAAGGGTGGGAGCCAGTGGTGTCATCAGGCCGCCCTGGGCTGACACACTGAAGTGGTTAGAGAAGAAATCCAGCAGTCGCCAGCTGAATGAGTGGGTGCTGGTGATGGTTCTGGTCAGGGTATCGCTACAGAACTGGAAATAGGTTTTCTTTAGCGGAGCCATCATTGAGTTCTGACTATTCTGTTTCTGTCCGGCTTTTTCTGCTTTTTTCCTGGCACGAAACTCGGCGTACTGGCTCATGACCGCTGAGCTGTCAGGCAGGCTGTTGTCCATGATGGGCGTGGTTAAGTGCGTCCTTAACCAGCCCTGAGGGTCTGACTGCGCATCTTTGATTTCATGATCTCTGGCCCCCATTCCAAAACGGTTGGTGGCTATGACTGCCAGATGGTTGGTCATGTCGGTTTTAGTCCATGTCTTTATCAGCGCTTTATTTTCACAGTCTAAAGGGATTGTGGCTGAGTAGGAATATTGATCTTATTGATTCTGGTCAATCAAAAGAATCAATATGCATAATAGGCAACAGCTGTTTATCATCCGGGTAATATTTTTGGACTTTCGGTAAGTTGCCTGTGGATAAATTATTCACCATTTTCTGGCAGTTTTTTCTGCTGGGCTGGACCAGTTTTGGAGGTCCGGCCGCCCATATCGGATATTTCCGTAATACTTTCGTTGAGAAGCGCAAGTGGTTAACGGATGTTGAGTATTCGCAGCTGATCGCCCTCAGCCAGTTTTTGCCGGGCCCCGGCTCCAGCCAGATTGGCTTTGCCCTGGGTTATCAGCGAGCAGGTCTGTCAGGGGGCGTTGCTGCCTTTGTCGGTTTTACCCTGCCATCGTTTGCTATTTTGCTGGCGGTGGCCATGAGCAGCCAGCTGTTCCTTTCTGCTGACTGGTATCAGGGGATTATTGCCGGTTTAAAACTGCTGGCTGTTGTGGTGGTTGCGGATGCAACCCTGCAGATGTTCCGATCTTTCTGTAAAAGCCAGCTGACCATTAGTTTGTGTGTATTCAGTGCAGCGCTGTTGCTGGTATTTCCCAGTGTATTTGTGCAGATGGCTATTCTGGTAGCGGCAGCACTGATTGGCTATCGCTGGTTACCAGGCAATGAAGATAATAAAGACAAATGTCGTTTTGTTGCCTGGCCATTAATTCTGTTTGCCGCTTTGTTGTTTGGCTTGCCGCTACTAACAGGTTATTCCTCACTGATGCTAGTGATCAGCGACTTTTTTCAGGCTGGCAGTATGGTTTTTGGTGGTGGTCACGTGGTTCTGCCTCTGTTGCAGAGTACAACGGAAGGTATGATCAGTACCGATAACTTTCTGACAGGTTATGCCGCAGCGCAGGCTGTACCTGGCCCAATGTTTACCCTGGCCGCGTATCTCGGGTATTTTGCCTCTGAGTCCACCCCCGTACTGGGTGCTATTGTGGCAACGCTGGCTATTTTCCTGCCAGGCTTTCTGTTGGTGATTGCTGTTCTGCCAGCCTGGCAGGCACTGGCCGGACGGGCGCGGGTTGCCGGAGCTGTTGCGGGTATTAATGCATCAGTAGTTGGCCTGCTGCTGTCAGCCCTTTATTCACCGGTGTTTACTTCCGCCGTTCATTCCGCTCTGGAGATGGCACTGGTTCTGATGGGTTGTTTCCTGCTTCGGGCCATGAAGCTTTCAGTCTTCTGGCTGGTGGTGATGTTTATTGGGGTAGGGGTTGTGCTTTTATAACGGCTCACTATCTGAGTTGAAATCTTCCGTGGCAAGTCTTGTTGGTAATGATATCGATGGTGCCTGCCATGGACGCAGGGTTTTACCAGACCCTGCGTAGATTTGGGTAAGTTTATATGGAGATAACGGTACTTCGACCCTTTGGAATCTTTCCCTTCCTCTGGTTATATAGACGCGGGCTTGTCAGGTTTCCTGAACTCAGCTTTGGACTCAAGTGCTTTCCGGTTAGCGCTATATATCTATGTTCAAGCTGTAAAATTCCAGCATTGATATCTGCAAGTTCACATGCACGCTTTTGGTCTTTTATTCTTTGATCTGAACTGGCCTGCTCTGATGGTCTCTTCAGGGAGGGTTTCTCTGAATTCTTTTTTATTTTTCTGACTGCAGATATAGCTGCTGATAGTATTGCTGACCGATCATGAGATGTAGCTGCTACAAAATGAGATAGCCTGTTATAGGCTGAAGCTTCTTTGTTTGAAGAAGCTGATTTTCTGGGTGAAGTCGGGTCGGGAGTTTTATCTTGAAAGAAATGATTAAATTCACGGTGTTGTTGTATGTAAGCAGTCGTTTTATCCAGAATGGTTAAGGTTCTTTTTGGCTTGTAAGGGAGGAGCTTTCCCAATTCTCGCAGTTGATTACCGGCCAGAGCCTCTGGTAGTGGTTTTGTGGTTCTACTTGCAAACGTACCTGCGGAATGGTCTGCCTCCACATAGCCTGATTCTTCTGATAACAGACTCCAGTAATAGCTATTGCTACTCACGCTTGTTACTCCAGATCTACTATATTCGGACATAAAATGTTTGAAACGGTAACAATAGCCAGTATCGAGGTCATACCGGACATGAATAAAGACAGCAGTAATGACCAAACCTTTAAAACAGAACCTTTCCAGAATAGACCTTAATCTCCTTACGGCTTTGGAAGCTCTGCTGGAAGAACGCAGTGTGACCAGGGCAGCGGCACGCCTTTTTATCGGGCAGCCTGCCATGAGCCATCACTTGAGCCGGCTCCGGGAACTGTTTGATGACCCTGTGCTGGTGCGACAGGGCAGTCAGATGAAACTGACGCGACGGGCCAGGGAGCTGGCCCCGAAGGTGAAAAAGATTCTGGATCAGGTCCGGAATGATCTGCTGCCGGTTCAGGATTTTGATCCCGCCAGTTTTGATGGCCATTTGAACATTGGCATGACTGATTATGCCGAGTCACTGTATGCCGAGGTGATTGTTCAGGCTCTATTACAAAGTGCTCCAAACTGTACCGTCAGTTTTATTCTGGTGGATCGGGACAGTGCTTTTACCCTGTTTCGTAATGGTCGTCTGGATCTTGCCATTGGCAGTCTTGGGGATGGCCCCAATGAGCTTGCTGTAGACAAGCTTTATACAGAGAAACATGTCTGCCTGTTTGATAATGACCGACTGAAGCTGGATATACCGCTGTCCTATGAAGATTTTCTCTCTGTAGATCATGCGCTGATAAACAACACCGGGAGTGTAAAAGGTGTTGTTGATGATTTGCTGGCCAAGCGTGGAGATCGAAGGAAGGTACGGGTGACCTGTGGGCGCTTTACCTCATTATTGCGTCTTTTACCGGAGCAGCCTTTGATCTGTGTGGTGCCTCAGGTACTTGCAGCCCTTGGCCGGCCAGACCAGGGGTTGACCATGTCTCCCTGCCCGGTAGCCGTGCCGGATTTTGATATCTACCTGGCCTGGCGGAAAGAAGATAATGAAGCGCCGGTTCTGCAATGGCTCAGGGAGCTTGTGGCCAGCACTGTAAAGCATCGACGGCTTTCTTTATTGCCTTAAAGGCCGCTGCCCGCTGCCCGAAAAAGCTGGGCCCGCTTGCCTTTTACGGAAAACAGGAAGCGTTTTATAGGGTAATGACGCCTCTGGTGAATCTCCTGGCCTATACTGGAAAACTAATAATAAGCCCAACAGAGGAGAGTTCATTTGGCAATCATACGAATTATCAATGCCCATATTCTGGATGTCGTTCAGGGCTCCCTGTTACCAAAACAATGCCTCAGCATTAAAGATGGTTATATACAGGCCATAGGAGACAATTTGCCCGATGAGTCGGCAGATATCACGCTGGATGCTGCAGGACGGGTTGTTATGCCAGGGCTGTGTGATGCCCATGTCCATATAACCGCAGGTACTCCCGATTTTGTGGCATTGCGTCACTGGCCTCCTTCCTATGTAGCAGCCCATGCCAAAGGTATTCTGGAAAGCATGCTGATGCGTGGTTTTACCACAGTGCGTGATGCCGGTGGTGCTGATTTTGGCTATGCCCGGGCCATTGATGAAGGGCTTCTGGTGGGGCCTCGTTTGCTCTTTTGCGGACATGCCCTGTCACAGACTGGCGGTCATGGCGATATGCGCCACCCCGGGGATAACCAGGCAGATCATTGCTTTTGTTGTGCGGGGCTTGGGAAGGTCTGTGATGGTGTTACCGAGGTACGCAGAGCCTGTCGTGATGAAATTCGTAAGGGAGCTCACCAGATTAAATTGATGGTATCGGGTGGTGTCGCGTCCCCAACCGATCGAATCACCAGTACCCAGTTTGCAGAGGATGAAATCCGGGCAGCTGTCGAAGAAGCAGAAGCTGCCAATATCTATGTGATGGCCCATGCATATACCAATCGTGCCATTATGCGAGCCTTGAATTCAGGTGTGCGGTCTATCGAGCATGGCAACCTGATCGAGTCGGATGGGATAGAACTGCTCAAACAGAAAAACGCCTATTTAGTACCTACCCTGGCCACCTACGACCAGCTGGCTCTTAAAGGTGTGGAAGCGGGTATGCCTGAAGCACTGCAGAAGAAAGTTTACAGTGTACTGGATGCGGGTCTTCAGGCGCTGGAAGCCGCCTGGCATGGGAAGGCAAATATCGTGTTTGGAACGGATTTACTGGGCAGTATGCACAACGCTCAGCTTAAAGAGTTCGCCATACGCGGGGAGATCATACCACCAACTGAATTAATACAGTCTGCTACGGTGAAAGCGGCCGAACTTTTTAATCTATCCGGTGAGATAGGCACTCTGGCGGAAGGCTATCGAGCAGACTTGCTGATGGTAGAGGGGAATCCGCTTGATGATATCGGTGTATTACAACAGCCGGAACGCTATCTGAAAGTGATAATGAAAGATGGCAGGATTTATAAAAATAAACTGTAGCGCATAATTCCGGTGTTGCACTCCCGGACAGAAATTTCTCCGACCAATTTCACAATGGCCAATTCCAGACTATAAATATTGGTTTCCTTGAAAGGGAATTAATCGGGTAGAGAAGGCTGTTGGTAATTATCAGCAGTCGAAAATTAATCAACAATATTTCTGTCGTAGGTCTGTGATGCATATAAATACTTATTTACCCTCGAAATTCACTCATCTTGCTGCCGCCAGCATAATTGTATCAACAGTGCCTGGGTGCAAAGGAAGGTGTTTAGGAATTGCCTGTATGGCTGCCGGGTTCATGAGCCTTGCTCAAAATATAATAAAAAGTTACGAAACAGGTGAACTTCTTTCCCGTAGAACCTTGGTGGATTTTACTATTTCTGCCGCCGCAATCGCTGTGGGGTACGTGCAGTTGTTAATGGATTTTGTTCCAGACCGTTATGGCGAAGGGTATGATGCCGGGTATTATGCAGGGTATAAAGCAGGGACTCGGTCAGAACGTGACAAATGGATGAATTTAGAAGAGGGGTTGATTCCTGACATTGAATGTATCAACTCGTTTGACTTGGGTGCCGGCACTAACTTTACTTGTCCGGTACGAACTAACAGAAACGGATAAAAGCAAGTAGAGAGACGACGGAGATGGCTACTTCCAACACGTAGTGCGAAAAATAGCCATATAAAAATATCCGGGTTAGCAGATTTAATTTTTCTGTTTTGCTTCCATACGTTCTTGCATCATGTTGTAGCGATCCAGAGACATACCATTTTTGGCCAGCTCTATCTCTTTAACCAGAGAGTTGTCTTTGGTGACGATGGTGACTTTGTAGCCGTCTTTGGTGGATGTGACCGTGCCGACTTTAACATTCGGGTTACCCTGCTTAATCAGGTGGGCTTCATTGAGGATTTTAACCTCATCAGCGGTAAACTCGCGGCTCATATGCTCTTTGAAATTGGCATGTTTGCCCATCATGCCGCGTTTGCCATGATCACTTTTTTGTCCATGGCTTGAGCGATACTCACTACCACAGCCTTTGTTGTGTTCTTTACCGCCTTCACCTTCACCCCACCAGGCAAAAGCTGAAGAAGCTGTGGAAACAGAGAGTGCGGTGACTAAAGCGGTTGCGATCAGTGTTGTTTTTTTCATGGCAGGTTCTCCGGTTGTTTTTCTGAAGTGTTCTTAACACGTTTTGTTAAAGAAGCTTCCGATGACTTAATTTAAAACCATAGAGGTCTCAGAAATATCCCGTATATATGGAGGTTTGTCGCAATTTGTATCAATTGGTCGTTGCCTATCCAAAGTTGCTGCGTTTCGACCTTATAATGACAAAATCGGCAATCTAAAAAGTTCAGGCTCATGAAAAAACACATTCTTGTGGTTGATGACCACGACGATATTCGCGATCTGTTGGGTCGCTATCTGGATCAGCATGGTTATCTTGTCTCTCTGGCGGATGGCGGTGAGGCGATGCGTAGCGTTCTGGACGCTGAGTCTATAGATCTGGTGGTTCTGGATATTATGATGCCCGGTGAGGACGGTTTGAGTTTGTGCCGTTATCTGCAGGGGCAAAATGGTCCACCCGTGATCATGCTGACCGCCATGAGTGAGGAAGCGGATACCATCGTTGGGCTGGAGATGGGGGCGGATGATTATGTCACCAAGCCTTTCAGCCCCAGAGAATTGCTGGCACGGATTAAGGCTGTCCTGCGCCGCATTGACCAGACTTCAGTGAAGGAGACCTCTGAAAATAAGGACTCAGAAGTGCAATTTAAAGGCTGGAGCCTGGATATTCATCAGCATCAACTGACCCGGGAAGATGGTTTGCTGGTGCCATTAAGTGCCGCCGAATTCCGGTTATTGAAGGTCTTTCTGGAGCACTCACGGCAGGTGCTCAGCCGAGACCATTTGATGGATTTGACCAAGGGACGGGAAGCGTTGCCATTCGACCGAAGTATTGATAACCAGATCAGCCGGTTGCGAAAAAAGATTGAGAAAGATCCAAAAAACCCGGCCCTGATTAAAACGGTATGGGGTGGGGGTTATATGTTTACTGAAGAAGCCAGATCCGTGTGAAGTGGCTGTCGCAAAAGGGAGAATTAACACCCACCCGTCATCCCCGCGCAGGAGGGTGTTGCAAAACCCTCCGGACATCTCGTTCCCATGCTTTTAGGCCCTGTGGGTCCTGCGTGGGAATGCATACCGTACTCGCCACAAGTGAATAACCAGCCTGAAACCCCCACAGGTTCGGACAAGGAGAGGTTTCTCCACATGCGGCCAGATCCGTATGCATTCCCACGCAGAGCGTGGGAACGAGGGTTTTGCGACAGCCTCGAAGGCGGGAATCCATCTCGAGAGTGGATCCCCGCCTGCGCGGGGATGACGGCTGGTTGTTAATTATCCCTTTTGCGACAACCTCGTTCTGAGTGGGAATCTAAAACCTGTCACCTTCGCCCGAGCATAGGAGGAATCACCCGTTAGCAACCCATCAGCCGTGTTTTATAAAATCCAGGCATTGCCGGTTAAACCAATCCTTATGTTCAACCATCACCCAGTGACCACATTCACTCAACAGAGTAAAACGGATATTACTACAGCCCTTCATCATGGTGTCGGCACCACGGGAAGGACAAAACTTGTCATTCACACCCCAGATTCCAAAAACAGGGCACTCCAGCTCATGCAGACGGGAAGCCATGTTAGGTACTTGCATCGTGGACAGGACACAAACCGGTTGTTCATGAACGACAGCAACTCGTTCATTCACCGTCTCATCCGGCACCAGTGAAGCATCATAGAGCTGAAGGCCTAACAGACGTTTCATTCCAGAGG
>NZ_JAVRMB020000305.1:0-71275 GCF_031844845.1 Endozoicomonas sp.
GTTTTCATCCCTGCCGATGGTGAATTTGCACTTGAAAAGCCAAAGTCAAAAGTGTCTGAAGTATTTTCCAATAACGATAACAGGGTCGTAGCAGTGTTTTTAACATCAATGGTAGCTTTAATAAGATCAGGTACACCAATAAAAACCGGCCTATTACTCAAACCTCTACAATGCCCTGGACAAAACCCCGATGAGTCCATTCCGTTCAGTCGGCAATACTACTTTGAGTTAGTCGACTGGAGTGGAAGAATACTCAAAGCTGGAAAACGGGGAGCCATTCCCGGTGATACGCCTCCCATTCTGACCCGACTGGATATAAATGAAGAAGAATGGCTAAAAACCGTAGGCTGGAATAATCGTTTCAGACGTGCGGTTGGTAAATTGGCCGCAATGAAAGCCTTCGCTGAAAAGCAAGGACAGCAGTGGTTTCAGGGTACTCTTGCTTGTCGCCGGTTGTACTCATCGGCACCATTGTAAAACTGATTTCTTTAAGCCTGATTGATTAAACCGCACTCCGTTGCCATGTAGCGCTGGTTCAGCCTGCGCCAACCAGAATCCTGTCTGTTAGTTTTTATCCAAAAGCTGGATTTACCCCCCAATAGTAATGTCTGAATCACTTGGATTCAGGGATGGTTAATACTGAGGATGATTGATTTGTTAGTTTTTTATAGAGACAAGAAAAGGACACCCACTAAAATATCCATACTTAAACAATGGATAGATTTATGGATGTCCTTTATTTGCGCCGATTTATGGATGTCCTTTATTTGCTGCAAGTTCTCCAATGACTTTTACGTAGGGTTTCCACATATCTGAACAGACAAACTCCAGCTGCTTACTTCTGGACTCTGTGAAGAACTCGAAAAAGCTGCGAATAGTTTTCTCTGTTCGCTCCTCACCAATCCACAATAAGCGCGTATAACCGCGGTCAATCTGGTAAACAACGGTGAGGTACTTATGACCTAACTGGTATGCTATCTCATCAATACCGATGGCTTTTATTTTGTCCAGGCATCGATGTTTAAGTCCCCAGTCCACTATATATTCAACAGAATGAAAGACCTTTTCCCATGAGGTATTAAAGGTCTCAGCTACTTCCTTCCACGACATCTTCCTTGCCCAAAATGCAAGGAATTGCATATACGCTTTGGTAAGCTCATTTTTACCTTGGGCCCATGGAACCTCCTCAACCTTTACGCCACAGGTGGGGCAATTAACTCGACGCATCTGATAAAGGAGAAAGGTTCTGTAACCCCATATTGGGATGAACTCAAACCGGCGTATATTTAGTTGGTCATACCCAGGTGTTGGCTTCTGACAACCAGAACAGATAGCCAGTCCATTCTTTCTGGGAACCACCATGATATCGAGCACTTCAGCACCTTGATGGATGACAAGCTCCACTGATTGATAAACAAATGACTTGAATTTGTGGCATTTATTGAGGAGAGTCTTTATAAGCATCTGCCGGGCCTTCTGTTGTTTTTCAGTTCACAGCTAAAAAACATACAGAAGTTTTCGGCAGGTGCTTTCCTACCTAAAATTCACTCAATTTACCCACAGATATCCCTGAAGAGCCTAATTTATGGATGTCCTTTATTTCTCTTTATTTCTTGGGAATATCGGTCATAACTGGCTCACTAAACTGAGCCAGCATAAATTCAGTGGGAGGAGACGGTTACAGAGAGGTATCAATCGCTGTCTTTTTCTTATGAAGCATGAGGTCGAGCAAGCCCATAAAGAAAGCAGACGCCACAAATGTCAGGTGCATAAGAACAGCCCACATTAGCTTGTCATTGGGAATATTTCCTGCATTCATAAAAACTTTCAGCAAATGGATAGAAGATATGGCGACAATGGAGGCCGCAACCTTTGCTTTAAGAGAGCCCGTATCCATTTTGCCAAGCCAGCTTAATTTATCAGACTCTTTCTCAACATCAATCTTGGAAACAAAATTTTCATAACCTGCATACATCACCATCACAATCAGCCCACCCACCAACGCCACATCAATCAGTGTGAGTGCCTTAAGGGTCACGTCATTCTCATTCATGCTGAAAACGTTTAAAACGAGATAGACAGCACTCTGAAAGAATTCAATCAGCAGAGCCACCAGAACAAGACTTAGCCCGAGATAAATCGGAGCCAGCAGCCAGCGGGCAGAATAGAGCACTTTTTCGAACAGTTTTTCCATAAGGCAGCCAGATCAGTAAGTACAGCAATAAATTTTTGCAGAATACTACCACAATTCCGGCAGTTGCGGTGATATGGCGCGATATTAAAGAGCCCTATTCGAGAATACGACAGTAAGCAACTAACTTGTACAGGTGCTCCCCCAATTTACCGTCAAATTCTTTGCAAACCGAATGGCCCCATGAAAACAGTTCCAGCTACATCAATTTCTTTGTTGATCTTCTCACAGACGCTGCTCACCTACGCGGATGTAATCAGTCAGACCCCCATGGAACAGCAGATATCATCTCCGTCCAAAAGAGCCTGCATCCAGATTCTTGAGCCGCCCCCGGAACACAATATCAACAGCATCGAACTACTCACCCACGCACTGGAGCCGGGTGAAATTGCCCTTACCGATAACCACAACACCCAATACTACGGTACATTTTTTATAGGTAACCCGAACCAGAAGTTCGACGGGATTCTGGATACCGGTTCAGGAAAAATCTGGGTACCGGACAAGCACTGCTTTTTCGTGGCTTGCCGGGGCAAGGAAATATTTTATCCCGAACTCAGCCAGTCATTCTCAACGGACTACCAGGGCCTCTCAATACAGTATGGATCCGGCAGTATGCAGGGCTACAGAGGGTATGACACGGTTACTCTGGGGGATATCCCTGTTGCTGATCAGGAGATTGGCCTGGCGACCTGGCTTTCTGATAGCTTTCAGAACACACCTTTTGATGGCATCTTTGGCCTTGCCTACAAGAGCCCTGCCGACGACCCGATGACATTGTGGATGGATAATGCCGTTCTGCAGGGACGGATTCCGAAAGCGATGTTCTCTTTTTACCTGAGCAATACACCTGCCAACGGAGCCAGTCGCCTGATTATCGGCGAACCGGATCCGTACTATTACCGGGGAGAAATCAACTGGCACCCGATACTATCACTGAATACGGGGAGCCCCATGGATGTCTATTACAATATTACCTTTGACGGCATCCGCATCAACGACCGGAACATCCCCCTTAGCTGTCAGCACCAGGGTAACTGCAGAGCCATTATCGACTCGGGCACCTCCCTGATTGTCGGGCCAGCGAATGACGTATTCACAATTCTTAATGCCCTGCAGCTGAATCCGGATTGCACCAATTTGCATGAACAGCCATCACTGACCTTTACCATCGGTGGCCAGAATTACACCGTACCTCCCGAGTTTTATGTGGTTAAGCAGGTTGACTGGTGGGGACAGGAGCAATGCGTAGTCGGGCTGGCACCGGGCAATAAAGACTTCTGGATATTGGGTGATGCTTTTATGCGGGCATTCTATGTGGTATTTGACAAGACAGAGGGGCGCGTTGGCTTTGCCAGACTGGCAAAACACCTGAGCACACCGAAGGCGTTAAGAAAGTACTTTACCTCCCGGGCGCTGACAGGTTCAGGCCCGGCACAGTAATGTTTAAGAGAAAGCCGCTGCGAGTAAACCGGACAGCGGTTTATTATTTATCCCACAACTTTCACATACTCCTAACAGCACAGCGTCTTATTGACAGAGATCATAAAAACATCAGTTAATCTCATGCATGATGGTATCAAAAGAAACGAAATTTTCAGCAAGAAGGAGAGACATATGCGTGGAATCACCAAAGTTTTGGCCGTTGTTGATACCAGAAAGGACCAACAGATTGCTCTGCAGAGGGCCAGCCAGATCTGCCGGGTAACCGGTGCTGCGCTGCACATTCTTGCACCTAACCCAAAAGCAGGTGTCGAATCCATGGCTCGCCTGGAAGCGCTGGCTGAACCTCTTATGGCAGAAGGTCAGGAAGTCTATCTTCATGAAACATGGAATGACTCTGTTATCGAGACCATTATTCATGTTCGCCAGATGGAACGCTGCCATCTTGTTGTCAAGGATGCCAAGCTGATTACCGCCCTGCAAAAAGCATTCAGCACTCCGGAAGACTGGAGCCTGCTCCGTCGCTGCAGAGTCCCTGTACTGCTGGTTCAATCTGACAGTGACTGGAGTAAGGGTACTATTCTTGCTGCTGTTAATGCAGACCCAAAAGATCATTATCACAGCGTTCTCAACCAGGCCATCCTGCAATATGCCACAGATATTGCCGATGAGTTCTCCGCAGAACTTCACCTGGCGACAGCATACCCAACCACCATGCTCGCTATTCAGGACCATGGAGACGGCCGGACCGACAAGCACAATTACGAAAAGCACTGCAAGGAATACGCCCGGGAATTCAAACTGAATGAAGATCAGTTCCATATTGAACCTGGCCCAACCGAGACCATGATTCCTGCACTTCTGAAAGAAATTGATGCAAAACTGCTGATTCTGGGCACCCATGCAAGAACAGGCATTAGTGCAATTGCTATTGGCAACACCGCAGAACAGCTCATTTCCGAGGTGAAAACTGATATTCTGGTTCTTCAGCCCAAACATCATATGATCCCGCTGGAACGCGAGCTGAGTCACTGATTTAACCGCCATTGCCTGTCAGTATTGTACTGGCAGGCCCATAAAAACTTCACCACAAACGGCAACGAAACCGGATAAAGCGCTTAAAAGCTTCTATATTGTCTTATCAAGGCTTTTTTCTCCCTTCGACTGTTATTTAAGTAAACGATAAATCCTCAGGCTGATTGTGTTTCAGCACCTGCTCAGGACTTTACCCATTTGATTTGGAGTTGCTACGGGTTGACAAGGGAGCGAAGCTTTTAGGTTCTCGGACCCTCGGGTTCCGGGAACTTAGATTCACTAAGTGACCAGACTGGGCTGACGCTCCAGTAAACGAGCGCAGCCAGCAGAATAGCAACTTCAAAGGCGACGGGTATACCCTGGGCCGAGCGAAGCCAGAAGCTGATCACTCATGTTTTCTGGTATTTTCTTTCCACATAACTGGTAATCCCCTGAGACTGGATATGAACAAGAAAGAACTGGTTGAGCAAGTCGCTGAACAAGCAAACCTGCCACGCAGCAAGGCCGAACTGGTGGTCAACGCCTTTATCAGTAACACGCAGGAAACGCTGGCTAGTGGAGATATCGTTCAACTCATTGGTTTTGGCACATTTTCAGTAGCGGACCGCGCGGCCAGAAAGGGGCGGAATCCCCAGACAGGGGAAGAAA
Source organism: Endozoicomonas sp. (assembly GCF_031844845.1). Classification (GTDB taxonomy): domain Bacteria; phylum Pseudomonadota; class Gammaproteobacteria; order Pseudomonadales; family Endozoicomonadaceae; genus Endozoicomonas. Next base: position 5,318 of record NZ_JAVRMB020000305.1, read on the forward strand.
TTCATATCCCCGCCTGTAAGCTTCCGCAATTCAAACCCGGTAATAAATTTCGGGAAATGATCAAATAACCTGACTGATACATAAGAGAACACCAGGGTGCCCAGGCATAGAAGCCAGGCATCTGGTCATTAAAAAAGCGCCAGTATGGCGCTTCAGCTTACAACACCCATAACACGCTCAAGCCATGGCTTGTATCATGTTAAGAAGGGCTCTCTTCTTCATCAGATTCATTCGATAAAGCTGATTAATAATTTCACCATCCACCTCTGAATCGCAAATGGTGTCACTAACCTGAACCAGATACTGGTTCCCTCGCCCAGTGGCCAGCCATTCAAAAGAAATTTCAAGAATCTCTGCCATTTTGCGTAGATTACCCAGACTGGGGCTACTCATGCTGGTCTCCCATTGAGCCAGTGCACTTCTGGATACACCAATCAAGTCGGCCAAAGCCTGCTGCGAGAACTTCTTATCCTTACGGGAGCACAAAATCCTTGTTGTCAGATTCATCCTTGGATACTCAGGAAAGGTCAGGAACAACGTCATTCATAAATACATTTGATTGCAATACATGAGCATTCAATCACTTTTCATTATAAAAATGATTCGACCATTTCAGAAAAATCGTGAGGAAATCGTGAGGAAAAATACTGACTGGCGGAAAGATCAGCAACATTAAGCTCGTTGCCCGCTATCCGTTGTCCGTTGCCCGAAAAAGCACGAGTGACTCCTGCTTTTTCGGACTACGGACATCGGACCACGTTCGTTGAAATGGGCAAGTTATTTAAGGACAGTTGCTTAAAGGGTAAACATTAATCCTGCGATGGTAGCACTCATCAGGTTAGACAGCGTACCGGCAGCTACTGCCTTGATACCCATACGGGCAATATCCTGACGACGGTGGGGAGCCATAACCCCGAGACCACCCAGCAGGATAGCGATAGAAGACAGGTTGGCAAAGCCACACAGAGCGAAGGTAACAATGATCTGGGTCCGGGCAGACAGCACTTCAACACCTGCCGCCACAGCCGCTTCAGGATTCAGATATTGTACAAAGTCCATGTAGGCAACGAACTCGTTCACCACCACTTTCTGGCCGATAAAACTGCCTGCAGTGATGACCTCATTCATCGGTACACCAATAAGAAACGCCAGTGGGCTGAACAGGTACCCCAGAATCATCTCAAGGCTCAGCTCCGGATAACCAAAGAAGCCACCAGCCCAGCCCATAATACCGTTAACCATGGCAATCAGGGCAATAAACGCCAACAGCATCGCACCGACGTTGGCAGCCAGCTTCAGACCGGAGGAGGCACCGGAAGCAGCAGCATCAATCACGTTGACGGGTTTTTCAGTATCGCCTTCTTCATCAGACAACTCAGAATCATCGGGTGTATCGGTTTCAGGCTTAATGATTTTTGCCATCAACAGACCACCGGGAGCCGCCATGAAACTGGCAGCAACCAGGTATTTCAGCTCAACACCCATACCGGCATAACCAGCCAGAATTGAACCGGCCACTGAAGCCAGACCACCAACCATCACCGCAAACAGTTCAGAGTTAGTCATACGACCAATGTAAGGTCTGATCACCAGAGGAGCTTCTGTCTGCCCCACAAAAACATTGGCAGTCGCTGACAGGGATTCTGTACGACTGGTACCCAGTAGTTTTTGCAACCCCCCGCCCAGAATGATCACCACTTTCTGCATGATGCCCAGATAGTAAAGAACCGCAACGAGGGAGGAGAAGAAGATGATGATTGGCAGAACATTAATGGCAAAAATAAAGCCCACTTTGAAGTTGCCAAGATCACCAAACAGGAAACCAATACCCTGGTTGGCATAATTGATGACATTACTCACCGCGTTGGAGACGCCACCCAGGATCTCCTGCCCCATCGGCACATAGAGAACGAGAGCACCAAGACCCGCCTGAATGGCAAAAGCGCCACCGACCGTTCTCAGATTGATGGCTTTTCGGTTATCCGACAGGAGAAAAGCGATTGCCAGAAGACTGACAATGCCCACCAGACTCATAAATATTTCCATGGGATCAGGTTACCTTCAATGGATGATCAGACCCGACCAGTCACACATTCGGTCAGAGGGCTAAAAAAATCCCGAGAATTGTATAACCTGATTTACAAAAACAGAACCGTTATCTGACACAACTGTTCAAAAACAGAACAACTTCTGAGCAAAACATTGAGCCAAATCAAGAGAAGGAAAATAACCTGCACGCTGATCGGCAACTATCTATTGAATAATAATTTTGATCGTGCATTCAAAAAAATAGCTGCCAATAGAAACAAATATTTCAGACTTTCCCAGCATACAACAGAAGACCACTGCATGTGGTCAACATCAAAGCTAATCCGCTGGGTCGTAAAGCTGAATAATGCTCGAAAAGTCCTGAGTACTTCCAGAACGGATCGAATGGATTCTATACAAATTCTCTGCCAGAGAGGCCATTGGCGTCGCCGTCTTGCTACTTGCAGCGGTATTCAGGGCTAAACCAAGATCCTTGGCCATCAAACCCACCATAAAACCACCCTGATAGTCATTACTGGCTGGCGTTTGTGGCATAACTCCCGGTACCGGATTATATTTTTCCAGAACCCAGTTCCCTCCAGAGCTCTTATTCATGATTTCAGAGAGCACTGCCGGATCAAGACCATTATTGATACCCAGTTTGAGGGCTTCCGATGTCCCCGTCATTAGAATGGCCAACAGCATATTGTTGCAGATCTTGGCCAGCTGTCCCGCACCAGCACCGCCAGCATGAAAAATATTCTGTCCCATAACCTCAAGATAAGGTCTGGCTCGTTCTACAGCTTCGCCATTCCCTCCTAGCATAAACGTCAATGTGCCAGCTGCAGCCCCGGCGGTTCCACCGGAAACCGGCGCATCAATAAAATCAATGCCCTGCGCTTCTGCCTTTACACCGACGTTTTTTGCAACATCAGCCTCAATGGTGCTGCAGTCTATAACCAGACAACGGCTGTCAATAACATTAAAAAGCCCTTCATCGCCCAGATACAGCGTTTCCACATGTTTACCAGCAGGCAACATACTGATCACAACACTGGCACCCTGAGCCGCATCGGTTACCAACTCAGCCTTCGAACCGCCTGCCTGCACCAGCTGATCCAGGGCTTCAGGCACCAGGTCAAAACCACAGACATCATACCCGGCTTTCACCAGATTCTGAGCCATGGGACCACCCATATTACCAAGACCGATAAATGCAATTTTTGTCATTATTCTCATCCTGCTTTTGCTGTTTGTTCAGCGGTCTGACATAAATACCCATAACGATTTAGCCACGGAGACACAAAGTCACGGAGAAAAGAAAAAGTTTTTTCTCTGTCTCCGTGCCTCCGTGGCAACTTTCTTTCACGGAAAAGGCGTTATTCATAAGTCCATTCAGGCTTGCGCTTCTCAAGGAATGCGCGAACCCCTTCCTGCTGGTTTTTGCCGTTGAACAGTTCCAGAAACATCTCTCTTTCGGAGGGCAAAGCATCTCTTGAGAAACCAGAGCGTCCCATTTGCACCAGTTTTTTACAGGCTTTCAGGGCATCAGGGCTCTGCTTTCCGGCATTCGACGCCAGGGCTTTCGCACGATCCAGACTTTCTCCAGAACCCACAACTTCTTCTACCAGGCCAATTGCCAATGCTTTTTCAGCACCCACTTTTTCACCACAGAGGATCATGCGCTTGGCCCAGGCTTCTCCTACCAGGAGTGTCAGGTTTTGTGTCCCACCAGCACAAGGCAGCAAACCCACTGCAGCTTCCGGCAACGCCATAATTGCCCGTTCTTCCGCCACCCTCAAATCACAGGCCAGGGCAACTTCGAGACCTCCTCCCATCGCATAGCCATTAATGGCCGCAATGCTGAGCCCTTTAAAATCACTCAAGGCTTCAAAAGCCTTACCAAACGCTTCAGCAAAGGGGCGGGCCTCTTCAGGAATCAGGTTATCAAATCGCTTTAAGTCCGCGCCGGCACTGAAAAATTTCTCTGAGGCAGAAGTAATAACCAGCGCAATAACACCCGGATTCCTATTCAGCTCCTGAACAATCTGTTCCAACTCTCCCAAACTCTCTGGCGTCCAGGTGTTAGCCGGTGGATTGTCCAGGGTGAGAATGGCGGTACGCCCTTCATAAGTCAGATGTAGTGCTTCAGACATAATCACTGTAACTCCATACCAGATTGAGAAATGCTTGTTGAAAGCAAACGACGGGCGACAATCAGTCGCATGATTTCATTGGTACCTTCGAGAATCTGATGCACCCGGTTATCACGGACATGACGTTCAAGTGGGTACTCTTTGATATAGCCATAACCGCCATGAATCTGGAGGGCTTCATTACATACCTGAAAACCGATATCCGTGGCAAACCGCTTGGCCATGGCACAATAGGCGGTGGCCTCCGGGTCGCCATGATCCAGCTTGAAGGCCGCCAGTCGCACCATCTGACGAGCGGCCACCAGCTCTGTATTCATATCAGCCAGCTTGAACTGCAATGCCTGAAACCCGGCCAGCTCACGACCAAACTGCTTCCGCTCTTTCATATAGGCTCTGGCAGTATTTAACGCCTGTTGTGCAGTACCCACTGAACAGGTGGCAATATTAATACGGCCACCATCCAGCCCTTTCATGGCAAAAGAGAAACCCTGCCCCTCTTCGCCCAGCAGGTGATCGGTCGGTATACGGACATTATCAAAAGAAATCTGTCGGGTAGGCTGGGCATTCCAGCCCATTTTTTCTTCTTTCTTGCCATAGTGAATGCCTTCCAGGCTGGCCGGCACAGCAAAGGCCGATATTCCTTTCGGACCCTCTTCTCCGGTTCTGGCCATCACCAATAGCAGATCGGTACTGCCCGCTCCGGAAATAAACATTTTCGAGCCATTGAGAACGTACTCATCTCCATCACGTACAGCCTTGGTTTTCAATGCAGCGGCATCACTCCCAGCCCCTGGTTCTGTCAGGCAGTAAGAAGACAGCTTACTGCCACAGACCAGCCCTTCACCCCATTCGGATTTAACCCGGTCAGTGGCAAATTCACTGATCATCCAGGCCACCATATTATGAATGGTGATATAGGCGGTAGTGGCCGTACACCCCATAGCCATCTGCTCAAAAATGATATGGGAATCCAGACGGGAAAGCCCCAGCCCCCCCATAGACTCATTGGTATAAAGTGCGCAGAAACCAAGATCGCCAGCAGCCCTGATAACATCAACAGGAAAGTGAGAATCAAGATCCCACTGTGCTGCGTGGGGAGCCAGTTCAGCCTCGGCAAACTGCCGGGCCAGATCTCGAAAGGCTATCTGCTCTTCAGAAAGGTTGTAGTCCATAAAAAAGCCGCCTATAAATTTTGCCATTGGTGAGATATGGGGGATAAGGCATTTTTTAATGCCTTATCCCCAAACTCAAATAATTCGAAAATACAGGGAGTTAGCAGCAAAACCTGTCACAACATCTCAACTGCAATGGCGGTTGCCTCACCACCACCAATGCACAGTGAAGCGATACCTTTTTTACCCCCCGTTTTTTTCAGTGCGTGCAGCAAAGTCACCAGAATACGGGCACCACTGGCACCAAGAGGATGACCAAGGGCGCAGGCACCACCATTAATATTTACCTTGTCGTGATCAAGACCCAGTTCGCGCATGGCCATCATGGCGACCACTGCAAAGGCTTCATTGACTTCAAACAGATCTACATCACTGGCCTGCCAGTCAATCTTTGCCAACAGTTTGCGGACACAGTCAATGGGAGCAATGGTAAACTCTTCCGGCTTTTGGGCATGACTCTGATAACCGGTAATCCGCGCAATGGGTTTTAACCCCTGCGCTTTGGCATCCTCTTCCCGCATTAATACCAGCGCGGCGGCACCATCAGAAATAGAGCTTGAGTTTGCCGCTGTAACGGTTCCATCTTTAGTAAATGCCGGTCGAAGCTGACGTATTTTCTCCGGCCTGGCTTTACCTGGCTGCTCATCAATTGCAACCACCCCTTTACGGGTTTCAACAGGCACAATTTCCTCAGCAAAAGCTCCAGACTCAATCGCCTGCCTGGCTCGCTCCAGAGAGGCCAGCGCATAATCATCCATGGCCTCTCGCGTTAATCCGAAGAGATCAGCGGTTTCCTGGGCAAATACGCCCATGGCTATTCCACGGTAGGCATCTTCCAGTCCATCGGTAAACATATGATCTTTAACCTGACCATGACCGAGGCGCATACCACCTCTGGCTTTATCCAGCAGATAGGGGGCATTGCTCATACTTTCCATACCACCGGCAACCACCATATCCGCTTCACCGGTTTGCAGCTGGGCGGCACCGAGCATCACGGTTTTCATTCCAGAACCACACAACTTGTTCAGCGTTGTGGTGGGTACATGAACCGGAATCCCGGCATTTAATGCAACCTGTCGTGCTGGTCCCTGACCAGTACCCGCAGGCAACACGCACCCCATCAGCACTTCAGAAACCTTTTCCGGAGCAATCCCTGCTCTCTCCAGCGCTGACTTAACGGCAACAGTACCCAGTTCAACCGCAGAAACAGACGACAGATCTCCCTGAAATCCGCCCATGGGAGTGCGGGCAGCAGAAACAATGACGACATTTGTTGACGAAAATGGTGAATGAGATGAGTCAGAATAAGACATGAGACGCTCGCTTTTATTTGTTTTTTATTATGACGGTTTAGATATCAAATGCTCATGATGATAGTTCGTCACCCTCTGGCATGAAAGAGTTGACCACGAAGGCAATGAGACACAAAGGATAAGCTTTTTTCTTTTCTCTGTGCCTTTGGGTACCGTGGCAATTTTCTTTCACTGCAAAAACAAGATACCAAAGTCGGCAGTACTGGAGCAAACCAGAACCTGTTTGTTTTTTTACCCGGCTAAAGGCTGTTTCTTATCCATTTGGATTATACGACCCGATCACCACCAGCAGCTCACCCTTTTGAACTACGAAATGAAGAAACTGGCATATTAACAAAGCCATCTTGAGACCTTCCGGACAAACAACCCATCACTGATAGTTTTTAAAAATCGTTGGTCACAGGCTTTCCTGCCTCTCTCTCTTATCTATTTTCATCAACTATCTGTTGACAGTGTAAACAATGCCCGACATAATCTGCCAAATAATTTACAGAGTAAACAGTTTACTCTTGTTTGTTTTGAGGTGCGAATATGACGAAATTTTTTGAGGCGTTCAAAGCGGCAATGCCAGTGTTAATTTTACTGGCTATTACTGCAGCGTCAGCCCTGCTCTATACCGACCAGACGGTTGTCACTGAAGGGCTTACCAGTGGTTATGAAATGGGGCTGGAGATTATACCAACCATGCTCATCGCGTTTATTTTTTCAGGTCTGGTGATGAAGCTTATCCCTGAAGCGTTCCTGAACCGATGGCTGGGAAAGGATGCAGGCCTGAAGGGCTACCTGCTGGCATTAGCCGGTGGAATGATCACACCTGCGGGACCTGCGGTTATTTATCCAATGATCGGCATGATGATTAAAAAACGCTGTAGCGTTGGCATTATCACCACCTTCTTATCCTCCTGGGGCATGTTAGGGCTGATTCGTGCCGTCGCATGGGGCGTGCCTTTACTGGGAGCCAAACTGATGCTGTTAACACTGCTGGTCAGCTTGCCCGCACCACTGATTGCTGGCTGGCTGGTGAATGTTATTTATGAAAAATATGGCCTGTCCATGGATCCTGATCCGAAAAAAATTGATACCGCTATCATCAAAATTCAGGCAGAGGAGCATTAATCATGGATTACATCACTAACGGTATTATGCTGGCACTGTCATTAGTGTGTGCCGTCGTTTTGTATAAACAACAGCGCACTGGAGACCTGCTTGATGGTATTAAAGCGGGTCTGGGCATGTTTATGGAGATGCTGCCAGTATTTGCCGCCTCTTTTCTGATTGCCGGTATAGCACTTGCGATGATCAGCCCTGAACAATTATCCCTATGGCTCTCTGGCTCAAATAACGTTGCAGGCAGTATGATAGCTGCCCTCGTGGGCGCTGTTGCACCCACCAGTCCGATCGTGCTGTACCCCATAGCAGGTACGCTTAACAGTGTGGGGACACCCGTTGCTGTGGTGATTGCTTTTGTCGCAGGTTTTAGCCTGGTAGGCATCGGTCGGGCTATCGTATTTGAGCTGCCATTTATGGGACTGAAGTATGTTATTATTCGCTCGTCTGTCGCGCTCTTAATGCCGGTAATTATAGGACTTATCGTGCAGAGCCTGTACGTAGGGTGATGTATGTTGATTGATCAGTTAAGTAAGCTTGGGGATCATTGTCGGGAAGCGTTTGAGCAGCTGATCCAATCATTACCCGAGAAAGTAACCAGCCGTGAAGCGTTGTTGCTCAGTCTGTTATTTGAAAAAAAGAGCATGCTGCCAAAAGAGGTTGCGAAAACGTTTGGAGTGACACCCGGACTGATTACCCGCTATATCACCAGCCTGGTCAAAAAAGGATTTATCGAACGTCAGCCTGGTGATGAATTACGCTCTTATCGCATCGTGATCACCGACAGGGGCGCTAACGTTGCCGAACGCCTTGAACAGAAAAAACAATGGCTGAATCAACAGATGGAACAGCAGCTCACTAAGGCTGAGCTGGCTTCATTGATAAAGATAATCGATAAAATTTCACGGTCGCCAGCGGGATTACCAGCCACCCGGAAGTAAGGCGCCCGGGCTCGCTTTATATCGCCACACCCACTATTTCAACATTGCCAACTTAACATCAGTTTTGAACTCAGTTTCCGTTCACTCTGAACGAGGCGCTTTCCGCTGTCCGTAAAAGCATGCGTCTTATCTTTTTCGGGCGGCGGGCGGCGAAAACAGGCAAATTATTTAGGGATAAATCCTGAATCGGGTTACCGGATATCAGCCGAATATCCTGCCCGCTCCAGCAGGACATTATAAGTCCAGGTTCTTATGGTGCTATCAATAGGGGCGCTAACTTCCACATTTTCAGGTAAAAGGGCTTTAATAGACTGGAGACAGGCGTTGAGTTCCTGAGTGGCTGGCTGCCGGTCAATCAGGGAATAAATGATATGGTCAAACGCACGCTCAGCCGGTTTGAGAGTATTCTCTTTGTATTCAGTCAGTTGTTCATTTTTCTTAATGGCTTTTTTTAGATTGGCCGCGGTGCTCTTTAGATTCATTTTCCTGGTTAATACATCACTCTCTGCCCGGAGTTTCTCACATTTCTTTTTTATCCTAACCAGTCTGTCAGGCATCACAGGGTGGGGTTCTTTTTCACACCAGTCTAACAGCGTTTCAGCCTTCTCTAAAATGCCTCTTCCGTAATGATCCAAACCATATTTGCCCAACAGATCCATCAATGGCTGGCAGCTTTTTTCCTCCAGAGCCTGACGAGCCTCAGGTAAGCTTTGCCTCCGGGCAGACTGGGCAAAAAGCCCCTGATAGATACTTTCCAGGCCTTTACTGATTTCTTTACCATCGCTATCGCTGATTTCCAATTCCTCAGCAGATCCAAGAGATCCGATACCAGAATCAATACTGACTTTACGATCCTTCTGAACACCATCATGGATAGATTGTTGATGAGAAACTTCGGGAATGGAGACCTGATTTTCAAGAGAAACAGGTTTCACCTGCCTCCCGATCCATAAGGCTTTATGCCCGGTATCTTCCGGAAGAGCTAACACCCCTTTGACATTACCACTTCGAGCAATGTGAAGTTCTGCCATCTATTTCACCCACCGATCAATTCAGATGGGTGGCTACCCAGCTGAATTGATCATCTTCCGTGATAATTAGCCCATTCAGATCTGGACAACCTCAAAAGGTACTAATGGATTAACATCGGCATCATAATCCACACCCTCAACACCAAAACCAAACAACTTCAGGAATTCCTTTTTATAGAGGATATAATCCGTCAGTTCAGCCAGATTTTCATTGGTCAGCTGAGGCCAGATCGCCTGACAATGTTTCTGGATATCTTCTCTCAACTCCAGGTCATCCAGACGCAGACGATTACTATCATCCACTTCCGGAGCAGCGCCATCAGTTCGGTAGACGCGTTCACGGAACATGCGGTTGATCTGCTCGATACAACCTTCGTGCAGTCCCTCTTCCCGCATCTTTTTAAAGACCATGGAAATATAAAGCGGCATTACCGGAATGGCAGAGCTGGCCTGAGTTACCACACTCTTCAATACAGCAATATTGGCAGAACCGTGAACGGCTTTCATCTCAACATCAATCGCATGAGCGGCACGATCCATGTCTTTCTTCGCTTCACCCAGGGCACCGTCCCAGTAAATAGGCCAGGTCAGTTCTGTACCGATATAGCTGTAGGCTACCGTCTTGCAACCTTCTGCCAGAACGCCTGCCTCAGACAACGCCTTCATCCAGAGTTCCCAGTCCTGACCACCCATTACGGTGACCGTTGCCGCCACTTCTTCTTCGGTGGCTGGTTCAACAGTGGCTTCAAACAACGTATCTTTATTGGTATCCACCGCAGTAGTACAATAGGTTTCGCCCATCGGTTTCAGTACGGAACGGATCACCTCACCGGTATCCGGCAGTTTACGAACCGGGGATGCCAGCGAGTAAGCCACCATATCCACCTGACCCAGATCCTGCCTGATCAGCTCAATGGTCTTTTCCTTCGCTGCATGGCTAAAGGCATCGCCATTCAGACTTTTGGCATACAAGCCCGCTTCATGGGCCAGTTTTTCAAACGCCGCAGAGTTGTGCCAACCGGCAGTACCCGGTTTGGTTTCTGTGGCCGACTTTTCAAAAAACACACCAATGGTGGCAGCTTCAGAGCCAAAAGCGGCAGTAATGCGGGAAGCCAGACCGTAACCGCTGGAAGAACCGATCACCAGTACCTTTTTGGGGCCATTGGCCACCGGGCCCAGCGACCTGGTATAGGCAATCTGCTCCTTCACATTGGCTTCACAACCCACCGGGTGAGTGGTGGTACAGATAAATCCACGAATCCTTGGTTTAATGATCATCGTTGTCCCCAACAGGTGAAATTCGGTTCGAAAACCAGGGGCTAAGATCAGGCGTACCCGCCCCAGTGCGTAAATAACGGACTAGCTTATCCAAAACCCGTAACTTGGGAAAGAGACGCTGCGTATAACTCGGTAGCGTTATGGGTATATTTGTTACGGCCTGTTTTACTGAGATACAAAATCGTATTTACACATATACCAAAATCAGGACTCTATTTAAGTAAAAGGTTCTGGTTCTGGCCAGCCCCAATCCTGCTTAAGAGGTTGTCGCAAAAGCCTCCGGAAACCTCGTTCCCATGCTTTTAGGCCCTGTGGGTCCTGCGTGGGAACGAGGGTTTTGCGACAGCCGCCTTCGCGGGGATGACGGTTGGGTGTTTGTAGAATTAAAACTTCCAGAAAGGGTTTTCCACATTAAGGTTCAGCGCCTTGCCATAACCTGGTACTTTGATCTGAGAATCATCTAACTCAAGATCATTACCATCCAGAACACCTTTACCAAACTGGTAAATAGGCCTGGCTTCACCGGTTTGGCAACGCTTCTCGTAATCAGCCTGCTGTTGAGTCACTGACTCGTTCCGGTGCTGCCACTGTGTTATGGCTTGCTCGCCATGTCTGGCCTTTAACATCCTTCCGGTCATCTCAGGGCTTAACAACAATGCAGTGGCATTATTGCCACCAAAACCCTTGGCATTGACCAAAGCCAGATCCATCTGATCGGCCCCCGTTTCCAGGTGATTCAGGAGAATATTCAGATGATCAGAGTGAACATCTTCAGCCAAACCTTTAATGGTTCTGATCCCGGGAATAACCCCATGCTTCCAGACACCCAGTGTCGCCATAATCTGATCACCACCGGCAGCACCAATGGAGTGACCAACGTAGCTTTTCACCGCAGCAACAGGCCAGTTTTCCATACCAAACATTTTGGCGGTTTCGCTGAGAATCTTCGATTCGGTCACCCGGTTCTGTGGAGTTCCAGTGCCATGGGCCTGGACAAAGCTGCGATAACGAAGGGCGTCATCGCCGGCAATGGCTCTTCCCAAAGCAGCCGCCCGCGCTACGGTCAAATGATTGCCTGCACCCGGAGCAGAAATGGATTTTTTATAACCATCCGCATTGATGAAAACATCAGCCACTGCACCGAGAATCTCAGCACCACATTCCAGGGCAAGCTCATCGTCCATCAGCACCAGAAACTGACTGGATTCCGCAATGGTGAAACCGGCATTATCCCCAAATGGACGGCAGGCTCTTCGCCAGTCAGGGTTTTCAGAATCAGACAGGCCGTCCAGGTTGCGGAGTGCTACATCCGTCGTTAATGCCCCCATGGTGGAATAGCCTTCCATAATTTCAGGGGTTATTGGCGCTTCACTGTTACCCACAATCACCAGACGACGGCGACCACTGCGAATCTCTGATGCCGCATGTTCAAGGTTATACAGCATCGTCGCACAGGCTCCCATGCCCGTACCCGTACCACCCAGAGAACCCAGTATATAAGCATTAATGAAGTCTGCAGACATTTCTGCAAAGCCTAATGGACATTGCTTGGAAGTGACTCGTTTACCCAGCAAACGAGCCTGGAACATACCACCATTACCGTTGTAATCCATCTGGCTCATGGCACTGCCGGAATAAACAGCCACCTCTTCAGGGCCTAGCTTCTGCTTGATAGCATCCCAGTCCATACCTGAAGAAAAAATGACATCGGATGCGCCAAATACCGTCATTGCCAGAGACCGGGGATGATGACGGGACTGGTAAAGTTTTTCCGGTGCAAAACCCGTAGGAAGCTGACCCGCTGAGCCCACCAGGGATTGCCTGATCGACGGAACCATCAACTGCTGACTGCCTTCGATACGAACTTTTACACGACCGTCCTCCAGCTTTTCCAACTGCCAGCCTGCTGGTAAAGGGTTGGGCAAGCGACGCCCCCGAAGAATAATTTCAGTGCCCTGATCTGCCAGAATTGCCTCATGAATGGGGATCGCCTGACTATCAAACAGATTCTTTTCAAGTTGTCGAATAAGAGTGCCTGACAGAATATCATCCCGGCTACTGTCTACCGGCAAATTTCTCAATGTTCGAAGCGCTGAAAGGGTATCACGCTGGGACTGGTCATCCAGGCATTCCAGAATCAGACGACGATAACCGTGAAAACCAGAGGTTCTTCCAGCCGAGCTGACCCCACCTTGAGCAACAATAACGGGTAATCTGGACAAACCACACTCCTGTATAACAGCACCACCTGCCACCCGAGCCCGGATACAAATAGACCGTTATGAATGCAAATTAAGAATCAAATGAAGTTGGCACTAGTTTAATGATTTCGTGATAAACTAAACCGGACAAAAAAGACATAAATCCGGATAAATAAGACAAACGTTTGAATAATGTTCCAACAGCCACCTCCATTACAGCTAAATCGGGTATTAATTCCCATGGTCGATCATATGATCAGTACCAGTGTGACATTACCCCTGGAAATGCTCGAAGCGGCAATGACCTATACACGCCTGTCGAACGCAAGGAAAAGCATTGAGGTTCACTTCTGTGCCATGAATAAAGAGCCTGTTACTACAACAGGTGGCTTGCGACTCACACCAGACCGAACCTTCAAACAAAGCGGCACAGGCGACTTGATCCTGATACCGGCACTCTGGCGGAATCCTATCCCGGTGGTTCGCAAGCACCCGGATATTATTGAATGGATCAAACTGCAATACGACTCAGGCGCTGTATTTGCTGCAGCAGGTACCGGTGTAACCTTTATGGCTGCCGCGGGTTTACTGGATAAAAAGCCCGCGACTACTCACTGGTTCTACATGGAGAAGTTACAGCGTTTTTTTCCGGAAGTGGATTTCAAGCCGAATCACCTGATCACCCGGGCCGACCGCATTTATTGTGCCGGAAGTGTTAATTCCGTGGCTGATTTGATGGTACACCTGCTGGGTATCGCGCTGGGTGAATCGGTTGCCCAGAAGGTTGAGCAGCAGTTTTCCCATGAAATAAGAAAGCCCTTTAAAGACACCCATTATGCCGATGACCATACCACTGCTCACCAGGATGAAATTATCGTTTCTCTTCAGGACTTTATTCACCACCAGTTTGCCAGTGATATTGCTATTGAAGACCTGTGCAAAATCTCAGGCCTGAACACCCGGACCTTGAATCGCCGCTTCCAGCAGGCCACCAATTCAGCCCCCATGGGGTATGTTCGAAAAATCAGGCTTGATCAAGCGAGAGATCTATTAAAGAATACTAATTTGGGCATTACCGAGATTGCCCTGCAGGTGGGTTATGCTGACGCCGATTACTTTTCCAGGTTGTTTAAGCGTCAATACCAACTCACCCCTTCTGAATTTCGCAGGAGTGTCCGGGGTAAGCTGTTTTACCTTAATGACACCACAATGGAATGATTAATTTGAACCCCGGCAAATTCCGGGGTACCGGAGATCCCCCCACATGTTCCTGAAAAAAAGCGCCCTGGCTGCTGGTTTGTTGACCGCCTGTCTCTCATCCATGGCTCTGGCTTCCTCCCCTCTGGGTATCTGGAAGACCATTGATGACAGTTCTGGTGAAGCCAAAAGTTATGTCACTGTCTTTGAAGAAAACGGCAAACTGTCCGGCAAAGTGACCCAGATTCTAGACCCTGCCAAACAGGACAGCATTTGTGACCAGTGCAAAGGGGATCTGAAAGATCAGAACATTCAGGGTATGACAATTCTCTGGGGTATGGAAAAACAAGGCCGCAAGTACGACGATGGTAAAATCGTCGATCCGGAATCCGGAAAAGTCTACAGCGCCAATATGAAAGTGCTTGAAGATGGCCAGAAGCTTGAAGTAAGAGGCTACATTGGATTCTCACTCATCGGCCGCTCCCAAACCTGGGAACGGGTTGAAGAACAAAGCCCGACCCATTGATTTCTCAGACAATTACCATTCTTTTACTGACACTGGCCGGCCTCAGCGCTGGCTCTGTGCTGTTCTGGACTATTCGCCTTGGTATTGGTCCAACACCGACTTCAGGAAAAGTAAGAAACAGGATCAGAAGCTGTCTGCCGGAAGAGGTATCCGGAGCAATCATTGAGCTTGGCTGTGGCTGGGGGCAGCTGATCCCACTGCTACAGGAAAAGTATCCCGAGCAAAGGATTCAGGCCTGGGAACGCTCACCTTTACCCGCTCTGTTCACTCACTGGTTCTGTGGTATTGAGGTAAAAAGAAGGGATTTCTTTGAGGCCGATGTTAAAGAAGCAGGACTTATTATCTGTTACCTGTTCCCCGGGGCCATGGCACGCATTGAGAAGGAAATAATTCCTCGTTTACCGGCAGGTTGCTGGATACTGACTCATACATTCAGTCTGCCAGGCAGAGTGCCGGTAAAGACCATGAAGGCGGATGATCTTTACCGGACGCCGGTTTATCTCTATCAGATAAACTAAGAAATCGTCGTTAAATAACCTGGCTATTCTGACTCTGACCTCCATTCGTCCTGAGCCCGTCGAAGTAGCAAGAAGGGCGTGAACTCCAGGCTCATGAATAGACCGTGCCAGCCCCCTTCGACTCCGCTCAGGGTGAACGGAGTCTGAGTTTAAAACGGGGAAATTATCCCGGGACAAATCCTGAGTGAAACCTCTGAATTCAGGCTCCCGGCTCAAGCCTGGGATTTATCAGCAGTAACATAACCACTGACACCATTAACAGCCGTTGCAACCTGTTGTCCCAATGCGTATACAATACTGACACAATAACCTGACCATGTTGTGTAACCAGTAATTTCTGTTGCATCCAAAGAGCCCAGGGAATTGCCATCACTCTGAGCACAAATCAAATCTGATGATTCTTCAAATCTCTTAACCTGGGTGGCTATTTCATCAGGATTCATTGGCTTTGCTCCTGCTAAAGCAGAAGTTAACTTATAGACCTTTCGGATCTCTTTGCTGGTATCACAGACCGCACCATCACCAGACGGGCGTCTATTTTTTAGTTCACTGACATCAATTAATGTAAAAGATTCATAGTCATCACTGGTTCCCAGGTTCTGATCAACTTTTCTTTGATCAATTGAAATGTTGCCCAGATTATCTGGAACAGACTCACCCAGTGTATTCCCAGCCTCGGGAACAACTTTTATAACCTGGCCATTGTTAGTTACACAATGACTCTGCCCCTGTGTCCATACATACGCTGCTTTAAAATCATCGCATCCCGTAACCACCTGTATTCCTGGCGGTATTCTTTCAATTGTCATAACTCCTCCCTGGATAATCACCAATTAAAATCCTGATTTAAACCCTACCGGTCTACTTATTAAGACTATGGTTCTCTTTAATAGTTCCCCGGAAGGCTTCCCGGATAAGAAAAAACAAGAATCCTTTACAATTCCTGTACAGAAAGAATCACGATGCTACCTGAAACAACCATCAGTTCAGGGAACACAGGGGTATCTGCTGAGACTTACCCTTCCAGCGGTATACCTCCAGTTCAGCCGGATCACAGGAAACACAACCCTTTTTGCAGGATACAAAGCAACCTGGCTGATCACAGCTCAGCTGTCCTTTTCTTAACCAGTGAGAGAGCATCCCCCTCATGGCCTCAGGTGTGCTATTGAACTTCATGCTCAGGTCAGCAAGGGAGCATACTTTCTGCAGCTTCAAATAATCACGAATTTTGATCAGCATGGTCAGCTCCTGTCATAACAGGTCAGAGACTGTCTCAAAACGATTGCATGAATCCCGTTGTGACAGCCTCATCAGTGAATATTACTGCGGACTAACGTTCATTCTACCCTGCAATACCGACGCTCCCATCCGTCTCATCAGGGCAACCACAATAAACATCACCAGGAATATAGAAACAACCCACAACAGCGTTTCGCCAGGTTGCACCGAAACCAGTGACAACTGATAGTAAATGGTGGCAACCGAATAACCCAGGAAGAAAGTCCAGCCGGAGATAAACAGTGTCCAGCCCAAAGTGGTTTCCCGGTAAATGGCACCCAGTGCCGCTACACAGGGGGTATACAGCAGAATCATCAGCAGATAGGCAATCACTGCCGCATTGCTTGGGAAGAGCTTGGCCATCACCGAGAAGGTACTCACCGTTATTGCCTGCTCTTCCGCAACAGCCTCAAGATCACTCAGGTCACCCACCTGAATACCCAGCGGATCGGTCAGAGCCCCACTCAGCCCCCTCAGGTTGGCAGGAATGGTTGCCACAGCTTCTTTTAAACCGGCCATCAGGTCAAAAGGGGCATCAGCCTCAGATTCAGGTTTTTCAGAAGCTGCAATGGCGCCGTACATAGAATCAAGGGTACCCACCACGGCTTCCTTGGCCAGGATACCGGTAAACAGCCCTACGGCAGCGGGCCAGTTTTCCTCAGTCATGCCCATGGGGGCAAACATCGGTGTAATGCTCTGGCCGATTTTGCTGAGCATGGAGTCCCGGGTATTCTGATGTCCGAAAGAGCCATCGGTACCAATAGCGTTCAGGGTGTTCAGCACCACCACGACCACCACGATCGCCTTGCCAGCACGTATAAGAAAGGATTTCAGGCGATCCCAGGTGCGCAGCATCACTTGAGTAACCGTCGGACGATGGTAGTTAGGCAGTTCCATAATAAAGGGAGAGCTGTCACCACTGAGAATACTTTGCTTGAGAATCAATCCGGTAAAAATGGCCGCCAGAATACCCACCAGATACAGAACAAACACCACATTCTGACCCGATTCAGGGAAGAAGGCCGCCGCAAAAAGCGCATAAACCGGTAATCGGGCACCACAGGACATAAACGGAGCCATGGAAATCGTCAACAGCCGATCTTTCTCATTGTCCAGTGTTCTGGCCGCCATTATCGCCGGCACATTACAGCCAAAACCCACCAGCATGGGGACAAACGCCTTACCCGGAAGCCCCAGGAAACGCATCAGCCGGTCGACCACAAAAGCAGCCCTGGCCATATAGCCGGAGTCTTCCAATACGGAAAGGAACAGAAACAGGAAGCCAATCACCGGAATAAAGGTAGACACCGTCTGGATACCACCACCAACACCATTAGCCAGCAATGTGATCAGCCAGACAGGAGCCCCGAGGGAGCTCAACCAGTGGCCAAGCCCATCCACCAGCAGGGTACCGGTAAAGATATCGAAAAAGTCAATAAATGCACTGCCCAGGTTTATGGTAAACATAAACATCAGGTACATGACCCCCAGGAAAATGGGGAACCCAAGCACCCGGTTCAGTACCACCCGGTCAATGGACTCAGTAAGACGATGACTGACGGCACCTCTCTCACGAATCGCGGTATCCATAATACGACCAACCACATCATAACGACGGCTGGCCAGAATAATATCCAGATCTTCTTCCAGTGCAGCTTCAATGATATGACGCTGCTGGGTAGCCAGATTGACCACATGCCATGTCAGATCCGGCAGTGGAATGCTGTCACCTTCCAGCAACTTCAATGCATACCAGCGCAGGGACAACGGATTATCCAGGGCGATTGACTCTTTCAGAGCCGACTCAATAACCGCAATGGACTGCTCCAGCTGATCCCCAAGATTCAAAGGTGGCGCAACTGAAACACCATTATTCAGTAAACCATTAACTTCCCTCAGGAAGCTTTTGATATTACTGGTTTTACTGGCCACCAGCGGCAATACAGGACAACCCAGCTCTTCGGAGAGCTTATCAATATCAATGTCCATGCCTTTTTCCCTGGCAACGTCCATCATATTGAGCACAACAAGAACCGGAGCCCCCATATCCAGAAGCTGAGTGGTCAGGTAGAGATTTCGCTCGATATTGGATGCATCGAGAATATTGATGATCAGGCCGGCTTCACGTTTCAGGATATAGTCACGGGCAACTTTTTCATCCAGAGAGACATCACTGTCAACAACATCCAGACAATAGGTGCCCGGGAGGTCAACCACCTCTATAGAATCATCTTCAAAGGTATAGAAACCACTGCGCTTTTCAACCGTAACGCCGGGCCAGTTTCCGACGTGCTGACGAGCTCCGGTTAACGCATTGAACAGTGTTGTTTTACCACAGTTCGGATTGCCTACTATGGCAACAACGTGCTTTTTCACAGATGGAGAGCTCATACTCTGGAAACCTCAATGACAGCAGCTTCATCACGTCGGATGGAAAGCTGAAAGCCCCTCACTTCCAATTGGATCGGATCCCCCAGGGGAGCAACACGACAAACCTTGAACCGGGTTCCGGGAGTCAGCCCCATGGCCAGCAATTTCCGGCGATAGGCACTGCCAGCATCGAGAAAAGCCTTTACCTGACCAGATTCACCGGTTTTCAGCTCACCCAAAGTCACCTTCATCTACTTCTCTCCACCGGTATTTGGGGTCAGGTTCTATGAGATAGTCCTGATTTTCAGGCTGCTTTGTCTCAGACAATGACCAAAACAAATTGGATCCGAATCATCCACCAGAAATAAAAAAACCTATAATTTCATGGCTTTCATCCTGGTTTTTTTGGTGGTTAGTACTTTATTGACTGATATGAATATATACGCAAATGAGAATGGTTACAATTTAGAATGACAGGAACTGACCATGGTATTGACCCGCGTCAATTGGCGTCAGCAATACACATATAACAGCCGGAAGCTGATTGTTCTTTGCTTTCAGCTTCCAGCATCTTTTACTTCCAGCTTTTTTTAAGGAACCGATGGATACACTGCACCAGACATAAACTGCAGAATCCGGTTTACCTGGCAGCTGTAACCAAACTCATTGTCATACCAGACATACAGAACACAGCGTTTGCCATCCACAATCGTCGCCTTGCCATCAACAACGCCCGCCCGGTAACTCCCAACAAAATCACTGGAAACCGCCTCGACAGACGTCACATAATCAACCTGTTTCTGAAGACTCGAATAGAGGGATGTCTCCCGCAGGAAATCATTCAGATCTTCAACCGTGGTTGACTGTTCGAGGGATAAGTTAAGAATGGCAAGAGAAACATTCGGTGTCGGCACCCGTATGGCATTGCCCGTCAGCTTACCCTCAAGTTCAGGCAATGCTTTCGCCACCGCTTTGGCAGCACCGGTTTCAGTAATCACCATATTCAGGGCTGCACTGCGCCCACGACGATTGCCCTCATGATAGTTATCAATAAGGTTCTGGTCATTGGTGTAAGAATGAACCGTCTCAACATGACCATGCTCAACACCAAACTGGTCATTGACCGCTTTCAGAACGGGTGTGATCGCATTGGTCGTACAGGATGCTGCGGAGAGAATCTGGTCTTCAGGCAGAATATCCTTATGGTTAACGCCATAAACAATATTCTTGATATCACCTTTTCCTGGTGCCGTTAACAGAACCCGTGCAACACCCTTTGATTTAAGGTGAAGACCCAGACCCTCTTTATCACGCCACTTACCGGTATTATCCACCACCACTGCGTTTTGAATACCGTACTGAGTGTAATCAATGGAATCCGGGGAGTTGGCGTAAATCACCCGGATCCCAACACCATTGGCATAAATAAGCTTATTCTCTTCATCAACAGAGATCGTGCCCTTGAATGTGCCATGAACAGAGTCACGACGGAGCAGACTGGCACGCTTCTGAAGATCATTATCAGCACCACCGGGCCTTACCACCACCGCTCTCAGGTTCAAACCGGAGCCGCTACCCACGCGCTCAACCAGAATCCGGGCCATTAAACGACCAATTCGCCCAAAGCCATAAAGCACCACATCCTGACCTGCCCCCAGGCTCTGCTTGTGACCATTGGCCACCGATGCCACTTTCTGAGTCACATACTCTTCCAGTGTCATGCCTTCCCTTTCACTTCTGTAACCAACAGCAAGCTTGCCAATATCAATACGGGATGAGCCAAGATCCAGACCGGTCAATACATTCAGAACCGGATAGGTCTCCCGGACAGAAAGGCCATTATTTTCAATCTGTCGGACAAATTTATGCGCTTTAAGAATATTGATGACGGAGCGGTTGATGACGGGGCGTCCATAAACAGACGTTACAACATTGTGATTACGATACAACTGGCCAATCAGGGGGATCATTGACTCAGCCAGTGCTTCACGCTCTTTCCAGTCCTGAAAATGGTCTGCTACCACGATAAATTCCCGTTTATTATTTCTATTTTTAATCGTGCCCCTTTATTGGGACTTATGTTTCGTGGCTATTATCCTTACTGAACCTATTCAACGCAACAGAGATTACCAAACTTGAACACGCCTTGTTTATCAAGCTTATTCTCCCCCGTTACAACGCATTTATCCACGGGAATGCTGGGAGAAAGGGACGACAAACGCTACAATTCTCTCCCTGTAGCCATCGCAGTAAATAAGCGGCGTAAATAGCGGCATCACAATATAGCAAGGTTATCTCATCGTTTTTGGGGTACTCCAGAGGACTTTCAGAATATTCATGTTTCAACACACTATCCCTCTGCCTGGTCGCCCCGGTGATAAACTGGAGTGGGGAAACCTCTCCAAAGCAGGCCCTGCCTTTGTCATTGCCAGTGCTGCTGTGACGGACAACCATCCTCTGATGGTCATCACTCCGGACAGTGCTTCAGCCAATCGCCTTGAAGAAGAGCTGGCCTTTTTTCTTGCCGGTAATGAATCGATAAAAGTTCAGCAAATGCCGGACTGGGAAATCCTGCCCTATGATACCTTTTCACCCCATCAGGATATTATTTCCCGGCGATTGTCGACGCTTTACCAGCTACCAGAGTCTGCCAGTTCTGATACAAAAACTATTCTGATTGTCCCGGTCAGCACGCTACTGCACCGACTTTGCCCAAAAAGTTTTTTGCTGGGTAATTGTCTGTCCTTACGACCCGGGGAACGTTTTATCATTGATGAGCGTCGCTCCCAGTTCGAACAGGCGGGCTACCGTTGTGTCGATTCGGTAATGGAACATGGCGAGTTTGCCGTGCGTGGCTCTATTGTCGATGTTTTTCCAATGGGCACGGATATTCCCTACCGGATTGACCTGTTCGATGATGAAATCGAATCATTAAGAACCTTTGACCCGGAAACCCAGCGTTCCACAGACGTGGTGCCTGAAATCCACCTTCTGCCCGGTCATGAATTCCCCATGGATAAACAGGGGCGGGAACAATTTCGAAGCCACTTCAGGGATGCCTTCGACGTTAACCACCGGGACTGCCCGGTCTATCAGGATATCGGTGAAGGCATCATCAGCCCGGGTATCGAGTATTACCTGCCCCTGTTTTTTAAAGAGACCGAAACCGCAACGCTGTTTGACTATCTCCCCGAACAAACGCGCATCCTGGTCTACGAGGCAATGAATCCGGCACTGGATCATTATTACTCTGACGTTCAGGCGCGCTATGAAAACCGCCGGGTTGACCCAACCCGCCCATTGCTGCCGCCAGCCAGGGTAGTAATGCCACCGGATGAATTCTTCAGCAGGCTGAATGATTTCCCCAGGGTAAAGCTTTCCGAGACCCCCGTTGTCACAAAACCCGGACGATTTAACCTGGACAGGGAAGATCTGCCGGAACTCACCATTAATGCCCGACTTGAACAACCACTGAGCCACCTCCGGTCTTTTATTGATGATGTCAGTAATGTATTGCTGGTGGCAGAGAGTCCGGGTCGACGGGAAGTCCTTCTGGAACTATTGGCTCAAAATGACATTTTCCCGGAACTGTGTGAAAACTGGTCAACTTTTTCAACCGAAATGGTGGCTGAAAAACCAACACTGGCCATCAGCATAGGGTTATTGGAAAACGGTCTTTATCTTCCCGCTGACAATCTGGTTGTCATTCCGGAAGCACTACTGCTTGGACAACGGGTACAGCAAGTCCGTCGTCGCAAGGGCAGTGAAGAACACAGTGCTGATCAGGTTATCCGCAATCTGACGGAACTCAGAATGGGTGCCCCGGTGGTTCATATTGACCACGGTGTTGGCCGTTACCGGGGGCTGGAAACACTGGCCATCAATGAACAGACCACAGAGTTCCTGTCACTGGAATACGCTAACGACGCCAAACTCTATGTGCCGGTTGCTTCTCTCCATTTGATTTCCCGATATACCGGCGCTGATGATGAGATGGCCCCACTTCATCGTCTTGGCAGTGAGCAATGGGGCAAAGTCCGCCGTAAAGCCGCGGAAAAAGCCCGGGATGTGGCCGTGGAGCTGCTGGATATCTATGCCCGTCGTGAAGCCAGAAAAGGCTTTCCTTTTGAGAAACCGGAACAGAACTATCTGGCTTTTGCCGCTGCATTTCCCTTTGAGGAAACACCAGACCAGCAACAGACTATTGCTGCTGTAATCCGCGATATGTGCGCCCCGAAACCCATGGACCGGCTGGTCTGTGGCGACGTGGGCTTTGGCAAAACCGAAGTGGCCATGCGCGCCGCCTTTCTGGCTGCCCAGAGTGGTAAGCAGGTTGCCATTCTTGTTCCCACTACCCTGTTGGCACAGCAGCACTATGAAAGCTTTCGGGATCGGTTTGCCGACTGGCCCATAGAGATTGATGTGATTTCCCGCTTTAAAACCCAAAAGTCTATTGATCAGGCAAAAGAGCGTCTATCTGATGGGCGTCTGGATATTGTTATTGGCACCCACAAAATCCTGCAGGCAAACCTTCATTTCAAAGATCTCGGTCTGTTAATCATTGATGAAGAGCACCGCTTTGGTGTTCGCCATAAAGAAAAGCTGAAATCCCTGAGATCTGAGGTAGATATACTGACACTGACTGCTACCCCGATCCCCAGAACGCTGAACATGGCCATGTCCGGTATTCGTGACCTGTCCATTATTGCAACCCCTCCGGCACGACGACTTTCGGTGAAGACTTTTGTCCGCCAATACGATCAACCCCTGGTGAAAGAAGCCATTCTCAGGGAGTTGCTTCGTGGTGGACAGGTTTACTATCTGCATAATCAGGTGGAAACCATTGAGAAAGTCGCCAGCGAACTGCAGGAACTGATTCCCGAAGCGAGGGTAATCGCCGGGCACGGTCAAATGCGAGAGCGGCAGCTGGAACAGGTGATGTCTGACTTTTATCACAAACGATACAATGTCCTGGTCTGCACCACGATTATTGAAACGGGCATCGATATCCCCAACGCCAACACCATTGTTATTAACCGGGCCGACAAATTTGGCCTGGCACAGCTGCATCAACTACGGGGCAGAGTTGGCCGCTCTCACCATCAGGCCTATGCCTATCTATTAACACCGACCCCAAAAGCCATGACCACCGATGCGATAAAAAGGCTTGAGGCTATTGCCGACGCTCAGACACTGGGGGCTGGCTTTATGCTTGCTTCCAACGATCTGGAAATCCGGGGTGCTGGTGAACTGCTGGGAGAAGGCCAAAGTGGTCAAATCCAGAGTGTCGGCTTTACTCTTTACACCGAGATGCTTGAACGGGCAGTTGAAGCCATTCGAAACGGCGAAACCCCTAATCCGGATCAGCCATTGAATCATGGTACGGAAGTAAATCTCCGCCTCCCTGCCCTGTTACCGGAAGACTATATTCATGATGTTCACAACCGTCTTATCCTGTATAAGCGAATTGCAGCTGCGGCCAATGACGATGATCTGAGAACACTTCAGGTAGAACTGATTGATCGGTTCGGCCTTCTGCCAGACCCGGCAAAAAACCTGTTCCGGCAAATGAAACTGAAATTGCAGGCTCAAAAACTGGGCATTAAGAAGCTTGATGCTGGCAGTAAGGAGACCCGTATAGAATTTGAGGAGCAGCCCAGCGTTGATCCGATGGTGATCATCAAGCTGATCCAGGCAAGGCCAAAGCAGTTCAGGCTGGAAGGAAGCAGTATCTTAAAGTACATTGACACAATGGAAACTCCGGAGCAGCGGTTTACAGCTACAGAAGCCCTGCTTGGCGAGCTGGGTAGTTAACCTCTGGGCCAGTGAGGCATGAGTTCGCATACGACCAGATCTGCTTTCGGATTTATATACCCCAGGATTTTTTTATGAGAAAAACTCAGCTTATCGCACTGTCGGTAGCTTTATTTTTTAACTTCACGTTATCTGCGTCAGCAAAAGAAAACGCTCAACAGTCAGATGAGCAATGGTATCAGGCTGATCTTGTAGTATTCCGCTACATAAGCAATGACAGCGGTGAGGCATGGCCGGCAGTTGCTGGCTATAAGGCACCAGACAATGCCATCAGACTGCAGGATCCCACTAGTGGATACGAAAATAACACGCCGCTTTTTAACATTGCCGGGGAAACTCACCAACCAGCCAGTTATCATGACATTTTACGGGATGCGTACGTCTCTTTACCTGCCAGTGAAATGATGTTGAACAAGCAGGTAGCCACTTTAGACAAAAAACAGAGCTATCAGGTTATTGCCCAGAAAGCCTGGCGGATGCCTGTTGGTGCAGAGGCATCCGGGCATCCTGTTCAGATCCGTGCTGCCGTCGGTGGTCAGGATAACTTTCTACTTGATGGTACTGTCAGCATCAGTGAAGAACGCTTTCTCCAGGTAGATATTGACCTGTGGCTCAATAAATTAAGTCCGGAGTCGCTGTACTCTTCCATATCCGGCCAGTCAAACAGCAATGAGTTCAGCTCATCTGATGTTCTTGCTTCCGATCGAGGCCCTGAAAATCTGATCAGGTTGCATGCAGACTCTCCCCCTCTGCGAATAACAAAAAATTTCCAGATAAAACAAAGAAGAAGGATCAGAAATACTAAGGAAATTCAATACATTGACAGCCCGGTCATTGGTGTACTATTTAAACTGACACCGTATGAGCGACCAAATACTCTGGTTGAAACAGGTGTTACCATTTTGGATTAGTCGATAAGAGAAATTAGCTGGCAAGCAGATCAACTTCTGATCTGCTTGCTCATGATAAAGCTGTTTTTATCACCATCAATTTGATATTCAACCTTATCCATCAAACTCTGGACAATAGTCAATCCCCTGCCACTGCACAGCCAGGCTGCCGGATCATCCGGATCAACCGGATCAACCGGAGAGTCCCCGGCGCCCAGCTTACCTTCATCCATTGGCTTGCCCCAATCACTGATCGTAAGATGTAAAGTCGATTTCTGAAGACCTACACCCACTTCAACCTTGTGTCCCTTCTCATAGCCATAAGCATGCTCAATGGCATTATTGACAATTTCGACCACGCACAATTCGACCCGGTTTACCTCAACCGGTGACAGCGTTGTCATTGCGCAAAGCCCCCGAACCGCCATCGCAATCAATGTCGTATTTGCCAGTTCACTGTCGATTTCCAGTCTGACTGTCTGGCCCTGTTCAGCAGTCATGATTACTTCTCCTCAATAGCCTCTGCCACGGATGGGATAATAGTAAACAGCTTATCCATAGAGGTTAGATTGAAAAGATCCAGAACGGCGGGTTGAGCCCCAGCCAACTTCAACTTCCCTTCGCCCCCCATCTTTTTCAGGGCTGCAACCAGCGCCCCCAGACCACTACTGTCCATAAACCGAACCAGAGAAAGATCAACAACAAGGTTATTTGAACCATTATCAATCTGGTCAAATAAGTAGACTCTGAAAAGCTCAGAAATCGATGCATCCAGCCGGGTTTCATCTATAGATACGATGGTGTAACCCGCTTCACTTTTTGATTCAAATGGCATGTCGCCCTCCTTGCGTTATAATCCTGTTGTTAAATAACTCGGTATCCATCACTTTAAGGCTGCCATTCCAGAACCAGATAAGTTATATCATCCTCAAAAACATCGGCTCCCGTCCAGCTGACTATCTCCTGCTCAACCCGGCTGATCATAGCTTCAATCGAACTATCAAAAGTACTCCCGAGCAAAGACTCCAGACGCTGCTCTCCAAACATTTCGCCAGCCTGGTTTTCACATTCCGTTACTCCATCGGAATACAGGAAGAGCCTGTCACCGGGTTGAAGCTGTATGGTGGTATTTTCATAGGACATCCCCGGCATCATCCCAATGGGAACACCACCGCTGGAAATCGTCTCAACACACCTGGCGTTGCTTTTGAGCCAAAGTGGAGGCGGGTGACCTGCCTGTGAAATGATCACAGAGCCTGTGCTGCTATTTATGACGCCATAGGCCATGGTGAAATAGAGCATTGCCTCAGGCTTGGCCTGAAATTGCTCATTCAGACTCACCAATACTTCATCAGGCTTTCGAATACGATAAAAGGGTGGTTCGTTAAATGACTCCTTTATAACAGAACCACTACCGTCCTCTCTGAGAATATTATTCAGTGAAAAAGAAAACAGTGCGGAAGGAATACCATGGCCGGCTACATCCAGCTGATAAAAGCTGAGGGTTTCACCATCCAAAGCCTGGTAACCAAACATATCGCCACCGAGATAACGACTGGGTTTAAAATACCAGTTAAAGTCTACCTGCTGAATTTTGGCAGGTTCTGAAAGGATACGAGCCTGGGTCTCTGCGGCACATTCCAGATCTTTCTCAATAGTTTCAATTTTATTTTCAAGCGCAGTTTTCAGTTCAATGATTCGAATACCGGCATTCAGGCGCGCATTGAGTTCAGCAAAATCAACCGGCTTATTGATAAAGTCATCAGCACCACGGTTAATTCCTTCAACCACGGCTTCACGGTCTGATTTCCCGGTTAACAATATGAAGTAGACATAATAACCAATATGACTTTTACGGATAGCTTCACATAATTCAATGCCATTCATATTTGGCATCATCCAGTCACTGATGACAATCCGGATAGTTGGATGGCTTTCCAATACTCTTATTGCTTCATATCCATCGGATGCTTCGAAGACCCGATGCCCCTGTTTTTTTAAAACAACAGTCAGGATCATTCTCTGATCACGTGCATCTTCAACGATCAATATATCCATCAGTATTCTTATCAGTTTGTTTTGTATTGACGATAGCTATTATAGTATCGGCCCATCTGTAAAAATCCTTCGAGCCGGATAGGCAAATAAAGCGCCCTCTTCTGTTACAGCCTGCGCAATTAATAACAAAACTGACTCCTGAACCTTTAAAAATCCGACACGATCAGTCCTTGTGATATGAGCCCGAACCTGACAAAGCAGAGCGGAATCATCATAACGAATGAACACTGCATAATGAGGTTCTTTTGCATCGACTTCAGGAATCTGCTGAAGCCGTTTATCTATACGACTGAGGATACTGGATATTTTGCCAAAATCCTCATAGCGCTGAGAAAAATTTTCAACCATTCGACGGTTACGCATACGGGTGGCATTTTCAACAACAATACCCGTAAAGATGGAATTAGGAACGTATATGGGGGCGACGGTCAAAAGTACGAATTTTCGTCATTCGCCATCCTACTTTTTCAACATGACCTTCAATAGCGCGATCCGGAGAACGAATCCAATCCCCTTCAGCAAAAGGACTGTCCAGCATCAACATAAGCCCACCAAAGAAATTGGCCAGCCAGTCTTTGGCGGAAAGACCGAGAACAACGCCGCCAATACCACCAAAAGCCAACAGTGTTGAAAGGCTGTAACCAAAAACACGGGCAAGGCTTAATAATGTGGTAACGACAATCAATAACTGAATTGAGCGGGCAATAACAGAAGATGAGAGTCGTCCTGCCCATCGTCCATCCGCGGTCTTCAGCAACCCTTCCATATTCAAACTGACTTCCCATATAAACCAGACGGGATAGAACACCAGGAGAATACTCTGAGTCAGCATTAATGTTTCATGCCACTGGGTACTCTCAGGCCCGGGCCAGTAATGGCCTTCGAAGAATACTCGCGACCAGAGGTCTGAAGGCTCTCTCCTGCTCAGATTGCCACCTGTTGAACAGCCACTTGAGTCAATAAAAAATGACTACAGCAATAAAGAACGCAATAAAGAGATGGTAATAAAAAGAAATAAATTCGGTATTCATTGCAAAAACCCAACGGTCAGCTTCAATTTGTATTCTGATAAATTGTAGCCGTGTTGATTTTCAGAGCTTTTTTATATACCTGAGCAACAAGGAATTACATCAAAAGAATCGCGTAATATTTTGAAATAACTATGATTTAAAATTTTCCGGATTAGATGCTTTTATCTGATCAGGGGGAGATTGCATCTCCTTAACATCCTCAGGCATATCCAGCGTACGCGTCGGGAAGGCGATATCAGCCTGATTTCGGTGAATGATCTGAACCACTTCAAGCAACACTTTTTCCTGTATCAGAAGATATCTTGCCCAGTCAGTGGTTTTAGTAAAACAATAAATCTGGCAGTCAAGGCTTGAGGCGCCAAAACTGAGAAAGTTAACCATGATGATCTTATCCTGATCAATAGCTTCATGCTGCTGCAGATAACTTCTGATCTCTTCAAGAACCGGGGCAACCTTCTCACTATCGCAATATCGCAATCCGAAAACCTGCTTAATCCGGCGATTCTGCATTCTGGATGGATTTTCAACCGAAATATTCATGAACGTTGAGTTGGGCACGTAAAGAGGTCGTCGCGAGAAAGTCAAAATACGGGTTTGACGCCACCCAATATATTCAACCGTCCCCTCTATATTTTTATCAGGAGAACTGATCCAGTCTCCCACCCGGAATGGCCGGTCAACATAGATCATCCAGCCGCCAAAAAAGTTTGCCAGCATATCCTTGGCGGCAAAACCAACAGCAAGGCCACCCACACCACCAAATGCCAGAATACCTGACATGCTGTAACCCATCGTCTGCATGACAACCAGAACACCGGTAATGATCACAGCCACTCTCATCAGTCGCCCCATGGCGACCACCGATGTCTGATCCAGCTTTTTTGAAGGCCTGGCCAGGTAGCGACGCTCCATGGCCTGGATAAATGCAATAACAAGCCAGCAGAAAAGGAGAACAAACAACAGATCCCGGAAGCTGAGTAACCGGGCGAACATGTAATTCCCTGTCCCTTCCAGGATGACTTCTGCTGACCAGGTAAGCCCTGCAAGCCAGATAAAAACATAAGCCGGTTTTTGACCTGCTGACAGCAGTGCATCATCCCAGAAATTGTGGGTCGCCTCTGCTTTAGTCGTCAGTTTGCCAAACACCTTCCCGGCAATAAAGCGGATAACAGCCGTCAGAATGACAGCCATCACAGCCTGAAGTAACCAGTCAGGAATATTGCCAGCCATCAGTGAAGAAAAATCCATCGTCACCCCATGAAATCATAATGGAAGATCTTAAAGAATCAGGATATAAGCAGTGACCAAAGATTAATATCCGCCCAAATGGTTAAAGGTAATAAAACTTTACCGGGTAGATATCAGGGGCAGGCTGCTATTCTCTGCATCAATTGTTACGCATAAATCAATCCACAGGGTCAGTACTGTCCAGCTGCTGTCGAATATCATGATAACGACCGGATGTAACCAGCTGCTCCCAGTCAGGATAAGACTCAGGCATCAAACAATCCGGACCAACACCTTTCAACACAGAGGGATCCAGCCCATTCAATACCTCCTGAACCCCCTGGTGATGACAAAGGATTAGTAAATCACAGCCAGCGTCCAGAGCTGACCGTGCACGCTCCGGATACCCCCCGGCAATGGCGGCCCCTTCCATGGAAAGGCAGTCACTGATAATTAATCCTTTATACCCCAGCTTCTCTCTCAGAATCGTCTTTAACCAATTGGACGAAAAACCTGCAGGCAGCTTATCAATGGCGGGAAAAAGTATATGAGCAGGCATCACAGCCCCAACACCTTTACTGATCATGGCTTTAAATGGCTGTAAATCTGACTGTTCAATAACCTCGAGGGAACGATGGTCCACAGGCAAGCCAAGATGAGAATCATCATCCACGTTACCATGACCGGGAAAGTGCTTGATGACAACCGACATACCAGCATCATGAACACCATCAATCCATGCTGAAGCCAGTTGGATAACCTGATCATGGGAGTTGCCAAAAGCCCGGTTGCCAACAATATCCGTTCTACCCTGATCAATATCCAGAACCGGGCCAAGACATAAATCAACACCACAGGCAAGCAGCTCTGACGCCATCAGCCATCCTGCCTCATGGGCAACTTTCTGCTGTGTATCCTGATCGTAGTGACTATAGGTCATTGCAGAAGGAAGACGGGTAAAACCTTCCTTAAAACGCTGAACACGACCACCTTCCTGATCGACACAGATCAAAAGGTCATGGCGTAAATCACGAATCGCCCTGGTCAACAGGCACAGCTGTTCCCGGTTTTGATAGTTTCTGGAGAACAGAACCACGCCTGCAACACTGTCCAGAAGCAACCGCTGTTTTTCTTCAGTGGTTAACTGCAATCCCTGAAGATCAATCAGAAGTACACCGCTGTTATGACTTTCTGGCATCAGTGACTCCTGAAAACACAGTAATAGGGATATTAAGTAAGCTGAATATCGATCTTCGTACCTGCTTCGATACGGTCATACAAGTCAATAATATCGCTGCCATGCATGCGAATACATCCACGGGAACCTGGCTCCCCCATTACTGCGGTATCAGGTGATCCATGAATATAGATGTAGCGGCGCATGGTATCGACATTTCCCAGACGATTAAATCCTGGTTCCATACCACTGAGCCATAATATTCGAGTTAAGATCCAGTCCTTTCTTCCAGGATATTGATCCCGAAGTTCAGGTGAATAAATTTCCCCGGTAAAACGGCGGCTGGAAAACACAGAATTAATGGGCAATCCACCACCAATTTTTGCCCTGATAACATGGAGGCCAAGAGGCGTTTGCCAGCTCCCCTCGAACTGACCGGTACCTTTACTGGCGGTGGATATGGAATAACAACGGCGCCTGCCGCTCTTTTCATGAAGCACCATTTCCTGACTGGCAATATGAACAGTAAGATGCATCAGCTCACTATCGCTCCGAATGGTCATCAGGTATGAGCCCTCAGGCCCGCAGCCATGAAAGGAACCATCTTTCTCATGATTTCTTCCAGCTCATAGTCAACCCCATAATCACTTTCAGCAATCGCTCTCAATGCATTGGCACCAGAGAGTGTAAACACTGCTGAACCGAGTATAAAATAAACCCGCCAGAACAAATCACCCATTGGCAGGTTTGGGCAGGCTTTTACCATTAATTGAAGGTAGGTCTGGAACACATCCCCATAGACCTCTCTCAAATATTTCTTCAAGTGCCCCTGCCCCTGGGTGTATGCCAGCCCAATCAATCGCATACACACGGAAAGATCTTCTGCACTGCGAGGCTTGACGGCCATTATCTGGTCAACCAGTAAATGCAGGATCTCCTCCAGATCAATAACGTCCTTATTATCCTGATATTTAACCAGCGCCTGGGAAAGGTTACTGACAAAATGATTCAGAAACCTTGAAAAAACGGCCTGTATAAGAGATTTTTTTGAACCAAAATGATAATTCACAGCGGCCAGATTAACACCGGCCTTGCTGGTAATTGAACGCAGGGAGGTTTCTGCAAATCCATGTTCAGCAAATAACTTCTCTGCAGCGTCCAGAATCCTGTCTACTGTCGCTGGCTGTGACATGCCTGAATAACCTCCATTGTAAACATTTGTTTAAAACTAACGTTTGCCAACTGAAACATCAAGTTAGATTTATAAGAGCTGATGGTTGCAGCAAATAAAATACTGTATATAATTACATGTACTGTATAAAAACACAGATTGAAAAAAATGTATAAATTAACGAAACGCCAAACTGAAATTCTGGAACTGATCAAGTCTCATATTGAAGAATCCGGCTTTCCGCCCACCAGGGCAGAGATAGCCAAGACTTTTGGGTTCCGATCCCCCAACGCCGCTGAAGAGCATCTCAGGGCACTTGCCCGTAAAGGTGCTATTGAGATTACTCCCGGCGCCTCCAGAGGCATCCGCGTACCCGGTGCAGGATTCTCCGGCCTTCCCATTGTAGGACAGGTTGCCGCAGGAAGCCCCATTCTTGCCCAGGAACATATTGAAGATCACCTGTCCATCAATCCTGAATTCTTTTCCCCAAAAGCTGATTTCATGTTACGTGTCAGAGGAATGAGCATGAAGAATATCGGTATTCTTGATGGAGACCTTCTGGCTGTCCATAAGACATCAACAGCATCCAACGGCCAGATTGTTGTAGCAAGAATAGAAGATGAAGTGACGGTTAAGCGCTTCGAACAAATCAAAAACAAGGTTTATCTTCATCCGGAAAATGAAGAGTTCACAACGATCGAAGTAGACCTCAGTGTTGACGCCTTTGCTATCGAAGGCCTGAGTGTAGGTATTATCAGAAAATAGAACCTTGTCCCAAATAACGCCCGTAGTAGAGGATCTGACATGCGAGCATTAACATCATCATTTAACCAGAGCGCCAACGGCTCTTTTCCTGACAATGAGACAGCGAGCTCAATTGATGAGTTAATCCTCTCAGGGCCTCCATGGCAGTCGGGACGTTTTTTGAAATCAGTTTTAACCGAGCTGGCTAACGATCAGGATCAACGCTGGCTGACATTAATTTTATCAAGTGACCAGGCCAGCAACACCATCAAGTGGTTGAAATCCTCTGGCATCAGCAGACATCGACTGCAAGTTCTAAACCCATCAATGCAATCAGACCCATTTAAACTGACTCGTCAGGCATTGGCTTCAGGAACCAGTCATACCGTCGTCAGCTGGATTAATCAACTGGATAGCACAGCCCTTTCAGAACTTGAAATGGCCGCTCGTTCAGGCCGCTGCCAGGGGCTGGCCATCAGAAATAGAGCTTGATAGTAAACTTAATCAGTGAAGAACACGGTTTTCAGGAACATATTCACCCGCTTCAGTTTCAGTTTTACGTCCTACTTCAGCTATACAGGCATCAAGCATAGCTCTGGCGACTTCAAACTGATCCCCCTGAAGAAACTCGAGAAGCTCCTGGGAAAATGACATCGTCACTAATGGCTCAGCGTTTTCTTCATCGCTGCGACGCAGCACGATTTCACCTGAAGGTAACTCAACAATTTCAAGGAACGACGCTGACATAGTTATACCGGAACTTAGTGATAGCAATGGGGCATTGTGCATGAGGTACCAACGGCTTTCAATACTTTCAGCACAATGATGGAGCCATCTGAACAACGTGTCGGTTGAAGGAATAACAAAATCATTATTTATGTTTTATTACCACTCAAGACTGAAATTTCTGCTGTACGCCACTAACTCTTTAAGAGATCCAAGCACCGACAAAAAGCTTTCAGGCTCATCAAGGCGAATGGTATTAGCATTGAAAAGAGGAATTTCATTACGATCAATACTTTTTCTCTGGATAGGCATCGAACATTCCTGATGGTTTTTCAGCAGAGCCGACAGCCAGGAGTCATGCTGTTCTAAACGCTCTATATATTGCAATTCAGAAGAAACCTCTCCTTTATGGAGCATACTATTCATTGCTTCATCCAGAGAAGGCAATTGATTGACCGGTAAACGGTAATTAGTCATGATTTCAGCCAGTAATGACCGATAGGCCTGAACCATGGCATTAAGACAGGCTTCACGGAATGCCGGTTTGGCAAGATCATCCGCATCTTCCCCTGCTTCCATAAGCAAACGGGAATGAAAGAGCATTTTATTGGTATATCCCTGCCAATTGTTTGTCATAGCAAACTCCACAATTACTGAATACACTTTCAGACGGGTGCAATTAAACGTGTTCCCTGAGGGTGACCACAGTTAAGAATTTACCATCGTCATTCCTGCGAAGGCGGGACCCACTGCTCAAGATAGACCCCACTCTCGAGATGGATTCCCGCCTTCGAGGGTGTCGCAAAAGGCCTTAAAAGAAGGAACCACAAAGGCACAAAGACACAAAGAAAGACTTTTTCTTTTGTTTGCAGCGCGTAGCGCTGGCAACTCCAAAAAACCTTTGTGCCTTTGTGGTTCAAGGCTTAAGCTACCTTTTGCGACAACCTCCTTCGCGGGAATGATGGTGCACGGGTATTTCCCTCTTGGACACTTGGACACTTGGACACTTTTATCAGACAGTCAGGCAAACAGTAAAATAACAGCCATAGAACAACAGGGCATAATAGCCCTGTCAGATAAGTTAGAAATTTAAGTTAAAATCTAGCTGGACTGGCGTTTCTTAGCCTGTTTTTCATTCCACTTACCATCCTCACAGATAGCACTCCAACCTGTCGCCTTACCCTCCACTTCAGACATAACATATTGCTGCTTTGTCTTACGGCTGTATCGAATAATGGCTGGATTACCATCAGGATCCTGACGAGGAGCATCCATCAAATAACCATACTTGGGATCAATGATGGCTTGATGTGGCAATAATTCAGCCACAAGAGGCGCGCGGGTTTCCCGGTTTTTTGGAAATTGACTGGCAGCCAGAAACAAGCCTGCAGCCCCATCCCGGAGAATATAGTGGTCATCAACCTTGACGCACTTCAGTTCCGGCATTGGCACAGGCTCCATTTTTGGTGGTGCCGCTTCACCGCTTTTCAGCAGTTTCCGGGTATTTTTGCACTCACTGTTAGTACAGCCAAAGTATTTGCCAAAACGCCCCGTCTTCAGCTGCATCTCATTGCCGCACTTATCACATTCAAGCACAGGGCCATCATAGCCTTTCAGCTTATAACTCCCCTTCTCTACATCGTATCCGGAGCAGTCAGGATTATTACCGCAAACGTGGAGTTTGCGCTGCTCGTCAATAAGGTAGCTTTCCATGGCCGTAGAACATTTCGAACAACGATGCATGGCACGCAGAGCATTCACTTCTGCATTTTCGTCATCCACCTCTTCAGCCTCTTCAGCCGGAACCAGGTTCATGGTGGTTTTACAGCGCTCTTTCGGCGGCAGGGCATAACCGGAACATCCCAGGAAAACACCGGTAGAAGCGGTACGAATCATCATGGGGCGACTGCAGGTCGGGCATTCAATGTCGGTCAAAGAAGGTTCATTAGACCGCATCCCGCCTTCAACCTGTTCAGCCTGTGTCAGCTGAAGGGTAAAGTCGGAATAAAAATCATCAAGCACCTCTTTCCAATTCTTTTCGCCTTCAGCTATATCATCCAGCTTCTCTTCCATTCTTGCCGTAAAATGATAGTCCATCAGTTCATCAAAAGACTCATTCAAACGGTCAGTAACAATATCGCCCATTTTTTCTGCATAAAAGCGGCGATTTTTTACCGAAGCATAACCACGATCCTGAATCGTTGAGATAATGGATGCGTAGGTTGATGGTCTGCCAATACCCTGTTTTTCCAGTTCCTTTACCAGTGCTGCTTCACTGAAACGGGCAGGTGGGCGGGTAAACAGCTGTTTGGGGTCGAGCTTCTCCAGATCCAGGGGTGCACCTTTCTGAAGATTCGGCAGGATTAAATCTTCCCCTTTTCCAGCCATTGCTTTTTGCACACGGGTATAACCGTCAAACTTCAGGGTTCGCCCCTTAGCCTTGAGCTGGAAACCTTTGACATCAATCGTAAGTGATGTACTGAGATATTCAGCAACGGTCATCTGGCACGCAACAAACTGACGCCAGATCAAGTCGTAAAGACGTTCAGCATCCCGCTCCATACCAGAAAGACTATCTGGCTGCATTGTCACACTGGAGGGGCGTATTGCTTCATGAGCTTCCTGAGCACCTTTTTTACTGCTGTAGATGTTTGGCTTATCCGGACAGTAGCGCTCGCCATACTGTTCAGTGATAAAAGAACGAGCACTATCCACCGCATCCTGACTCAGGCTGGTGGAATCCGTTCTCATATAAGTGATATAGCCAGCCTCATAGAGACGCTGAGCCATCATCATGGTCTTCTTGACACTGAATCCAAGACGGGTGCTGGCAGCCTGCTGCAGGGTTGATGTGATAAATGGAGCCGATGGCTTACTTTGTGTTGGCTTGTCTTCACGATTAGTCAGGGAGTACGGCCCCTGCTCCAGCAAAGTCAGCGCCTTATCAGTTTCAGCCTTGCTTGTGGGTCTGAAGTTTGTCCCATTCTCTTTCACCACCTGAAAACGAACAGAATCTTTCCCGGTCATTAACAGGTCTGCATAAACTTCCCAATACTCCTCTGGAACAAAGCTGCGAACTTCCCTTTCCCGCTCTACGATCAGCTTGACCGCCACAGACTGAACCCGGCCTGCTGACAACCCACGGGCAATCTTTGACCAGAGCAGCGGGGAAACCATATAACCCACAACACGATCAAGAAAACGTCTTGCCTGCTGGGCATCCACACGATCCTGGTTCAATTGGCCCGGGGAATCAAAAGCCGCCTTGATCGCCTTTTTGGTAATTTCATTGAACACTACCCGCCGGTAACGACTGGAATCACCACCAATAGCCTGCTGGAGATGCCAGGCAATGGCTTCTCCTTCACGGTCCAAATCCGTCGCGAGATAGATAGTGTCGGCGTTCTCTGCCAACCGGGCCAGCTCATCAACCACCTTTTCCTTGCCAGGCAGAATCTGATAACGGGCTTCCCAGCCATTGTCCGGGTCGATCCCCATGCGCTCAATCAGTTGCCCACGGGCCTTGATCTTTTTGCGGCGTTCACGCTCTTCCGGAGAAAGTTTTTTTGACTCAGCAGCAGCCTTCGCCCTGGCCTTTGTATCCACGGTCTTTTTAGGCCCACCAGCCGTTGGCAAATCCCTTATGTGACCCACACTGGATTTGACAACAAAGTCTTTGCCCAAATATTTGTTGATGGTTTTCGCCTTGGCAGGCGACTCCACAATAACTAGCGATTTACCCATGCTGACTTACACGTCCTGTCATCTGTTCCATTGTTCTGGCCGGTCAGATCTGCGAGCCAAAAAATCGCTCATCATACTGAATTAACAGATCTTCTGAAATAGATCTTAGTGCCAGAACAAGAAAAACCGGGATAGAAAATTGCTTCAATATATAAGGCGAAGTCAATAATCGGTCAAGGAAAACCATCAACCCCGTTCCCGAAAAGCTCTGGACTATTTCTCTGGAAGACCCCATAGAAAGCCTTATTTCCTGTACGCTGAAGCTAATATCCATCTTGAATTTTCCGCTGACATTTTAATCAAAGAATCCTCTACCAAAATGCTCTGCCAACAAATAAGTTCCACTTATCATCACATCAAATTGCTTAAGAAATGACAATATTTTCCTGATAATCAGTAACGGCAGACGCCATTAAACGCTTAACATGAATTTACAAGGCACTCAATCATAAAAAATATTCTGCCATGTACCAACACAATCACAGCCATTCATTTAGCGCCTTAAACCAATGACAGCGAAAGGTGATTCAATGCGTTGATAATACAACGAAAAAGCCCGGAAAATCCGGGCTGCTGACTAAGTGTTGTCGGGGTCACGATAACACAATACTTTAATCTCAACTCATCCAGCTAAAATATCAAACACGTTCAAAAATGGTGGTTATTCCTTGTCCAAGGCCTACACACATGGTTGCCAGCCCAAGCGTCCCACCATTTTGTTTCATAACATTCAAAAGCGTTCCGGATATACGCGCCCCTGAGCAGCCAAATGGGTGTCCAAGTGCAATCGCGCCACCATTCAGGTTTACTTTCTGATCCATTTTATCGAGCAGCTTCAGATCTTTCAGCACTGGCAGTGCCTGAGCTGCAAAAGCCTCATTCAGTTCGACATGATCAATATCATCAATGGTCAGCCCGATGCGTTTCAGTGCTTTCTTGCTGCTGGGAACCGGCCCATAGCCCATGATTGACGGATCAACGCCTGCCACAGCCATTGCCCTGACCACAGCCAGTGGCTGCAAACCGAGATCTTTTGCTCGCTGTGCAGACATAACAATCATGCAAGACGCCCCATCAGTGATCTGAGAGGACGTTCCAGCGGTTACCGTACCTTTGGGGTTAAATGCTGGTTTGAGCTGTGACAGGCTTTCAGCAGTGGTTTCCGGGCGTATCGTTTCATCACGGGTAAACAGGCAGAGATTGCCATCCGCATCATGCCCCTGCATGGGAATAATCTCATCACTGAAATTACCCGTCTCAGTTGCAGCCCAGGCCCGTTGATGTGAACGAGCTCCAAACTCATCCTGAGCCTGACGGCTGATGCCGTGCATGGTAGCCAGCATTTCCGCCGTCAACCCCATCATACCGGCAGCCTTGGCGCCGTATTTGGAGAGCCTTGGGTTTGGGTCAACGCCGTGCATCATGCCCACATGCCCCATATGCTCAACACCACCCACCACAAAAACATCACCGTTATTGGTTTGAATGGCTTGAACTGCGGTATGCAGGGCACTCATGGATGAGCCACACAGACGACTTACCGTCTGGGCACCCGAAGTAGGGGGAATAGGCGTCATCAGCGATGCCATCCGGGCAATATTCCAGCCCTGTTCCAGGGTCTGGTTAACACAACCCCAGATAACATCTTCCACTTCTGCAGGATTGACGTCTGAATTACGATTAAGCACGCCCGTGATCAGCTCTGCAGAAAGGGTATCCGCGCGCACATTCCGGTACATTCCACCTTTGGCGCGCCCCATCGGGGTGCGCCCAAAATCAACGATCACAGCATCTCTTGGGTTCAGGCTCATGGTCTTCTCTCTTATATTCCGTGAAAATGGTTCAATTTCTTAAGACGCAGCTCTATTCACCGTAAAACGTCTTACCTTCACGAGCCATTTCCCGAAGCTTGTCAGTAGGTGCATAAAGTGGACTGATATGAGCATATTTGTCTGCCAGCTCAACAAACCCGGCAACGCCCATACTGTCGATATATTTCAACGCACCACCACGGAAGAGAGGGAAGCCAATACCCATAATCAACGCTATATCCGCTTCTGCCACCGAATCCACAATACCGTCTTCCAGTGTACGGACCGTTTCCATACACAGAGGCACCATCATACGGGCAATGATTTCCTCATCTTCAAAGGTCCCGTGTTCTGCGCAGACTTCATCCAGCAGCCCATAAACCGACTCATCAACCACCTTCTTCGGCTTACCTTTTTTATCCTGCTCATACTTATAGAAACCGACGCCATTCTTCTGACCAAAACGCTGGTTCTCAAACATCACATCCAGTGCGGTCTTGAAGTCACGTTTCATACGATCCGGATAACCTTCCGACATCACACCTTCCGCATGAATAGCCGTATCAATACCCACCACATCCAGCAGATAGGCAGGCCCCATTGGCCAGCCAAAGCGCTCCATCACCTTATCTACCTGCTTGAAGTCAGCTCCGTCACGGAGCAAAGCAGAGAAACCACCAAAATAGGGAAAGAGAACCCGATTCACCATAAAGCCCGGACAGTCATTGACCACAACCGGTGTCTTACCCATTTTACGGGCATATTCAACAACCGTTGCCACAGTCTTATCACTGGTCTTTTCACCACGGATAACCTCAACCAGAGGCATGGCATGAACAGGGTTAAAGAAATGCATACCACAGAACTGCTCTGGCCGTTTCAGGTCGCTGGCCAGTTCATTAATCGAGATGGTAGAGGTATTAGACGTCAGAACCGTATTGTCAGACACGTGGTTTTCCACATCCGCCAGTACTGCTTTTTTCACCCTGGCATTTTCCACAACGGCTTCAACCACAACATCCACAGAACCGAAGTCACCATAAGACAGGGTCGGTACAATGCTATTCAGAACATTGCCCATTTTGCCAGCATCCAGCCGCCCTCTGGCCACACGCTTGGCAAGCAGTTTATTCGCTTCAGCCAGCCCAAGGTCCAGGCCATCCTGATTAATGTCTTTCATCAGAATAGGCGTGCCTTTCAGAGCCGACTGACAGGCAATGCCCCCGCCCATAATCCCGGCACCAAGAACAGCGGCTTTATCGGTTTTGCCCGCCAGCTTTGAGGAAGTTTTTGCTTTCTTCTTCAGCGCCTGATCATTAAGAAACAAACCAACCAGAGCATCGCAGACAGAGGATTTGGCCAGTTTGAGAAATCCTTTAGCCTCAACCTCAAGGGCTTTATCCCGCTCCATAAACGCATGTTTCTGAATGGTCTTGACGGCAGCAATGGGTGCCAGCATATGCGGACCCGCCTGCTGCTTAACCACGGCAGCAGTGGTTTCAAACACCATCATTGCTTCAATAGGCGGCAGTTTCAGCTTCCCTTTTTTCTCCTGCTTGCGGGCTTTGTAATCCAGCTTACCAGCGATACAGCTGCGCACCAGCGCAACTGCAGAGTCTTTCAGTTTCTCCGGAGCAACGACCGCATCAACCGCACCTACTTTCAAAGCGGCATCAGGGCGGAATTCCTTGCCACTGGCAATCCATTCCACCGCATTGTCTGCACCAATCAGACGAGGCAGCCTTACCGTTCCACCCCACCCGGGATAAATGCCCAGTTTGACTTCAGGCAAGCCAACTTTTGCTTCCGTAGACAGCACCCGGTAATCAGCACAGAGGCAAATTTCAAAGCCGCCTCCCAAAGCGATACCGTTAATGGCTGCCACTGTTGGTATATCGAGATCTTCGAAACCAGAGAATACTTTGTTCACCGACATCAACTCGGTAAATATGGTTTCATCGTCCTGTTTGAAGGTCTGGGTGAACTCATTGATATCAGCACCAACGATAAAAACGTCCTTGCCACTGGTCAGCACCAGACCTTTGATACTCTTATCAGACCGAATAGCATCCAGCGCTGCAGCCAGATCTTCAATGGCAGAACGGCTGAATTTATTGACGCTTTCCCCGTCGAGATTGAACTGCAGTTCCGCGATACCATTTTCCACAGGCAGAACCTGAAACGCCTTCCCCTGGTAGATCATGAACTTCTCCTTTCGGATTGAAGATAGACAGGCAAACCATAGATCAGTGGTGAGTGCGGTCTATTAAACAGACTCAACCTCTATCAGACATTAACTATGGCAGCTATCTCATTATTATTGCTTTACTTCCTGACTTTACACAGGAGCCTGTCGGACTTAAGTCTGCCTTACTTGCTCCGGGCAGAAACCAAGCTCTTTCCTGCAAATTCATACACTTGTTTGAATTTAGTGCCCACCTTCTGTGAAATGGTGTTTAAAGTCAAGCCTGCAAGGCTATGAAGATGCCACCTTTTCCCATACTTACACAAGACCTTCCATGCAGGAATACAGGCACGAACTTTCACCGTCAGAATCTGGATCATTATTTCTGATAATTACCCGACAGAGAGCGAATAAAACCATGAATAAAACCATAATTGGCCTTACAATTGAGGTGCCGTGGCTTGAGTAGGTTTCGGATAAGCCCTGAAACATTCAAACCATCCGACGGATTGTACTGAGGAAATCGCGACAGCGGTCTGGCCATCCAGGTGTTAGAAAACGGGCGGATCACTTTTTGCATTTATTGAAGAAGGAAGAGAAGAAGGAAGACAGCT
The DNA here is from genome assembly GCF_031844845.1 of Endozoicomonas sp. Taxonomy (GTDB): domain Bacteria; phylum Pseudomonadota; class Gammaproteobacteria; order Pseudomonadales; family Endozoicomonadaceae; genus Endozoicomonas. The sequence goes on from NZ_JAVRMB020000305.1 coordinate 47,629, forward strand.
TATGAGCCTCTACAAGCACATTCTTGTTGCGATTGATTTGTCCGACGAAGCCGATGATGTGCTCGAAAAAGCCAAATCCATTGCTGAAAAAAACCAGGCCAAACTCACCATGGTTCATGTTGTAGAACCGCTGAGTGTTGCTTATGGCAGTGACATCCCCCTCGATCTCACAACACTGCAGGATGAGATCACTGAACAGGCAAGAGAGCGTATATCCCGTCTGGCTGAGTCAATCCAGCTAAAGAATGGTGAGCAACATGTGGTCTATGGACGGCCTGAACGGGAAGTTCACCGAATTGCAGAAGAGTCTGATATTGATTTGATTGTGGTTGGCAGCCATGGTCGTCATGGACTGGCTCTGATTCTTGGCTCTACATCAACCAGTATTCTTCATGGCGCCAGCTGTGACGTACTGGCAGTAAGAGTGGGTAAAAACGATAGTTGATCTTTTGCAACGCAAAGCCACAGGTTGTACAACCTGTGGCTTTATTCAGAGCTTTACATATTATCCAGTTCTTCCCAGCGTTCCATTTTCGCTTCGATCAACTCATTGAGCTCTGCCAGCCTGTCCAGGACTGTCTGAACCGCGTCCTTCTCTCCCAGGTAAAAATCCGACTCAGCCATTTTTGCCTCCAGGTTTGTCAGCTCTTCCTCAAGCGCCTCAATTTCGTCAGGCAAAGTCTCCAGTTCACGCTGAAGTTTATAACTGAGTTTCTTTTTAGCTGGCTTATTTTCAGTTCCTGATGGAGCCGCTACCTGCTTTGCTTTGTCTCCTTTTTTGGTCGCACCAGCATCAGCAACCAGTTGAGAAATGGCACCACCCTGCCGCAGCCAATCCTCAAATCCACCCACGTAATCACTTACATGACCACCCGGCTCAAACACCAGCGAACTGGAAACCACATTATCCAGGAACGTTCTATCGTGACTGACTAATAACATTGTGCCAGTAAACTCAACCAGTAATGATTCAAGCAGTTCCAGCGTTTCAATATCCAGATCATTAGTCGGTTCGTCCATTACCAACAGGTTGGAGGGCTTACTAAATAAACGCGCCAACAGCAGTCGATTACGCTCCCCTCCGGATAACGCCTTAACCGGAACACGGCAGCGTCCGGGCGGAAACAGGAAATCACCCAGGTAGCTAATAATATGACGACTGACACCGTTAATGGTGATGCTCTCACGGCCCTCGGCCACGTTATCAATCACCGTTTTCTCAAGATCCAGCTGATTTCTCAACTGGTCAAAATAGGCCACTTCAATCTTGGTTCCCATTTTTACGGAACCCGACTCAGGGTTCAGATTACCCAGAAGAATACTGAGCAACGTTGACTTCCCTGCCCCGTTCGCACCAATCAGGCCAATCTTGTCTCCACGCATAAGACGAAGACTAAAGTCTTTGATAACCGTATGATTATCAAATGACTGGGAGACATTCTTCACTTCCAGCACTAACTTGCCAGATGACTCTCCCTGCTCCAGCCCAAAGCTGGCATTGCCTTGAACTTCGCGACGCTGACTACGTTCCACTCTGAGCTTTTCCAGATCACGAACCCGGCCTTCATTACGGGTACGACGGGCTTTAATGCCCTGACGAATCCAGACCTCTTCCAGCGCCAGCTTTTTATCAAACAACGCATTTTGCTCAGACTCAACCTCAAGGGCATGAGCTTTACGCTCCAGGAAGGTGACATAATCACATTCCCAGCTGGTCAGCTTCCCTCGATCCAGCTCGATAATACGCGTCGCCAGTGACTGCAGAAATGAACGGTCGTGGGTAATAAAAAGCAATGCCCCGGAGAAATCCTTAAGCTGCTTCTCAAGCCAGTCAATGGCAATAATATCCAAATGGTTAGTTGGCTCATCCAGCAACAACAGATCGGGATCACCCACCAGCGCCCTGGCCAGTTCTACCCGACGACGCCAGCCACCAGATAACTCTTTCATCTGTTTTTCTGCCGGTAAGCCAAGCTTCTTGATAACCGTATCTATTTTCAGGCTCAGGCTCCAGCCATCCACCGACTCCAGCTGATGCTGTACCTTTTCCAGGGCCTTCATATCCGCGTCGGTGCTGATATTCATGGACAGGCTGTGGTAACGGCTGATCAGATCACCAACGGCTTCAAGGCCCGAAGCCACCACATCATAGACTTTCTTCTCATCCTGATCAGGGAGATCCTGATTCAGTACGCCCACCTTTAGCCCGGGTTTACGCCAGAGCGTTCCTTCATCAGGCAAAGTAGCCCCGGAGAGCAGTTTCATCATGGTGGACTTACCGGCACCATTACGCCCCATCAAGCAAACTCTTTCACCTTTACGGATCTGAAACTCCGCATGATCCAACAGAGGTTGATCACCATAGGCCAGACTGACCTTTTCGAATCTAAGTAACGGCATTATCCATCCAAACAGCCATGAGCTGAAAGAACCGCCTTCCCCGACCAATGAAAATACTGGCAGAAACCAAAGCGGCACTTTCGAAATAAAATGTACAGACCACCTTCGCCAATATAAATGAATAGAGGCAGAGGTTTATCAGCTGAAAAACATTCAATAAAACGGGCTAGAATAGCGACATCAACAGTGAATGGATAGATCATTCACTGTTTTTTGAAGCCCTCTTTCAAGAAAATCGCCACCACCAGAGCCAATAATTGACAGACCAGCAGTGGCAGAAAGGCAACCTGATAGTCCTGAATCGATAAAGCACTCAACCCATCATGCCCAATACTTTCCAGGATAAAACCAATCAGCGGCTGCATTACAGGAGCAGCCAACAACATAGAGCCGTTGGTGACAGCGAGCAAAATCCCCACTCTTGCGGGATTACTGATTTTTTTAACCACAGAAAATGCCAGAATATATCCCCCACTGCTAAAACCTGCCATAAAGCAAAAGAAAGCCATAATGGGCATCGAACCTGGAAGAAAAATCAGCACACTGAATAAAATCGGGGAAATCGCAGCACAAATCACCATTATTTTCCGAGTCGAACTGACCCGGCACGCCAGCCAGCCAAGCAAAGGGGCACCGATAGCAGTACCGATAAATATCAGAGCAACCATATCAGCAACCGCTTCCTGCTCTCCCGGAAAGCGCTCATAGAAGAAAGGAATCCCCCACAACCCGGCAAAACTGGTAATCACCGCAAAGAGACCAAAACCATACATGCAGCACAGAATGAAGGAGAGTCTGTTCGAAGACGCTTTACGGTTGCTCCCACTTTCAGAAGCATCATCGAAAGTGACTTCATGCAGTTTGACATCACTCTCTGATACAGCGGGCGTATTTTTGACAAAAATCGCAATAATGACAGCCAGCACAATCCCAAAGCAGGCAACTACCCGCATTGCTCCCTGCCAGCCATAAGCGTCCATAAGGTTGGGTAATACCAGCGGGCCAATCCCACCACCGATCATGCCAAAAGCTTCAATCAGCCCAGCCAGTGTCGGAAAGTAGCGTTCGGGAAACCAACGGCTTGCCAGCGTCATACAAACCACGATCACCGGTGAGGTAACAATCCCCATAAATGCCCGGGATGAAATGGCGGACAACATGCCTTCAGAGACACTGAACCAGTAACAGGCAACCGCCATCAGCAAGCTGCAGATCACCAATAATACCCGTGCATTACAGCGATCGGCCAGATAGCCACCAGGGACCTGAAACAACAGATAGAGATAAACAAAACTACTGGTTAGCCAGCCAATACCAGCCACATCCAGATCGAAGGCAGCCATCAGCTGGGGAACCATAACCGATGGCGCCCCCTGCAACATGAATTGATATGAGCAGAATAAGGCTGCTATTGCGCAGACCAGAATGCCTCTGAGGCTAATATAACGTGTCGCCACCGTACTTTCTCCCTGCCTATTCCTACAAACCCTTTCCCTGTCTTAAGCGCCAGTATATGGGACATGAGCATCGTTAGATTAGATGGCACCAAAAAAGTTCATTTAAAAATCAGCGGAGAGCTAAATAGCTTCGAAGCTATCGTCCAGGACAGAGTTGCAAGAGACGCTAAATCAACTTATATATTGCGGAAAACAACAGAATTTCCCGCAACAATATTCGAACCCAAGGTCTAATGACATCGCATTTGAAAGGATAAGAAGTTTAAGGGAAGTGGCATTGTAGAAACTACCAGCCCTCTGTCATTCTCGCGAAGGCGGGTGTTGCAAAAGGTCTTCAATGCCGATTTATACTACTGTCGTCTTTCCCGCGAAGGAGGGTGTCGCAAAAGGGCAAAACAGCCCCCGACCGTCATCCTCGCGAAGGCGGTTGTCGCAAAACCCTCCTCGCTCCCACGCTCTGCGTGGGAGCGAGGTTCCTGGTGGGTTTTGCGACAGCCTCCTGCGCGGGAAAGACGGAGGGTCAACCTTTTGCGACAACCTCGAAGGCAGGAATCCATCTCGAAAGTGGAGTCTATCCCGAGCAGTGGATCCCCGCCTTCACGGGGATGACGGTTGGGTGTTAATTCTCCCTTTTGCGACAACCTTCTTCGCGGAAATGACGATAGTATATTCTTAATCGCAGCTTCCCGAAGGCTTTCGACTAAGGATTTACCCTAAAATAACTTACCCATTTTGAACTCAGTTTCCGTTCACTCTGAACGAGGCGTTTTCCGCCACCCGCTGCCCGTAAAAGCATGCATCTTATCTTTTTCGGGCGGCAGGTGGCGGGCGGCGAAAACAGGCAAATTATTTCGGGACAGTTCCTAAGGCATTATGCGTTCGAGGACTTGAGCCATACCGGGAGCAAGGATATCCATCTCCAGAATCAAAGCCATCCCCGTTTGAAAGGATGGACCTGATCGAGGAGTTCCATCACACAACAGGCCCGATAAACAACCTACCATGGGCATATGACTGGCCAGCAGAATAACACCCGCCTCAGGCAACATCGGTAATAGCGCCTGAGGATTACCATCAGGCTCCAGCCCGGGAAGCGTTTCCACTTCACACCCTAAAGCCCCGGCGGCAATCCGGGCAGTTTGCTGAGCCCTCAAATAAGGGCTGGCAAAAATCCGGTCAACCTTCTGAGTTGCCAGGGAGGCAACCGTACTGGACACCTCTCGAACACCCTGGTCAGTCAGTACCCTTTCCATATCAGACGGTGCCGACCATGAAGCCTCACCATGGCGCATAATGATAAGTTTCATGGTTAACCGTTATCCGATTCACTGGAGGCCTTGTCTGCACAGCTTGATGACTGAGGCCAGTCCGAGAACGGATAAGGCTTTACCTCAGTGTTATAGGTCAGGAACCCGGCAATCTGATAGATAAACTGGTTAACACCCCCACTGAATTTCAACAGACGCTCATTGGGCTCACCCATACAAAAGCCATGAACAGCCTGTACCAGTGCGAGCAACATCACCAGAAATGCCGCAAGATAGGCGACAATTCCAAAGCCAACCATAAACACAAGTCTCAACCAGCGAGACTCCGATTTCAGATTATTAACAACCTTCTCATCCATTGATCTTCTCCACTCTTCTCCAAAAAATTGCCAAAGTAAATGCCAGATCCAGCCTCAATAGCCATGATCTTTACATCAATCATCTGGACATAAATTCCACATCCGTTTTCTGTTCCCTGAGCATCATCCCCTTGACCAGGGCATCAATCCCATTACCTTCAAAAATGATACTGTATAATCCATCCACCAGAGGCATGTACACCCCCAGTTCATCGGCTTTTTGCTTCACCTGCTTAAGCGTATTAACCCCTTCGGCAACCTGCCCGAGTCTTGACTCGGCTTCTTCCAGTGAAAAGCCTTCCCCAAGGGCATAACCCACACGAAAGTTACGACTTAAATCAGACGTACAGGTAGCCACCAGATCACCGACGCCGGCCAGCCCCAGAAACGTCATTGGGTTGGCCCCAAGGGTGACCGCAAAGCGACTCATTTCCGCAAGACTCCGGGTGATCAACATACTCTTGGTATTTTCACCCATTCCCAGCGCAGCACCCATTCCGGAAACAATGGCATAAATATTCTTCAGGGCACCCGCCAGCTCAACCCCATACACATCCGTGTTGGAGTAAACCCTGAAATAGTCACAGTGCAAAACAGACTGGACCATCTGACACAAGTCTTCATCTTCACTGGCAATAACCGTGGCCGTTAACGCCTTGGCGACAATCTCACGAGCCAGATTGGGGCCACTGAGCACGCCAATTCGGGCATCATCCAGCTCCTCATGCAAAATCTGACTCATCAGGTCAAAGGTGACTGACTCAATACCTTTGGTGGTACTGATCACTATCTTGCCTGAGAGTAATCCCCCGGTTTTTTTTACCACTTCTCTGAAGGACTTGCTGGGAATGGCAATAAAAACGATATCAGCATCTGAGACTACAGCCGCAAGATCCGTGTCTGCAGTGACCGATGGATGAATGTTAAACTCCGGAAGGTATCTGGCATTGACATGATCATCATTAATGCTCCTAACCTGTTCTGCATCCCTCATCCAGAGTTTTACCCGGTGCCCATTGGTGGCAGAGATATCAGCCAGGGCCGTTCCAAAACTGCCACCACCAAGAACAGCGATGGTATAGTCACTGGCACCACCATGCTCAGCCGTGCTATCTGGCCTGTCGGTCATGTTGTTAATCCTGAGTTACACGCTCAATAATACGGGTACTGGTCTGTGCCGACACAAGGCAGTCGACAGAGACCGGGACACCACGAGCTGCTGTATAGTAAAAACCGTATTTAATCACACTCCCAGATCCGGTGGCACAGTTCAGACACACCGGAAGCAAAAAAATAGATTATCCGTTGCATAGCTAGCAAACCCCCCCCGACTGTATTACCTTTAACTTTTGTGGATCATGCCAGTTTTGCAACAAGTCTAATGCCCAACGGCCTTCTGGTAATAAAATGCTACGAAAATTATCATTGTCTGCCTTTTCGGCGGTGCAGTGTTGTCTTTTTGTTACAAACAGGCCAACAGCACTATGACAGATAAACAGCAATGGTATAGTTCAGCTCCGGAACGATAGTAATGCATTTTGCAAGACTGTCAGGGTATAAGTGGGGTCATCAGACCCTGATATGAACGCCATATCGGCAGGGATGTCCTGATCAGAGTATCGGCTTTCCAGGTGTCATGACTGGCCTGATGCCATGCAGGTGCTGGACCTTCCAGGAACCAATAAGCTAATGAAGCAACCTTTTAAACCTGATTTTCAACAAGCATCTTTCAGTAAAGAAGATTTGTTGCGCTGTTCACAGGGCGAACTCTTTGGTCCTGGCAATGCTCAACTACCTGCACCCAATATGCTGATGCTGGACCGCATTGTTCATATTTCTGAAGAAGGTGGCGCCTATGGAAAAGGCGAAATTATTGCCGAGCTGGATATCAACCCGGATCTCTGGTTCTTCGCCTGCCACTTTCCCGGTGACCCGGTGATGCCGGGTTGTCTTGGCCTTGACGCCATGTGGCAGCTGGTTGGTTTCTACCTGGGATGGATGGGTAATCCGGGTCGTGGACGCGCCCTGGGCAGTGGTGACTTGAAATTCACCGGCCAGATTCTACCCACCAGCAAAAAAGTGACTTATCGTATCGATATTAAACGTATCATCGCACGTAAACTGGTTCTGGGTATTGCTGACGGAACGGTCAGTGTTGATGATCGGGAAATTTACAAAGCAGAAGGTCTGCGGGTTGGTCTTTTCCAGAATACCGATTCTTTCTGACTCTGATTTTTCTGACTAAATGGGCTATTCAGGTTGACATCAATGAAACGTGTTGTAGTTACAGGGATTGGCATCACATCCTGTCTGGGCATTACCCAGGACGAGGTTGCTGACAGTCTTAAACATGGGCGCTCCGGCATTCGCTTTAATGAAAGCTACAGGGAGCATGGTTTCCGCAGCCAGGTATCCGGCACAGTAGATATCGATTTCACGCAGTTTATTGACCGCAAAACCCTGCGATTTATGGGTAACGCCGCTGCCTACGCCTATATTGCCATGAAGCAGGCAATCGAAGATGCAGGACTGACTGAAGAGCAGGTATCCAATCCTCGCACAGGTCTGATTGCCGCATCCGGTGGCGCGTCCTCAGAAAACATTGTCGACTCTGCAGACATCATGAGAGAAAAAGGTGTCAAACGAGTCGGTCCTTATCGCGTCACCCGCACCATGGGCAGTACGGTCTCTGCCTGTCTTGCTACTCCCTTTAAGATCAAGGGTGTTAACTATTCCATCACCTCGGCCTGTGCCACCAGTGCACACTGCATAGGCAATGCTATCGAACAGATCCAGCTGGGCAAGCAGGACATCGTATTTGCTGGCGGTGGTGAAGAAGAGCATTGGACCCAGACCGGCCTGTTTGATGCCATGGGCGCGTTGAGCACCAAATATAACGAAACGCCTCAACAGGCTTCCCGTGCTTATGATGCTGACCGTGATGGTTTTGTTATCGCCGGCGGCGGTGGCATGATCGTTGTTGAAGAACTGGAGCACGCCAAAGCCCGTGGCGCCAAAATCTATGCAGAAATTACTGGCTATGGTGCAACTTCCGATGGCTACGATATGGTTGCCCCGTCCGGTGAAGGTGCTGCCCGCTGCATGCGCGTGGCAATGGAAAGCCTTAAAGAGCCCATTGATTACATCAACACTCACGGTACCAGTACGCCGGTAGGTGATGTTGCAGAATTGAAAGCACTCATTGAAGTGTTTGGCGACCAGATGCCTGTGGTCAGCTCGACTAAATCGCTCTCCGGGCACTCTCTCGGTGCAGCTGGCGTTCAGGAAGCCATTTACTGCCTGCTGATGATGAAGCATAACTTTATCACCGCCTCTGCCAACATCCAGAAGCTTGATGAAGCGGCAACCAACCTGCCAATTCTGGTGGGTGAAGCCCGTGAACAAACCCTGAACCGGGTTATGTCCAACAGCTTTGGTTTTGGTGGTACTAACGCCTCCCTGGTATTTGAACGTTATCAGGGGTAACCCCCCTGAAAAGGATCAGGTCCGCTTATCTCAACAGCGGCCTGCCCTCTCCCCTCTGATCATCTGGATTCAGTCCTGATAATGATTTCAGGCAGCTGAATCCTGCCATACAGCGTCGGGCTGAAAGGATTCCCCCTCCGCTCCATCTCTAACTCAAGCTGAGCACGGTAGCCCTTGCTGTTATAGAGCAGTTCAACCCGGTTATCGGTCTGCCACTGGTCACAAGCAAAGACAAACCGCAGCCAGGCCCAGGGACCGGTGTAACTCTGCTGTGTCAAAACCACTGAATCGTCGCTGATAGTAACAATAAACTGCTCTGACTCATTACCGGGCCACTGTCGCTTTTGCCAGAGCCGGGGACCATGGCGATAGACAAAGCGGCCATTACTGTCCCTGAGGGAAAACTCCGATGCCCGGGCACTCAGTTCAAGGCTGCGCATCTGGTAATTAACCTGAAGTGAACCATCAGCATTTAACAGCTGCTGTTGCAGTTGACGGGCATTATCCAGCTGACGCAACAGGGTGCGGCTCACCGGCAACTGCTGCCCTTTCACGGTTTTCAACTGCCCGCCAGTGCTCTCTTTCTGCAGAAATGGCATCAGAATGACACCGAAATTATCCAGCACCCCCTTCGGTTTGAAAAACTCAGTGAAGTCAGCGGGCTGACTATCACTGTTGGTTCCTGATGACATAGGGAAGCGGTGACGAAGATGCTGATTCCAGAATGGATAAACCTCCTGCTGCCAACGCCTCTGACAATAACGACCAGCGCCGGCTATTGCTCTGGTCCACACCTCCCCGGCCAACTGGTTGAGCCAGTAACCAGCCCGGGTATCATCACTGGCCGCCTGATACCACAGTTCCTGCAGGATATTCTGGTTATTGGTCATCACGTTGACTGCCAGCTGGTACAGGGCAAGATCCGGGTCAAAATGTCCGTTAATAGCCTGCAGCTCCTGCAACAGCTGATCCAGAACCGGGGATAGCCGACTTTGCAGGTCGGCAGCATAGCCGGTGTATTCGGCAAAAGCCTCGTTAACAATGGCCGGATTATCCGGGGCAACTTTTCTGGCTGACCTGACCGGCAACAACCGGGTCGCCTGATTGACTATACGGGTGGTTTTCCGGACAGCGGCGGGAGCCGGGATGTTGCTGGCCTGCCGCCCCATGGCAATGGCGTCCGGGGCTGACGGTTCTTCTGCCAGTGATGTCTCACTGGCGACCACATTCAACAGACTCTGCAGTGCCGCCCCCTCTCTGGCCAACAGATTGGTCTGCTGCTCGACCTGGTCAAGGCTGCTGGCTGGTTGCAACCGGATACGGTTGATCAGATTATCCCAGGTACGGATATAGTCCCGGAAATAAAACGCCCGGATCCGTCGACTGATTCTCGCCAGCTCAATCACCGACACCTGGGATTCCCCCTTCTGAATCCGATTCAGGCTGATGATTTCCCGTTTCAATAACGGCGATGTTGCCGAGAGGTTCAGCCGGGTATAGATGCTTCGTGTGTAGAACCGGGCAATTTCGGCATTATCACCGTCCGTTGCAACAGTAAACAGACTGGCGAACTCATTGCCAAACAGCTCCCGGGCATTCAGAACCCCGCTGAATTGCCGCAGCCGACGAAGATGGTCGTACACCAGACGCTCAGGAGGCTGGGTGGACAGCACCTCCCTGGCCCGCTCGGTCAGTGCCTGATCCGGCAGAATCTTTGCTATATTTCTGATGCCTTCCAGACGCCAGATATCCACCAGCAAGCTGTCAAGCTGCTTGCCTGCCTCCTCCCCCGGATCCGCCAGCAGCACATTCCGGATATGGCTCTGTAACAGCCCGGTATCCCGAATCTTCGGATCAAACAGCATCAGGTAATATTGCAGATCATCAAACAGTTGATCACTGTGCAGTGTTACCGCCATCTGCAACCGATCATGAAAGCGTTGTACCAGGGGCATCCATAAATATTGTCGCAGCTGCTGTTGGTAAAATGCCTGAATATTCCTGGCCGTATTCCAGTCCAGCAGGCCACCGTGGTACATCCACCGGGAAGACTGCTGGTAAAGCCGGTTCAATAACTGAAGACCAGCCAACAGCTGAACCACATCGCTGGCCGGGATGCTATCTCCGGGTGCCACCAGCTGCTGGATTGAGTGCTGATAATCATTGATGATCATTTTCTGCTGCGCCAGCAGTTGTTCATTGTATTGAATCTGCCACCAGCAAAAAGTCAGCCCAGCAATCAGAACCGCCGCCAGAGCTCCTGACGCCAGGGAGATCCGGGCCAGCCAGAGCTTTCTGGCTATGGGGTTCTCCCTCACGTTCCCCATATCATTAAACAGAATTCTGTTGAAAAACTTCTGACTGAAATAACTCTGGTTATCGGGAATCTGTGGCTGCACAGGCTGCGCCTTAAAACCATGCAGCCGTGCCACCTCTGAGGCCAGCAGATTAATACTGTCACCATGCTGGCCACAGGAACTGAACCAAACCCCCTTCAGCTCCGGGGAAGAGACACCATAGCGGGACTGAAAAATCTCATCACAAAAAAAGTGCAGCCGTTCTCCCAGTAACCTGAACTGTAAAACATAGCGGACCTGGGCCTGCCGGGCATTGCCGTCTTTCTCGGGGTGGATACCATCAAACAGCGCATCGGACAGCTCTTTATGGCAGAGGTCAAAGGCCTCCCGAAACTGGTCGGGATGGTATCCTTCCTGAAGATAGAAACCGAAGGGAAACATCTGTCGTTGACTATTCATACGACGGAACATTTCCATAAAGCCATTCAGTCGGTCAGCCTGGGTCAATAAAACCCAGACCGGGAAGGTATTCACAAAATGACGGTTAAGCGCCAATAACCGCCAGCGCAACTGCCGTGCCTGCTCCAGCAGGCCATTGGGATTGCGCATAATCAGCTGTTCGGTAGAGAGCGTGGCCAGGATACCGTTGATTGGCCGGCGGGGACGTTTTTTCCTGATCAACTCCAGCAGGTGGTTCCAGAGAAATTCATCCAGCTGTTCTTTATCCCGGGTGTAGTAATGGCCGGCCAGTTCAACAATCACGGCGTGTTCACCCAGCCAGAAGACAATGCTGGACTTTTGCTTGGGTGATCCGGCGATCACCTTCTCAAACCCGGCATCAATAAGCCAACTGGATTTCCCGGAACCATCGGTACCCACCATCATTAACCATGCCAGTGTGTAGGGTGTGCTGCCATGACGGCTGGTCAGTATTTTCCAGAGGTGGTTCCAGTCATCCATCAACTGTTGTTTGTACTGAAGCTTATCTTCCTCAAAAATTGCGTCTTCGGAAGCAAGGCTGGCATGAGCCCTGGCTGGTCGACGACGCAGGATTTTCCAGAGCATCAGACAGCAGGCCAGCACAATAATAAACGTCAGTGTCCACTGCCAGCGGGTGGTCAGCCATACAAATACCTCGCTGCTGATCAGGGGTGCCAGCCAAACCAGTAATAACAACGTCGCCGACAGTAATGTGACAATTAATGCAGGAATAAAGATTGATTTGGTCATGGTTTTTTATGGGGTTTGGACGTGCTGCCCGGATTTGCAAGAGAATGGATCAGCGACGTGGACAGTTGCACAGGCGTTGCCTGAACCTGCTCCCGCTGCAGATCACTGAGCCCGGTATAGGTACGGTTGATATGCTGTATCCAGAAATGACTGGCAATACCTGACAGCCCGAGAATAAGCACAACCACCGGCAGATAATACCGAACCCGAATAACTTTCAATGGTCGCCAGGGGGCGCTGAGAATTGGCAGGGCCTGTTGTTCCCCGGGTTTCTGATGCTCGCGAATCTCCTGATAGAGATTATCCGCCAGCTTTGCCAGCTCATGTTTATCGGTATTCTGATAGCGACCGCAGAACCCCAGGCGCAACAGTAAATAGAGGAGTTCAATAAAGTCGATCATTTTGGGCGCGTTCTGCCGCGCCTGTTCCAGCAGGACAAAAAACACTTCACCGGCATTGCGCTGCTGAAAAAGCTGGGCCACCAAACTGTGGTTTTCCCAGCAGCCCGCCTGCCCCCAGGCGGTGTTCATAACCTCCTCATCAAAGGCAGCACAGAGGGCATAACAGGTTTTTTCCATCATCCGGGGCGGGTAGCCTGCGTTCAGCCCCTGGTTATGGAGTTCGCTAATACTCCTGAGCAGGTACTGATGCAGTTCCGGCAGATTCCCGGGTTCCTGCTGCTGTGAAAGCGTGGTGAGAATTGCCAGCAATTCTGCCGACAGGTTGATTAGAGTATTGCTGCTGATATTGAAGTTACGGAACAGGGTGCTCTCATCACGAAAGTTATCACGCAGTGCTTCTTCACCCTTTTCCCGACTATCAGCACTGGCAGCCTCATTTCCGCTACTGGACGGAGTCATATGGCGTTACCTGATTACCAAGATTACCTGATTACAAAACAGTTGATGACCGTGTCATCCGGCATCTGTTCATCCACATGAAGGGCCAGCAGATCATGGGTTCGCACCATTTCCTGCCAGAGTTCATTGTCAGTATCAATTTCAAAATAGACCGTGTTGGCCTTTGCCCTCAGTTCAATGGGCGGTCCTGCCATGGCGCTGATGGGAACCGCTGTCAGGGCATTGCGAACCCGCTCGGCAATACGGTTATGACCGCACAGTTTGGCAGCGTTGATAAATACCATACGGGTCCGGGACTGGCTCAGGCTGGACGACACCGAAAGAATAAACCGACCGTCATTAAACAGGGTCCGGTCGTCAACCCGGGTACGCAGAAGACGACGAAGTTTAAATAATCGGGTATCCCAGCTGAGCTTGACCACCTTATCCTTACTGGCCTGCCGCAGATTCAGTAACAGGCTGGACAGCACCGGGGCGAAGGAGGCATAAATCTCCAGCTCATTAAAATCAGGGAATTCCGGTGCCAGTGTCGTGGTAAATGTGGCCAGGTCAGCCGCTATAATGGCCAACAGGCGGTAAAGCTCGCAGGCAGAAATACCCGACTGCTTTTCCACCAGCTTCAGCCAGGCACCATGGCGATTAAGCGCCTGCAGCCACAGATATTCAATCTGCAGGGTCTGATAACTTTTCTGCTGTCCTTCAACCCCGATCTGAGTAGCAATAACCGACGCCCGTTGCCTGACCATGGCCCTCAGATTCTGGATCTGTTCAAGCAGATAGCGGGAGACACGGTAATCGAGACAACGGGGAATAAAGGTACTATCAAGGATCACCTCGCCATCCGGGTGATACTCCTGAATACGGGCAACCATCAGGGTTGAATAATCATCCAGCACCTCGCCCTCAACCATCAGGCCAGGATTCAGCCGGGACAGCTCCAGCTGCACCGGTTCATTTTTCTGGTCAGTCCCATCATAAACACTGTGGGCAGAGCTGATATAACGAATCGCCCTGGTCATTTTTTCTTCCGGCGCCGTGTTGACACAACCCGGCTTATCCAGGGGAATGGCCAGATAGACGGCGCCTCCCCGATGGCTGCTGTCCAGATTCAGGGACAGGGAGGCCGATAATTCAAAGGGCGTACCATCGGGAAACAATCCGCGGGCTTCACGGATAAACAGTTTGCCCGCCCTGAGCTGTTCATTATCAATGCCCAGAGCGGTAAAACCGGCTTTTCCCGGCGCATAGAGATTAAACAGTTGTCGGTTATACCGTTCAAGGTATCGCTCCTGCTGTTGGAAATGCTGGGGGCTGAGAAATATCCCCTCAAGCCAGACGGCTTTATCAAAGCTGTGATCCATGGGGCTGTTTCTCTGGGAGATGCTCTTTAACGAGCGCTATAAAAAGCCTTGGTTCCACTGAGAGACGAAGGTGATTCCCGTTGATCTGTAAAATCATCCGGTTACTGGTGCCGGGTACAATCGGTGCCAGCGCCGACGTAATGGCTGACTCATAATTGGCAAACTCGGCGAAAATGGCGATAAATCGTGTTGCCCTGTCCAATTGCCAGGTCAGCTGGCTTCCCGTATCCGGCCAGACAGTGGGCAGCCGGTGTTTTTTTATCAGCGAACTCTGCAGGGTTGCCGAATCCTGCAGGTAGATATCCAGAAAATCAGCATTGGCAAAAAGTTCGGTACTTTGCAGTTCGTACATCCGCAACTGCAAAGGTGCCGCGTCGGCCCCGCCGCCCTGAAGAGTAGTGCTATTGATATCGGAACCACTATTGATTTCACTGCCGGCGATAATCGTCAGTGATAATAGCGTTTCAGGCTCTGGCTGAACCTCACTGCGGGAGCAGCCGGTTAACACCATGATCAGCAGGATAAGGATGGAAATATTCATAAGGTCACTGTCTACCGGTTCAACACATTACTCAGTCGTTGCAGAAAAAGCTCACGATAGTGTTTCCCATGCATAAGGCAGCGATAGAAACTCTGATAGTGCTGCCAGAAATCCGGGCTGGATGTTCGGGACGAACCCGATGGCCCCGGGGGCTGTTGAGCTTGATCCACCGGACTTAACAGCTGTTCGAGATTATCCGGCGAAAAGTCGGCCAGCATTAATTCCAGAGCCTCCAGTATGGCATCAATAACCGCCTGCTGGTTCAGAAGATCCGCTGGTCGCCATGCTTCAACCTGAGATAGTTCACTCTGGTGGTCCGGATCCGGGGAGACTGGTTCGCTCACAGGGCCGCTGGTGACTGCACGTTCTTTCGCCGGTGGCACCGGTGATAACCTGAGATTCCGGCTTATGCTCCAGTCATCCTCTTCATCTTCATTGGCTCTGGCCAATACATCAATCAGTGGGGTTGCCTGATAGGTGGCAGTGTCAGAAATCTCAACGGTAAAATTAGCAAACAGAGCCTCAGCCTGCTGCTTCGGTTCATCCTGAGAGGCAGCAGATACCGTAAAAACCTGCTGCTGAATTTCATGTTGCAGAAACGGATCGTCCAGATGCTCTGTCGCAGGAGCACCTTCAAGAGGTAAAGAGCCTTCAGCAGATAAAGAGCCTTCAGCAGATAAAGAGCCAACTGACGGTATCGGACAATACTCCTCCGGCTCTGTTTCTCCGGTGCCTTCCTGAGCTGGCAGGGTCGCCACGGGTTTCTCCTGCCACGGCGAGAAGTCGCAGGCCATCAGGCAGTAATCACCACAGTAAATCATATCCCCATCACTCAACAGATGACGTTTACCCTGCTGTGGAGGCATAACGGTCGTATTGACCCTCAGCTCTCTGGACGACAGGTTTTCCAAATACCATTGCTCATCCTCCTGATAGATACGGGCATGGCGTTCATCAATATTGCCTTTCTGATCCGGCAGAAGTATCTGGCAACCGCGACCCAAACCTAACAGTGCTTCCGTATCGATATCATAACGAAGTGAGGTGACCTGTTCCCCTGAAGGAATACTGAGAATCAGAATTTGCATAAGCTATCTGACCTGGGTTATTTGTCAGTCCATTGTAGCTGCCTTACCTGATTTCGCACGTCTATCACCCTCCAATCAAGACGGTCGGCCATCCCATAATTACGGTTCCCCCATGAGCTGTGGTATCCCCCATGCGCACCGCTGGCCGGGCATTAATCAGTACCGTCAAACTGCCTTTTATCACCACATCCGGTGGTCCCACACAGAGACAGGGCTGGCCCAGGGTGGCAGCAGGCAGAGCACCGATCAGCACCGTGCAAGGCAGTGGCAACAATGGCCCGCCCACATGGGGGATGGGTACCACCGCCGGTGTCAGCATCGGACAAATATGCATATCTCCAGCCCTGGCTGCTGGCCCCATGGTTAACTCCCCCTGCCGCCGTCGGCAAGATCAATCCCCATATCAATAAACTGCCGATACCGTTTATCCCCTTCCCGGCCATCGGGCAACACTGCGGCCAGACAGATAGCACCGGCTACGGCATGGGCGTAGAGCCATGCCGGAGCCGGGCTTTGCGGCCCATTAACCGGCGTTATGCTGCCACCACTCCAGAATACCCCCTGGGCCAGCCAGCCACAGGCGTTATCCAGACCGGCCTGCTGCGCTGCTATTTCTGCCATACGACGATATTCTTCCACCGGTTGATGCAGCCATCGCCTGACCACATCCAGCGTCTTCTGTTCGGTTTCAGGTAATGACAGCCCTGTTGAGTCAATGCATAAGTAACCCCACCAGATACTTTCCATGGCCAGCAGGCAGTGACTCAGAAATACCACCAGTTCCTGCTGCATTTTTTCCTGAGCCAGCAGGTTGATCAGCTCCACCGGTGTCATTGCCGGATAAACCAGCGCCCGAAATGACCGATCCTGTTCATATCGCTGCAGAATATCAGTGGCCAGCGATTGCGGGATTTTTTTCAAAGTCTGTTTTGTGACCAACATAATCTTAAGACCAGAAAGGTTAGTGAGGGCGTCGTAAAAGAGAGACTTAACACCCAGCCGTTATCCCCGCTACACACGTTATCCCCGCGCAGGAGGCTGTCGCAAAAGCCTCCGGAAACCTCGTTCCCATGCTCTGCGTGGGAATGCATACCGTACTCGCCACAAGTGAATAACCAGCCTGAAACCCCCACAGATTCGGGCAAGGAGAGGTTTCTCCACATGCGGCCAGATCCGTATGCATTCCCACGCAGAGCGTGGGAACGAGGGTTTTGCGACAGCCTCGAAGGCGGGAATCCATCTTGAGAGTGGGAGTCTGCCTCGAGCAGTGGATCCCCGCCTGCGCGGGGATGACGGTTGGTTGTTAATTCTCCCTTTTGCGACAATCTCGTTCTGAGTGGAAATCTAAAACCTGCCACACGCTCCCACACCGGAGCATGGGAGCGAGGAGTCACCCGTTAGCAATCCATCAGCCGTGCCTGATAAAATCCAGACATTGCCGGTTGAACCAGTGCTGATGCTCAACCATCACCCAATGACCACATTCACTTAACAATGTGAACCGGATATTGCTGCAGGCCTTCATCATGGTGTCGGCCCCACGGGATGGACAAAATTTGTCGTTTATCCCCCAGATACCAAAGATGGGGCATTGCAGTTCATGAAGACGGTCAGTCATATTGGGAACCTGCATCGTTGAAAGCACACAGGTGGGCTGATCATGCACGACAGCAACTCGTTCATTCACCGTCTCATCCGTCACCAGTGACGCATCATAGAGCTGAAGGCCTAACAGACGTTTCATTCCAGAGGCTTCTTTCAGCTCTCCAGAAGCAAATGCAGCAGCCATCTTCTGAATACCTTCCATCTCCTGAAAGTACTGTTCTTTTTCCATCAGGCCGCCAGGTGCCATAAGAATCAGTTTTGTAACCAGCTCGGGATAGTCAAGAGTAAACTTGATGGCAATAGCACCACCCAGAGAGTTACCAACCAGCGTGACAGACTCAATACCCAGATGATCAACCAGTCCTTTAACTGCCGAAACAAAAAAGTCCAGGGTATATTCAGTTTCCGGTTTATCACTCAGACCATAACCGGGAAGATCAGGAACGATGGCTCTCACGCCCGCTTCTGCAAAAACCGGGTAGTTGCCTTTGAAGTTACTGTAACCACTGGCACCGGGCCCACTGCCATGGAGGAAAAGTACGGCTTCTCCCTCACCCGCTTCGTGGTAGTGAAGTGACAGGCCATCTTCCAACTGAACAAAATGCCCCTCTGGAATTGCACTCATTACCCGTTCTCCTTCTTGTTAATATGCCTTCTTGTTTATACGAAAGGGGCGCCACTTTGATCACCCGGCATCCACCAAACAGCCACTATGGAATTACCACCTGATCAGGACAGCTTTGCCACTTTCCAGCGGGAATATCTGTCTCCGCTTAAGGTTTTTTACTGTCAGGCATTTTTTCAATGGCAGGCAAGACCAACATCGTCCAACAAGACTAATACAGCCCCAGACTCAGTGAGTAACATCGTAGACCTGATTAAAAGAGCGAAATTAAAAGAACAAATGCCCATAGCTAAAAAAGGGATGGCAGTGATGAGTAACCCTCTGGATTTTACCGGCAAAGTGGTTTTGGTCACCGGTGGTGGCAAAGGTGCTGGCAAAGGTATCAGTGAACGTTTTTTACAGCAGGGTGCCCATGTCGTCATCTGTGGACGTCAGGAGCCGGATAACCTGCCTTCAGCAATAATCCCGGAAGGTAATCACAATACTGCTGTCTTCTTTCCCTGTGATGTACGGGATCTGGAGCAGATCGATCAACTGATCGGCAGCACCATCAAACAGTTTGGTCGTCTGGATGTTCTGGTCAACAATGCTGGCGGTGCTCCCAATGCCGATGCTGCCACGGTATCCCCCCGTTTTTCTGAATCAATTATTCGCCTGAACCTGATTGCTCCACTGAACCTTTGCCAGAAAGCCAATGCCGTCATGCAGGAACAGGCTGAAGGAGGGATCATTATCAACATCTGCAGCGTCAGCGCCAAACGCCCTTCTCCGGGAACCGCAGCTTACGGCGCCGCAAAATCAGGTCTTTTAAACCTGACCCAATCCCTGGCGGTGGAGTGGGCACCAAAAGTCCGGGTCAATGCCGTGACTGCCGGTTTGATTCTCACAGAACAGGCACACCTGCATTATGGTGATGAGGAAGGCATTGCCAGTGTCGCCAGAACAGTACCCCTGCAGCGACTGGCAACTCCCTCCGATATAGGCGACACTTGTCTATACTTGGCATCACCACTGTCTTCTTATGTCAGCGGTGCTGATATCACAGTTCATGGCGGTGGAGAAAAGCCTGCATTCCTGAATGCAGCAGAAAACACATAAACAATGGCCAGTGGAGGATAATAATAACAATGGTTTCAGAAGCGACCAGCATCATAGATATTGACTTACCCCTGGATCAGTCCTGGGAAATTCTCAGAGACTTCACTCAGGCGGTCAATTACGTCCCGGACCTTACCGGCTGTGAATTACATCCCGGGCCAAAAGAAGGCAGGGGAGCCAGCAGACGGGTGTTCCGGACAAACGGCAAGTTCCTGGATGAAACGGTCACCCACTGGGAAGAAAAACGGGGATTTGTTATTCGCCTGCATGAAGGAACAGGCCCTGCTCCGGCACCTTTTAAAGAGGCCTGTTTTATTTATCGCATCCAGCCCATAGGGGATAAAACCCGGCTTACTACCACCATGAGCTATACCACTCGCTTCGGCTTCATTGGTAAATTGCTGAATAAACTTTTTATTAAAAAAGCACTGAACGGGGCTGTCTCCAAGATTAGCCGCAACATGAAGAGCTTTTACGAAACCGGCACTCCAAGCAACAAAACGATTTCAGAAGCTTAAAAAACAAGATACGGTCGCTTGGAAACAAAACTCAAGCGGCTCGTTTATTCATCAGCACATACTCAAGAATTCTATCTGGAAGACCCCAAATACCAACTTCATCTCTGGCTCTGATTAATCTAACTTATATGGCAAGTCAATTCCGGCCTGACAAAGTTTATCACGTTCTTCCTTACTTCCACTAAAAGCCATGAACACTAAGGAGCTTTGAATAACATCATGAAGCAACACTTCTTCAACGTTACTTGATGGCATTTCATATACTGCTTTGCAAAACAATACATCTTTTACTCTATTAACCGAAGTGCATAACTCATGTAACTGCTCATTTTTTTCGAGCGAAACTACATCTTCTGATTTTTTCTCAGTGCGCTTACTGAGTTGCAAATGAGACTGAGTAAAACTTGCTCCAAAATTTGGAGCAGTTACTGCCTGATGATGCTTATTACTGTATGTATATTTACCAGACGTCTCTTTTGACGTTTGAGTTAATACGCCATTTTGCCAACGAAAGAATGAAGTCTCACCCGGCATAACCTTTTTTGGCTTCACTTCATCTCTTTGCTGAGATAACTGAGGAATGGTTGACCGGGAACTTCCTTGTATTGGCCTCAATCTAGCAAACCTCTTCAACGCATCATTTATTAGTCCAGCCACCTGTTGATCAGATCCTCCCCATCGCTGCAACATACGGTTACTCCAATAAATAGTCAGTGACTTTTCTTTCACTTTTGGAGGAGGTATTTCTGATAATTCATGAAAGATAGTGGCTGAAACCCCAGAAGCTTTGGCCAATCCTATATAAGGTCCATCGGAAATGAGGGGACTTGTAAAACTCTGCTCTATAGTACCTGATTGACAAGATAATTGGTTAACATTGAAACCAGTGCCTTTGGCCACAAGCTGTGGCCTTAGTGTTGACTCCCAGCGATTTTTAATCGCATTTTCATCTCTTCCCTTCAGGTAATTCTTTGCCATTTTGCCCCATTTATTCCCCACTTTCTTATGCAGCTCAATGATCATTTGATCTTCAGATTTTCGCCATTCTATCCTACCCTTTAGATGATTAAACCAATGCGCACTGCACTGTTTATTTGTTCGATCAGGAACCCATTTAACAATACGACCCCATTGTTCCTCTCCATATTTATTAACCATATCCAGCAACAGAGTATCTTCATCAGGTGACCACGCTACTTTTATTTCTTTTTCAAGAACAAGCGAAGCTTTATTGTCCGGAAGCGTGCGAGAGGTTTCATAAACAGACTTTCTCTTACGACCCGAAGCAGCATACAAAGTTCCTTGAGAAGCCTGTACGACCTCTTGAAAAGATTCCAACTCATCATCACATTGAGTCTGCGATTTAAACAGTTCATCGGGAGAAACTATTGGGGTTTCTGACAGATCCTGCCGTATAAACCGTTTTACGTCTTGCTCTTCAACTTTTATTTGATGATTACGAATGTGAGAGCAACGGTCAGGTTTCAACTCCGCATTAAGTCTTCGTAGTGCAGAGCACCTTCTTTTGGTTTCACTACGAGTCACTGACTTATTGTTCAAAAACACTTCAGAATCTGCAGAATCAGAAACGAGGGGCTTCATATAATCCATAATGACCTGATCAACAGACATGGAATTTAAAGCAGATGCCTGCATTTAGCATTTCCCTACCAATAAAGATACCTATTGTAGGACAACATTAATTCATACTTGTTCCCTGAGAGATAACATTTATCAGCAATTCGACTAATTAAAGCCCCCCTGACTGCAATAATGAAGAGAGCTTTTGTCTGGACATATCCAGCACATCCCGTTTTGTCAGATCACTAACCACCGGAATCCTGGTGATATCCATATGATGCAGATGCAGATATGGATGGCTTTGACGAAACTCTCTTAAATCGCCCCGGGTCACAATCGGGCAGAAAGGCTGACCGAATTTTTTCTCAAACAACCGGGCAATCTTGCTGAAACCTGTTTTGGCTGGCACCAGAATCCGCTTCCAGAATCCGCTTTTTACTGCTGTCACGCACCGAGAGATAAAAACCCTCACGCCCAATACTTTCTCCGGGTACCAGATAAATCCCCGTCTGCCGGGCATCGGAAAGATCCAGCCTCTGGATAGTCCACAGGTGTTGCTCAAAATCCGGCATGACTACCAGCTTTTCCCGTTGAGATGTGCCCCAGTACACATCATATTTACCATAGAGACTTTGTGCCCCCGGTGAATAAACACACAGGCCAGCTTTCAAAGAGTCGAAGAAATCAGCCGCCTTTTTTTGCTGACTGAATTTCGACAAACTCCAGATAACCGCTTTTTGATAATCGACTGAACTCATCATTTTTGTGAACTGCATCACTTTTATGTTGGCATACGATAATACCAACTGCATCCCGCGGCAATAATCAAAACGGATTACAAATGAAAAAGAAAACAGGCTGGGGCTTGCAACAGAAGACTGTCACCGGAATCTGATGAACAGGTATTCAGAAGAGGCAATGGGCAAACATCTCTAGCGCTTTACACAACTCCCACAGAGTAAAGCGCCAACTGTTCAGTAAAACCCGGTTCGAAGGCAGACCTGATTATTCACAAAAACCAGCACTATGGCTGCCATTCATACTTATCAATACTATTAATCGCCACGCCGCCATCAATATCACCATTCATAGATACATCGACAGCAAAGTTAATCAGCCGACCCTGAACGCCACCAGCCACCAGCCATGACTGCGCTTGAAAGTCATAACCACCGCCCAGCTCAGCCTGCCAGTCAACCTCGCCCCTGATGCCTTTCAGCAAAAACTTATCGAAACCATCCGCGAGATGATAGGAAAGAGAAAGGTCGACCCCGGTTACATCGCCAATGCCATCAACATCCACACTGCGAACACCGACAATGGCTGAAGGCACCCAGCCGTTTTTTACTGTCCAGCCAAGCCCGGCATAGACGTGATTATCACTCTGAGCTGCTGCAGCTGTACTGATCAACAATGACATCCCAGCAAGCAAGCCTTTTATTGTTCGGGACATAACGCTTCCCCTTTATTCTCAGGCAATTGGATTTACTTCCGCTCCCCGATTATAACGCTACCAAACAGGCAAATGTAAACAGGCAAAACGTCCTCCGGCTTCCTGCTGGCAATGACTCAGGGGATCATCTCTGGTATATACTGAAAACATATATCTTTTTTTACGGAGGTAGCATCAGCCAACATTGTACGCTGCGCGTGGTTTTCCTTTTGGTTTCAAACGTCTTAAAACCATTTCACGCGCCGTCGCAGACGTGGATCAGGAGAACAAAATGGCGGATAACGACACAAAAAGAAATCAGAAGAAAGCCAGCCTGATTATTCCATCCCGAAAGCAAGTTGCTGCAATGGCACTTCAGGGTCTGCTGGCCAATCCCCAGTTCAGTGACTGGACTGAGGAAAAACTGGCGAAAAAAGCGGT
>NZ_JAVRMB020000306.1:0-9731 GCF_031844845.1 Endozoicomonas sp.
CTGTGGTCGTGTACCACCACCAAGATAGAAATGACCCGCCGCCATTGTCGTTGTGCCGTTTATACCGCTTCCCTTCTCCAGTACCAGTACACTGGCTCCGGACTCACAACCACCCAACGCAGCAGAAGCGCCTGCCATACCAAAGCCAACAATGACAAGGTCTGAACTATCCTGCCATTCCAGAACCTCCGACTCTTTGATCGGGAAGAAATCCTTAACGTCCATATACAATCCTTATAGCGAGATGAGTCGGTATGGATTACTGCCATCCCAGTTTTCTGCCTCTTTGGCGCAATACTCATAGCCAGAAATAAAACTGTCGTTTACTTCCATCAATTCAATAACGGTGCTGCCAAGCCAGGGCGCATTGAGATAGTAAAATCGCTGCAGAGGTGTCTTACACAAACCGACTTCAACAAGCCCTGCCTTTCGGGCCTTTTCCAGTGCCTGCTCCATGTCCGGTGCAAAAAAAGCAATCTGGTGAAACATCTGTTGCTCATCAGAGTTCAGAAAGAAATCACTGTAAGGGGAAGGTACATCATTGGTCTGCTGAATAAGCTCTATCTGCACACCATTCTGGAAAGCCAGCCCGACATCCATTCGAACTTCGTAGACTTTTCCATCAACTTCGGTTTCAAGAGGAACATTGCGGTATCCCCACCAGGGTCCTACGCCCATGACGTCATGCTACTGGTGCATGGCATGATCCAGGTCTTTCACTAAAAAGCCCCACTGTCGTACAGGGCCGAACAGGTTTTCTGCAATCATTTTTGGCCTATTGTTATTTTTCTGGCTGATCGGAAATACGACCAGGCACGATGTCTCATTTTTTTAGTTTTGTGACATTCACGATGACACAGTTTATAAATAATGTGACAATAAAAGCAATAATTAAGCGAAAAGGCGTTTTGATGGCAAGCAATACTCCCCAGCGTATTCTGAATGCAGCCGGTAGCTGCTATCAGAAAATGGGAATCCTGAAAGCATCAATGGAAGATATCGCAACAGAGGCCGGAATTAGCCGAAGAACACTTTACCGTCACTTCGCCAATCAGCAGGAAATTCTCAGCTTTGTAATTCAGGAAGCGGCAAGCGCATTTCTGGAAGGGTTGTCCGAATCGCTGAAAAACATTCAGCAATTTGATGATTTTTTTGTGGAAGCTCTGCTTTATAGTATCGAAAAAGGACCAGCGGTCTCGTCACATTCATTTCTATTTGGGCGTGACATTCTTCCCATAATGAATGATCTCTATCTTTCTTCTGAAGATTTCAGGGTACTTTCTACCAGCTTCTGGAGAGAAGAGTTGTTAAAGCGTAACGATAAAAAACAGGTTTATCTGGATATAGAGATGATCTCTGAGTGGTTTAACCGGATCGTCCTTAGCTACCTTGCAACACCAAGCCCTTTGTATAAAAGCAAAGCAGAGTTACAAAAATTGTTTTCAGTAACCGTAAAACCTGCACTCACCCAGTGATAGCGATTGAACATTCTGACTACACAAAGCTCATAGAATTATGCGACTTTCGCCTTTCAATACCGAGCAGCCTGAACAGCTCCTTGGCTGATAGCGTCAGTTCTTCAACAAATTCCTGTGCCCTGTTGCGATTCTCTATCTTCCAGCTGACAGTTATCCTCAACGCTTCAGCCGTTGGATAATAGGCAATCCCAAAACCATCGTCTTCTACCGGGCCAAATACGAAGCGATTAATGTCTGGACCGGCAACACAGGATGTGGACAATGTGTTCTTTTTAATCAGCTCCAGGTAAACAGGATCAGTAAACAGTTCTGGTTTTCTGCTGTCTTTTTGGTCTTGATAAAGTGCGTCACCTGTTTTTTCAAGGGCAAACAGGTGACGATGAATACCCTCACCATCTTTGCATTTTTTAAGTCCTGCAGAATGGGCATTGACTGCCTTTATCAGACAAGCTCTTTTCTCCTTGTCTGATAATCCAGTATTGTTTAACGCATCAATTAACGCGATAGACTCCGGGGAACGACTTCGCAGCCCCTCTGTGCGCCCATACTTGAATTTACTCATGGAAACCGATTCATAGACCGGTGGATGTTGATAACCCGCTTTGCCAACAGCGACCTGAAAAACCATCTGGTAAAATGCATCAGGACTGACCTCGCAATCTTTAATAGCCTGACGACTGACACCTTCAATGACAATGTCCTTCAGCTCAATATCGCTGATTGCATCTTCAAAGCTTTTTCGAGCCTTCTCAATTTCCGGTTTTAGTATCAGAGGCTCGATTTCCGGTATCAATTGTTCAGGCTCTGGAAAAATAGCACTGTTCGATGGTCTCTCCAACTTTGACGTATCGTTAATGTATTTAAACAGGGGAAACCAGGCTGTGGCATCTGCGGGCGTGTGCTCGATAGTGACGCCAATCCTCTCTTTCGGTAGCTGAATAAACTGCAATGTTTTATCAAACCAGCGATTATAGCCGTCGCCCGCCAACAATTGACGGTTGACACTGCCAGCATTCGGAGTTGCGTCAAAGCAGACACAACAGAATGCATCATCAATGGTTCCAATCAGCTTCTTGTTAGCCTCAGTACTGGCAAACTGCTGTTGAAGCTCAGCACATTGATCACGGCCAACGGCGGTTAATGGGGTTAAATCCGTGGTTTCCTGTCGTTGATCAGACGCTTCCTGAAGCGTTTCCAGCTGTTCTGCAAGGCGGGCATGACTGATCAGACTCCCTTCCCGGTTCGCTATTTGTATTTTATATATCTGCCCTTTTGAGAAGACGACAATGTGCTGCTCTGGGCCAGTTTTGCAGGGTTTCAGGTGATCTGAACCACGGCCGGGCTTGTGATTATTAAATAGACTTTCTGCCTGATTCATGGCTGAAGGTTTTTGTTCGGTTTCCTTTTGATGGTACTCACAGGTTGCCAGCACAGCATGGGCCATTTTACTCTCGCAACACCAGTCATCACTTGTCACTTTTATGCCAAAACTGACAAAGCCGGGCGCAGGAAGCCTTATCCCATTGTACATCTCACCCCACAGGTCACTGAGCCACCCCTTCTCTTGATTCGCTTTTTCCTTAAGAATGTTGTGAAGCTTCTCACCTACCCCCGTTCTAAATGATTTAACGTTCTCTATAAATGCCGCGACTTTTTCTTTATCCCCTTCGATTGGACTCATTTTTTCCAGAGTATCCAGTGTATCGCTCAAATCAGGTAAGGGTAGTGGTTTAGGGGGAGTAGACTTTGCATGACTGATGACGCGCTCCCTCATAAGCCGCTTTGTTTCTACATCATGGTCGTCACTGCGAAGAGAGGGCTGAACAGTAACCACCTCAGAAGCCCAAAGGCCCAGACCTGTTTGCTCCCATGATAGCGGTTCTAGCGAATTACCACCTACAGCCAAACTAAATAGTAATGAATCCATAACGCTCCCCCGTCATTTTACTACGACAATAGTTAGACCATTATTGAATATAAAAGTTCTGCTCGAGCCTGGAAGGAAATCTGAAATGTAAACCAAAGCCCTCTTTATCATTCAGGCCGGGAGTAATGGAAGAGCTGGTCCAGAAAACCATTAGAGAAGAGATTGTGAGGGTCGAGCTCCCGCATTTTTTTGATGGTCTGCTCGAAACTTCGGGGTGTGTCGGAGAAGCTTTCCGGTATATTCTTCCCGATGACCTCTTCGTTGTGCCAGGCGCCTTCTTCAGCGGTATAAGCCCAGCCTTTTGACCATTCTACCCGTACCTGTGCAGCCGGGTAGTTGTCAAACAGCCAGGTTTCCAGATCCACATCAAAGGCGTTGGCCCTCCCCCGGGCTTTTACACTGATGGTGGATGGGAGCGTTAACAGATCCAGCCATACGGCGGTATCCACCGCTTCCGAATAAGCGGCGGAACGGGTAAGGGGAGAAAACGCCGGGGGGCTGATGCCGGATTGCCCCCCTTTAAGCCTCCCTTCAAGCCCGTCACTTTCGTCCAGCCCGGTGACTCTTATCTCCAGGGGGCCGCAACTGATATAGACACCTTCACGAGCGTACTGTTCCCGGAGCTGGTAGATTTTTTCGGCAATATCACTGAGAAATCCCTGCACTTCAGATCGAGGCAGGTGAATCGCATAACCGGCAGCAAGAGCTGGCACGGTTGTGGAACGCACATAAAGCAGCGTATGCCAGGCTGGCCCCCACAGGTCCCGTATCGGTTTCTTCAATGCACGCTCCACAACCCGGTACTGGAGCTTACTGGCATAAGGTATAAGCCTGGAGGTGAAAGAGACAATATTTCTGAGTAACAAGACCAGAAACTTAGAGGGTTCATCAGCAAACGGGTAATTATAAGGGGTTGTGGTTGCCATGGATTCGTCCGGCTTTTCGGGAGCCCTGTCCCAGATTTTCAGCCAGGGTTTGTCTGTATAAGGGAACCAGATAACGTTAACACGGCCATGTCTTTCCAGCAGTCTCTGGACGGTAAAGGGGTTATCCTGAGGATCGTTGTGAAACAGTTTTTTCCAGGAAATATTGGTAAAACTACGGCAACGCAAGTGAAAATTGGGAACCACCTGCAGCGTCACCCCGGTGACCATAAGATGGCCAAGGTGGGTCAATACCACATCAGTATCTTCATCGCCCCGGTCAAATGTACGAACCTGATAACTACCGGATGCCGGATCCCAGACGATGGTCCGGATCGAGAGAACGGCATTACTCAGGGAACCAAAGGCGTATTTCGGATCGTCAGGGGAGAGAGGAACGCCAGTTCCATGACCAGCAATAGCCAGGGCACCACCCAGGGTGATGCGACCAATGGCGGGCAAACTCGCCAGGGCATAACCGGATGGGTCATCCCGGGGCGAAGGCTGTTCAGCCAGGTACTGGCACAGGGCTTCCATCCGGATACCGGTCTGGGCCGTCACGACACCATAACCGCTCTCGCAGATATCCATGTGGCAGGCGGTCATGGCAGACAGGTCTACCAGTAATACCTTGCTGTCTTCCGTGGTGTTGGCAGTAATCACCAGCGGTGACCAGTTATGCATACTGCCCAGAGGGCGAACCTGATAGCCCTGTTCCATAGCCCACTGAACTACAGCCAGGGCGTCGGCTTCACTGGTGATGCTGGCGGCCATCAGATGATCGACAACGATGTTTTTTGCCCAGTTCTCAAATTTGAGATGGTAAAACCGGATGCAGTCTATATCCACTACCGCGGATGCTGGCAGGAGATGGGTGGCAATACTGATAAATGCGATGGTCTGGCTGCTGTTTCTGAGAAAGGTTCTGCGGCTCAGCTGCCTGGTATCAAAAGCTGGCATAGTTTATCTCCCTTTGCGGCAAAGAGATGCCAGAGGCAGATAAACGATGCCTGAGGCATCGTTTCAGGTTAGCTATTTATCGGGAAAAATAAAGAAGAAGCGGTGAAATTAAATAACCGATTTTTTCCCTGGAAAATTCTGGGAATTCAGCCCATAAAACAACGCATTACCCGCTACACTGCTGGTAAATATATTGAGCAGAATCACCAGAATGTTGACATAGTTATCGATCATCACCGGGTTAGAGAGAACCGTTCGCAGGCCTTCCATTTCAAGCGCAACAAGATCAGCAATAATCGCCTCTTTCGATATCACTATATCCAGCGATACAAAGGCGCCAAAAAAAATTAATGTGCCACTGATCGTAATGTAGTGCCCTTTTTGGCTGGCCTTAGACATGGTAGTCAGTAATAACAGCAACAGAGTGGTGTAACCAATAAAACCAAAAGCAGGAAACCATCGGTAAATTTCAAATTGCAGGGAAAGGACTCCCAGGATAAAGAACAGTAAAACAGAACTTAACCATAAGAACAGAAAACTGCGATTTGCCGTGGATGGCGCTGTTGATGACATAGCGGAGCATCTCCCAACCCGATAATTTTCCATGATATATCGGCTGATAATGAGACAAGCTTACAATCTGGGAGGAGGTAACAGCGCAGAAAAGCAGCGGATAAGAAAGGCAAAGCTATTCAGTTTTTTCAGGAAGTCTGCCAGCGCAAACAAAAACAGATCCTTCCTGGATCTGTTTTATCTATCCCTATGGACTCCTGTCCTTTTAATTAGGCATCCTGCCTGATGAGCTCCCTGCTTTCCCTTTAGTCATCATCCTGAAAATCCGGACATCCTGTCCACTGGCTCCCTGCCAAAATACATCCCTGATATGCCAGCCGTTTGCCTCCATGGCCTCGTTTGACTTCCTGTCTTAGCTGACGATTACTATATTGCGGTTTTTACGTATTCTTTGCAGTCGGGAAAAAACCATTGCTCGTGTGAGACATTTGCCATAGATGACAGTCGTCTTTTAAATAGCAGCCTGATAACAGCGCGAAATCATTAAGAAGAGAGAGCCCAGGCGTTGATGGGAAAATCACACATACAAAAAAGCCAGACTGAAAAGTCTGGCTTTTTTGTGACAATTGGTGCCCAGGAGAAGACTCGAACTTCCACGCCCTTACGGACACTAGCACCTGAAGCTAGCGTGCCATCCTTATATTTCAATGACTTAGCTGAAATCGTTTTAGGAAAACAGGCGCTAGTGTGTATAATTTCGCGATATTTCGACCAGTTTTTTTAGGACAATTGCTGCTAATCAATTTTCGATAAAATCCCCAGCATTTTCTTCAGCCGGCCCTCATCAAAAATCACCTTTTCAAATTCAACCGGTGAATCCGTTTCAAAATGAATAGCCACAAACCGCTGATAATCATCCCCGTCCTCTGTGGTCATTTCCATCAGCGTATAGCGATATCCGCCATCCACCTCTCTTTCCACCAGGCATTCAGGCAGCACACAAATCTTCAGGATTTTACACCCTGCACATAAACAAAAGCCGGCCCCGTATCATGGCGATAAGAGTGGTCAAAGAAGTACGAAGGTATCCGAATACCTAACGAATAGTCGCATCCAAACTGTTACAGATAACAATCCATATCATCCTCATGATTTTTTATTCGAGTGTAACTGCTCCAGACTAACACGCTCAAAAGAATGGCTTTGGCAAGACAAACATTACAGGAATAAGTATTGATACGTATCAATGTTCGCACGGCAAATATGGTGAATAATCGCCCTCGTTTTTAAGGTGCCTGGCTGTCAGGAATGACTAAAGCATCAGGACACAGTAAATGGGAGGCGATGCGGTTGGTCAATCAACTTCCAAAAACGCCAATGTATCAGGGAACAATCCTGCACGTGAGCCTGGAAGCTGGTAAGGCGTTTGAGGATATAGGGTATCGAGATCAAGCCATCAGTCTTTACGATATGATGCAGAAGTTTTTGGGTGAGAAGAACAAAAGCAATCCTCTTTATGCCCGAGCATTCTGGGAAGTAAAAGTACGACAAAGCAAACTGTTACAACTAAGCAAAGAAACTCAGGCTGAATATGCCACTGCCAGAGTCAATTCCTTATTAGAAACATTTCCGGCTGATAGCCCGCTGCTGTTCGAACCCGTCTCCGATCTGGCATGGAAGCTCCTTGATACAGGTCAAGTTAAGGAAGCGAGAAACTTTATCTTAGGGGTAGTCAATCGCTACAACCAACGCATAGTTGAGTATGGTACATGCGATAGCGGACTGGAGAGTTTATATGCCGGTAATTTGGTCAAGGCTTTTAACTCAACTGAGTTGCTATTCATCGCTGACGATATTTTGAAAAAACTCCTGATAGCCAATATTCAAGGGCATAACATATGGCAATCAAGAAATTGTCGAATGGCACTGTCTACCATTATCGAGACAATGGAGCAACTACAGGATCAGTTCAGTCCATATACCCACTCCAGTGAACGAGTAAAACTTGTAAGCACTATTGTTCTGGCTGCACAACTGCATAGATATAACCCAATGTCCCACTCTCTTGCGATCAGAAAAATCAAACGTGATGCAGAGGGTCAGCCATACAGCCAAGAGCTTAATCGTATGCTGACAATTGGAGAAGAGCAAAATCGCTTGAGAATGCAATTGCGTGACACAATGGCAACCTCGGGAAACCCATCAGCCGCAGCTCAACTTTCCCAAGAAATGGAAAACCTGACCCAGGAATACAACGCAATCCTGACAGCAGTTCAAAAAAAGTATCCTGACTCGGTTGCGCCTCGCATACCGGCACCCATCCATCCTGCATCCATAATGCAAAACCTCTCAAATGATGAGGCAGTTATTCTCTGGGCTGTCGAAGAAGATTATAGATCTCAAGCAATAGTTATTACTCGGGAGTGGATTCAAGCCGTTGCACTTCCTACTAACTACACTGACATTGAGCAACTGGTCAACGAGGCCAGAAAAACTCTGGACCAACCCGACACTCGTTCAGCCATGGATATACGTCCATTCGCAATGGACTCAGCCTATCAGTTGTATCAAAAAGTTTTTGAACCTCTGCAGCCTTACCTGAAAGGAAAAAAGAAACTGTATCTTTTGCCGGATGGGCCTCTCGCAAAGCTGCCATTTCAGGTGTTGCCAACGCGTTTACCTGACCAGGCTATTACATCGCCGCTGGATTTCATGCGCTATCGATCAGTGTCATGGCTCGGCGACGATTATCTGATGAATTATCAGCCATCCCTGAACAACCTCTATGAACAGTTGACCACAACGGTTGAGAAAAAAACGGACAACAGTGAGCGACTGGCCTACGCCGGGTTTGGTAATCCCGTGATGCCACAAACGGAACCTGATGATAAGGGGAGTAATCTTCTCATTGCCGCCAGAGACAACCTCAAGGATATACGTCAGAGGTTACAGTCATCTTTTAACTTTATGGGTGACAGTACACTGGAAAACCTGAGTCGCCTGCCGCCTCTTCCCAAAACAGAGCAGCAACTACGAAGTATCGGTCAGATTCTGGGAGACGATGATTATATCTATGTCGGGAAATCCGCAACGCTTGACCAGTTACAGCAATTGCCGTTGTCACGATTTCAGACACTGGTTTTTGCGACCCATGGTTTGATGGCCGGTAAGAATTTGCCAGAGCCCGGGCTGGTAATGACACCGGTAGATGGTGATTACTCGACGGCGATACTCGATAGCAGCACTATCGCAGGTCTCGAACTGGATGCTGACCGGGTAATTTTGTCTGCCTGTAACACCGCTGAGCTGGGCAGAGATAACGGTCTGGCCAGTCTCAGTACCGCATTTTTCCAGGCCGGGGCAAGAAGTCTGGTGGTTTCACACTGGTCTACCGAGCAATCAGCAACAACCGATTTAATGGTTAAACTCTTTCAGCAACTGGAACAATCGCCGGAGCAAGGGCTTACGGTGGCATTACGACAGGCGGCTCGTGATATGCGAGACAACGATAAAAATATGTTACTCGCACATCCAATGTTCTGGGCACCCTTTGTGGCCATTGGCCGGGATCTATGACGACCTTAATTTATGAGCAGTACACCTATGCCTGACATAATGGCGGATGAAGCACTTATTGAACGGTACAACAGTGGCGATGCAGCTGCTTTTGATATCCTCTACGAGCGCTACCGACAATCCTTTTACAACTATCTGGTAAAGACTACCGGGAATGCGGCTCTGGCTGACGACATCTACCAGAATTGCTGGGAAAAGATCATACAAAAAAGGGGAACCTGCTCATCACTGGTCCTTGTGGGAGCGGCAAGAGTTACCTGGCCTGTGCAATTGGTCACATGGCTTGTCTGAAAGGTCACACTGTCCGATATTATCGCACCTCACGGCTGCTTGAAGAGCTGACGGTCTCACACG
>NZ_JAVRMB020000307.1:0-5051 GCF_031844845.1 Endozoicomonas sp.
GCTGTTGACGGGATTCCCCTGGCTGCTGGCCGGCTATGCGCTGCTGGACACCCCTTTTGCCTCATTAGCCCCCGTCACCGGCACTTACGGATTAAGTCTGTTGATGGTCACCACCGCCTGCCTGCTGGCGGCGCTGATTCCCGCAATGTGGAAGTCGGCAAAGCAAAAGAGCAGGCCTCACGCAATCATGTTGCTGATTGTTTTTGCCTGTTGGGCTCTGGCCTGGCCACTGGCCAATATCCAATGGACCGAAAAAACAGGAGAGCTATCCTTCAGCGCCGTACAGGGTAATATCCCTCAGAATCTCAAATGGGATCCTGACTTTATCCAGTCCACCATCAGCACCTATGCCGGCCTCAGTGAAGATCAGTGGGAGCAGGATCTGATCATCTGGCCAGAAAATGCCATTCCGCTATTTTATAACCGTGCAAAGGGGTTAATGACTTATCTGGACCGACAGGCCAGGCAGAATAACAGCACCCTGATTCTCGGCATGCCGGTGGACGATAACTCTGGCAGTGAAACCCGTTACTACAACAGCATTCTGGCTATGGGCGAGGGCTATCCATCCGCTGAAGGCTCCGGCCGCTATAACAAACAGAAGCTGGTACCTTTTGGTGAATATGTTCCCATGGAATTCATGCTTCGTGGATTGATTGATTTCTTTAATCTTCCCATGTCAGATTTCACCCGGGGACATTCAGAACAGGAACTGATACAGGCTGGCGATGTAAAAATTGCCACCTATATCTGCTACGAAGTGGTCTACCCGGATTTTGCGGCACAAATGGCCAGAGAAAGCGGCCTCCTGATTACCATCAGTAACGACACCTGGTTTGGCAAATCTATAGGCCCCATTCAGCACTTTCAGATTGCCCGGATGCGGGCGCTGGAAACCGGTCGATTTATGATCCGCGCCACTAACGATGGTATTACCGCACTGATTAATGAAAAGGGTGATGTGGTGAAAACCATTCCCCGTTTTACCACGGGAGTGCTTTCGGCAGAAGCGGAAGTTCGCTCGGGTAATACGCCATTTATGATATTGGGCTCCTGGCCGGTTTTGCTATTAAGTCTGTTATTGGTATTAACCGGATGCGGGCTATTCCCTCGCCGAAATCAGTAAAGAGTCATACGTCGAAGACTGGCGATATTGGGGTATGCTGAGAACATGGAAGAGAAACTCCAAACAGAGGCAGATACATGATTGATTATGACAAATTCCAAAAATCTCTGGGTTTGCTGGAGTCCCAGTTTTCCAACTGGCAAACACTGGATAATGAATTGCCGTCCTGGATGCAGGAAGCCGTTTCCGAATCGGTAATACAGCGTTTTGAAACTTGTTATGATTGTATGTGGAAAGTCCTGAAACGCTACCTGAAGGAACAGTTGGGCTTGCCTGATGTACCAAATAGCCCTAAACCCATTTTTCGCATCGCCAATGAAAACCACTTGCTGAGTAACGATATCAGCCAATGGCTGATCTACGCTGATGCCCGTATTGATACCTCCCACGACTATGATGGGGAAAAAGCACAAAAAGCCCTGGCATTAATGGGGGATTTTATCTGCGACACCATTGCGCTATATCAGGTTATGAGTGAGCAATCCTGGCAGAAGCAGTCATGAACCAACTTGATATACAGCCACAGCATCTGCAACTCCTGCGGGATATGCTCAATCATCACTTGCCCGGCGTTCAGATCCGGGCTTATGGCTCACGGGTCACTGGACACTCGCATCCCGCTTCTGACCTTGATCTGGTGGCTTTTTCCAGTCCACAGCAGGAGGCATCAGTATCCGCGCTGAGGGAAGCGCTTGAAGAGAGCAGCCTGCCTTTTCGGGTCGATTTTTTCGTGTGGAGTCAGGTGCCGGAGTCCTTCCAGCGGAATATTCTGCAAAACTATGTGATCATCACCGAAGGAACAGATTCCGGCTAATGACTGACCTGCGTGTCTGCGTGAAAGAGCCCCGTATATCTTCGTATCAGTTGGTTAGCTTACTTTGGAGGGAGATAGTTTTTATTAATTGCTGGCACATTTTTGCTATTGGCAAACCAACCCATTTCCTCCATAGCTTCAACAACAACGCTTGCAAACACTTTCCCCCCGGCACTGTAAAGTCTGTTAGCCACCTCCCCTCTCAGAAGACAGAGGTTTCTTTTTTTATCCAGTATGCTGTTCATGTTGAACGCGTCGAGAACCTCCCTTTCCACCATCAAAGCCAGAACCGCCTTGGCCTTTATTTTATCCAGACCGCCAGTTTGAATATATATGCGAATCGCTTCTTGATTGGTATACTTCACTTCATTAAGCCTCACCTCAGTCACCTTGTTAACGTTATAGGTGTTACTCAGCACTCTCATCAAACCCTCAGAAATCGTCCCTGGCCGGGATGGCTTCGAAGTCTCACTTTCTACTTTTGATGCGCTTAGGTTCTCCGTAAGTTTTACCGTTTTACAAAACGCCTCTGACGGGAGTTGCTCCGAAACCTTAAGCTCTGCCATTGATATGCTCAGATCGTCCGAAGGTTGGTGTTGTACTTTATGCGGATCTGAAAAACAACTGCTTTCCTGAACGATGGGGTTGATTTGTCGTTGAGCATTTTCAGTATGCTTTTGATCAGCAATGTTGGGCGATCGAAAATAATTAACTCCCTCACCTGTCGGCGAATTACAAGCTTTCTTCCCATTAAAGTTTTTTCTACCAGCCGGAACTTGTTCTAACTTATTTCCACTCTGTAAATCCTGACGGCGACGACTGTCAGTTTCATCTATACCATACCCTCCGCTGAATAAACTCCTAAACGAAAAAGTCATATCCCCAGAATTAGCCATGATAATGTCCTCAAAATTAAAGGCCATACACGCAAGACCATCGCCAACGTTCTACCCGGACAATCAGGCATATCAGCGTATAGTTTCTTTCAGCGTATAGCAGTTGCTATTAATTACCGGTGTTTTAAATACCTGAAACCCAATTCATCCTGAACGAGAGCCATCAGAGCTTTGGGATCAGGCTACCTGGCATAAGTAATTGAGACCACTTAGAACAAAATTAGTTCATGCTCTTTTCGTTCAAATACCCTGGGAATAAAGGGTAATTAAAGGGATATCACTCCCGGAATACTATAAAAGCCAGAATATTCTGGTCAGATTCATGAGCAGATGCCCGCCACCAGCGGGGTGCTGTCATCAATTGTGAGATTCGGGAAGGCCAGACGCCGTTTATGGTTACGGGCTCCTGGCCTGTGCTGCTGTTATGTATTCTTATTATTTTCCTGCCATGTTACTCACAGGACAGGAAAATGAAATCAACAAAAGATTCTAGGGCATTGTAATACCTGCGCCTCCGCCGCCCTGAGCCATCTTACACATCTCTGCCTTCTGCTGTTCCTTCTCAATAAAGGATTGGTATGCAACCATCAATGAAGACTTAATGGTTTCTAACCTGCCACCTTTTTCTGACTCTGCCTTCTTAAGCAATTGTGGATTGCTCTCAACCAATTTGATTAATTGATCAAACTGTTTCTTGTCAGGCTTCAGGTGATCAAACGGCGTGTTACCACGGCTATCCTTCTTATCCAGACTCTGATCAGCACCTTCGGCCAATAGTATTGAAAAAACCTCAAGCTTTTCAAGACTCAAACTTCTACCTGCGTGATGGAGAGGAGTCACACGGCTGTTTGTTTCATGATTGATATAATTTTGATAACTTTTATATTCTTGATCATATTGATCATCAGGTTCAGGGGCACTGCTTGCATTATTAGTGGAACCATCATCAGACAGGTTCAAACACTCTATATCCCGGGTCAAATTCTCACCTGAAGCTTCCTCATCAGGAATTCGATTTTTATCTTTAACAGGCCGGAACATATCACAATACCACATCATGGTATCCTTACTTCCACCAGCAGCTATATTGAACCTGTTATTTCCAGTATTATTAACAGCATCTCCCTCTAACTCACCTGATTTTAATTGTTCTTTCATCATCTCAAATACTCTTTTATACCCTTCTTGAAGCTCATCTGTAGCATGATTTAACAAAAACACGAGCACTTGATCTGGACAGTCTTTATTTATTGCCGGGCCACTGTTTCCAGAAACGTTATAGGAAAGTTCTTCTTTTGGTTTTGCAACGTTAGGCTCATTGATCATTAATACCATCTGATCATGTGGAATAACTTCAACTAATCCCTCAAATGCTTGTGGATCCCCTGCTGTACATACCCAGTGAATTGGGTTCATACCAAAAACCCGTTCCCCCACGCCACTGCCTAATGATTTACCTGCTGCAAGAATCTCTGAAACAAAAGGTTTTGCTGCATTAGCGAAATCAGATACCTGACGAGATTTTATAAAATCAACAACTCTCTGATTAAGATCTTCATCACGACGAGAAGCAAGATCAGTTATTTGTACGTCACCTTTAACTGGAGCTGAATCCATCAAAATATCCTCTAAAAGCTGAAAATAGCGTTATTTGGAGTTCTAACTCAACGAATAGTTCATGCCCCTTAGCACCAACACCAGGGAATTTCAGTTCACCTGATGAGCACACTATACTTAACAACTCAATTCCCGATATAAGACATACTTAAATTCATTACCATTTCTGAAGCTTTGAGCAGACCATTGAGCCAGTTGACCAACCGGCCTCAGATCTTCAGTTTCAAAGGTTCCTGACCATGCCCGATAGAACCCGGATTGAAAAAGACAGCCTTGGTGAAGTCGCTGTTCCTGCTGATGCCCTCTACGGAGCCCAGACCCAAAGAGCCGTCAACAATTTCCAGATCAGCCACCAGCCTCTCCCTCCCACCTTTATCCGGGCCATCGCCCAGATAAAGCAGGCCGCAGCTAAATCCAACCATGAGCTGGGATTGCTTTCTGAAGAGTTTGCCAACGCCATTGCCCGAGCCTGTGATCAAGTCATTCAGGGAAACTTCCCGGGAACCTGGGAGCAGCAGTTTCCGGTGGATATTTACCAGACTGGTTCAGGCACCAGCAGCAATATGAATGTAAATGAGGTAATTACCCAGCTGATCAA
>NZ_JAVRMB020000308.1:0-8424 GCF_031844845.1 Endozoicomonas sp.
ACGTCTCGTGGGCTCGGAGATGTGTATAAGAGACAGCGATAATACCGACCCATCACCATGGCATTTTCCATCACCTTCTGTTCCCAGGGGCCAAGCTGATTGGCTCGCACCAGGGCCGCTTCAAACTGATCATCAATCAGGGATCGCTGGGAGCGGGCCAGGGCATAATTGCTCCAGCTGTAAGGCCAGGCGGGCCTTGATAAAATTGCCTGCTGCCAGGCGGTTAATTCCATGGGTCCCATCAGCGGCTCATCGATGGCTAACCATCCGGCCCTGAAGCCCGATTCCAGAACCCTTGCCCGCAACACCTCCAGTTCCGCAGCAATGGGTGCCTTGGTCAACGCCTTATCGATACCGGCCAGCGTAACCTGCCAATCCTGTTTATTGATCACATAATCAGGGTCAGCCCTGGTTTCCGTTTGCCAG
Organism: Endozoicomonas sp.; assembly: GCF_031844845.1. Taxonomy (GTDB): domain Bacteria; phylum Pseudomonadota; class Gammaproteobacteria; order Pseudomonadales; family Endozoicomonadaceae; genus Endozoicomonas. The sequence goes on from NZ_JAVRMB020000308.1 coordinate 427, forward strand.
TGTTCCAGAAAGTTCTCGGTCTGGTAGCGCCAGATTTCAGACTGCACCAGATTTATCGCGGCATTAAAAGCCACCGCCAATAAAGCAATACCGGGCAATACCAGCAGCCATCGTTTAAACATTTGTCTTCCTTTTTTCGCCGCCCGCTGCCCGCCTCCCGCTTCCCGTAAAAGCACTGGTTTTATCTTTTTCGGGCAGCGGGCAGCGGGCAGCGGGAAGCGATTAATGTTTACCAAAAAGGGAAAAGGTCAGTAGATCCGGATTGGTCAGCGTCAGCCGCTCCCGAACATCTCTGCCATACCAGCCATCCAGCACTTCAGCCGCCGCCTTCATAGCAGGCGGGCGTCGTTTGGCATGATGGGCATCAGAAGCAACAAACTGCACCAGCTCATGGTCCAGCAACCAGCGGGCAGTCGCTTGAGCCTTTTCACCAAAAGATCCGGGAATGGAACCGGCGGTCACTTGCAACAATGCTCCCCGTTCAACAAGCGGGAAGATCCGCTCCGGATACTCCATCAGCTCTTTATTTCGTTCAGGATGGGCAATCACCGGTCGGATCTGTCTTTTCCCCAACCACTCCAGCATATGTTCAATACCCACCGGAATATTTGGATGGGGCAATTCCAACAACAGGCAGTCGTAGCCCTCCCACTCACCAATCATGGGGATACGCTCTTTGCGCAGCTGGAACATCATCTCATCACTAAACCGCACCTCAGCGCCCATGGCCAGCTCAATCTTCAGGCCTGCCTCTTTGGCATGAGCAGCCAGAACATCAAAAGCCGGAGCAATGGTGCTGATATCGTTTTCATAACGCCCGGGATGCATATGAGGGGTACAAACCAGCCGCTGAATGCCATCCGCTTCAGCCATCGCCAGCAGTTCCAGCGCCTTGTCCAGCGTATCCGGCCCATCATCAATAGCGGGAATAATATGGTTGTGAATATCAATCATCTTTACAGCCGTTGTCCGTTGTCCGTTGTCCGTGATCCGAAAAAGATAAGAAAAGCGGTTACAGAAATCGGATCACGGCCTTAATCTTTACCGCCTACCACCAGAACAGACTATAATCAGACCATTAACAGACCTATTGGGAGAAAACCATGGAAACTCAAACCCTCAGCTATTTAAAACAAAATGCGGCAAAGCTGGATGTAATGGACGGTCCGCTCCGTATTACCCAACACGGTCGGCCTGTTTACCGTATCTATTCTGAGCAGGAAGCCAGCATGAGAGATGAAGCCATCGCCCTGCTGAAACTGGCCAACCGTGCCGAACGGGATATTCGTGAAAACAATACCCTGACACCGGAAGAAGCCCTTAAGCGCCTAAGCGATGAAGCCTGATGAAACAGCCCGTCATTGTAGAAATAACAGAAACTGCATTTCAGACATTGCGCCAGCTCAAAGGCTACATGAGCCTGTTTATTACACCCGACCAGCTCAACCTTCTCATGACCAGCCTGGTTCAACAGACCCAACAACTCATCGAAGAAGTACCCTATCGCCCGGCCTGCCCAGAGCTGTCCCTGATCGGCATACAAGACTATCGCCAACTCAATCTGCTTGAGAATTACAAAGTGCTGTACCGTCTTGACCTGCAATCCAACAAAGCTTTCATCATCGCCTTTATGCGACAAAAGCAAAGCGCACAAAAACTGCTGGTTGATTTAGCCTTGATGCAATAAGAGCCGCTGCCCGCTACCCGCTGCCCGCCTCCCGTAAAAGCATTCGTCTTATCTTTTTCGGGCAGCGGGGAGCGGGAGACGGGAAGCGTCGCCTTTATCTTTTTCGGGCAGCGGGCAGCGGGAAGCGGGGAGCGGTCTTCTCAGGGAAGCGCCCGCCAGGGTAGGCAAATACCTCGCCAACCACCCCAACGCCATCATGCAAATAAAATAAGCCGCATTCGAAGGAATCTGCAGATTAAAATCCACCGACGAGTGAATCATAATCGCCAGAATCCCCATAAACGCTGCAAACCCCATACCCACCATCAGCGTGTTACGCCGCAGGTGCATCGCCTGAATCGCCTGCCAGGCCGAAAGCAATACCATCAATGCCAGAAGGCCAGAAGGCCAGAAACAGGCACACCAAATTCCAGCGGGAATTGCAGAAAATCGTTATGGGCCAGGTCGAAAAAGCCGCGCCAGGTGCCATCGTTGTATTGGGGTAATGTCGTATAGAAAGAACCGGCACCAGAACCGGTAATAGAAAAATCACCAATGGCACCCAGAGTTTGCGGATTTACATCACTTCTCGATTCCGTTTGTACGCTGGTTCTTTCCAGCCGTTGCACTACTTCTTCCAGCCCGAACCATTGGCTGACGATAACCGTGTCGATCACAAACAGGCTGACAAACAGAATGATCACTCCCCGTGTCAGCTTTTTACGACAAATAACGTACAAAATACCGGTAATCATCAGGCTGGAAAAGAACGCCGTGTTACCCATACGGGAACGCCCCATCACCAGCCCAACCACCATAATGGCGATGCCGGTTCTTAAAATAACTTTACTGCTCATCAGGGTTTTCAGGGTCTGTCGCCAGAACTCGTGCCAACTGTTGGCTTTGCGGTCATTAAGCTGAGCCAGTAGTAAACCCATACCAACCGCCAGCGTCATTTCCAGACAACCGGAAAAGTTATTCCGATTAACAAACGTGCCGGTGGCCACTCCACGGCCAACTTCTTTCGGACCAAACAAAGAAATCTCAGCACCAGAAAGAGTACTCAGCGTACCAAACAGCGCCTGAAAGGTACCGGCAATAACAAACAGCCAGGCGATCATTCGCAGTCGCCTGGAGTCACTTACCAGCAATAACACCATGGCGAACAGCAGGGCATAGGCCAGCGACAACGAGGCATGCACCTGGGAAGCAAATGGATCAAGGGAGAGGAAAAGATATTCCGGCACCGGCAGGTTTAACACTCCGGCTGCTTCTGCCTGAACTGACCAGGCCACCGGTGACAACTGCTGCACAATGCCGGCTGGCAATGGCAACGACTGCACCCAAACCCAAAAGGCCACCAGAACCAGCCCGACAAAAACCGGCAACCCTTTCCGAAAAGCAGGGGTAACCGACAAATGCCCAAAACCATAACCTGCCAGCCACAGAGCCGACAGCATAAAAACACCCAACTGCAGAATCCCCATCGCCCATTCGGGTTTACTGCCATAAGGCAAGGGCAGCCAGGCAATCACCAGCAACAAAAGATAAAACAGAAAACGGCTAAAACGGTTATCTATTGTGGGCAAGGGGCTGTCCTTATTGATGGTTTTGGGCATTTGGGATTCTATCAGGTTTTCCGCTGCCCGCTACGTGCCTCCCGTTGCTCAAATAAGAATGGCTGGTGCTTTTACGGGGAGCGGACGGCGGACAGTGCACGACTAAAAAAACTACGTATGTTTCAGCTTGGAAGGGCAAACCCGATGTTCAGGATCGTACCAGAGCAGTTTGGCGATATGGCGGTCTCGGATACAGAAGATTCTCGACTTACCTTTGAGATGAAACGAGAAAACCTCATCAATATCATCCTGCCGGATTGCAAGCAGTCGCTCCTGAGCTGCCCTGGAAAGGCTGTTAACTGAAATAGCGTGGTGATGTTTACCGCGAATTTCAGACCACTCCATGCTGTCGAAACTATGGAGTTTCTGCACAATGTCCAGCTCAATGTCCTGACCTGAAGGCCAGGCAAAAGGCCCTTCTCTATCAACAGTAGAAAAACGCCAGGATGGACGACTGTCGATGTGTTGGGAAGGGGTTCTGACCTGTTTTGAAAGCCGCCCCGGGAACACGTTTACTCTTCTTACCCATGTCAGAGCGAACCGTAATACTCAGCCATGGATTCATAGGTGATTGGGGAGTTACTGCGATCCGAATCAAGCAGGCCAACTCTTGCCTTTTTCCATGGCAGCTCTGCATGGGTCTGATCGCTCAACCACTGGGCAGACTTACCTCCATAGGCTTCCAGTACAGCATCAATGGTTTCAATCTGCTTCTCTGAAAGCGTACCTGTGGCATCAGCCCTGAAATCCCAGGCTGAAACACCATACTGGCCACGATGCCGACTATAAAGATCGGGAGAAACCGGTCCGTTAGCCCAAGCCTCAATCCTGTTATCAAAAAGTGGCACATCATCCCAAACCAGCGACCAGGCCTGACTGTAGTAAATCAGCTTCTGAAGCTTCATGGCCGACATATCCCCCCGCTTTACAAGGATATATTTCGCCACATCGAAGACCGTTACTGTCGCCATTTCCTTATCTCTGTTATCACTGAAGCATTTATAAATCATCGGCAAGTATATGGTATTTTCATAATGCACCATATACGGGATTGGTATAACGGGTTTTGTATTGATGAGTATTTTCGCCGCCCGCTTCCCGCTTCCCGCTTCCCGTAAAGATATGCTTATACTGGCAGGGGAGACGGGGAGCGCCATCAAATGTTTAATATGAGATCAACAAACGCTGCCGAAAAGGAGGTTGCCTGTGAACCCGCATAAATCAGAAAACCTGGGGGAGTTAACGCGCCGCTTTGACCTCTTGCTGGAAGTTGCGCCGTTCCTTGAAGCGATTAACCATGAGGCCGACTATCAATGCGCCCTGGAAGCAACAGAAGCACTGTGTAACGCCATTGGCGACAACCCGGATGACTCCCGCAACCTGCTGCTGGATATGATCACCCGCCAGATCGAACGCTATGAGTACCAGACTGACCCGGTACTTTCACAGTGGGATAAGCAGGATGGCACCATTGCACTTCTGCAAACACTGATGCGCCAGCATGACCTGAAACAGTCAGAACTCCCCGAAATTGGCAGTCAGGGTGTCGTATCGGAAGTATTAAATGGGAAGCGTACCCTGAACCTGAAGCAGATACAGAAGCTGGCTAGCCGTTTTCAAATTTCAGCTGCTTTGTTTATGGGAACCGATTCTTAATGGCCGCTGCCCGCTGCCCGTAAAAGATAAAAGACATGCTTTTGCGGGAAGCGGGCGGCGGGTAGCGTTCTTTTAACGACGAAGGCGGAAAGCCATGGCGACTGGCAACCAGATCAACAACCAGTATTGATGGGGCAAACGCACCAGCTCATCCACATATGATTGAATGCCCATAAAACCAAAGGTCAACAGGCCTGCGGTTAGCGTAGCCTCCGGGCGATGGCGATAACGCCAGCAGGTCACGGCACAGTAAACGATGATCCCCATAAATAGCCCTACACCCACCAGGCCATAATGCACCCACAGTGTCATCAGATAATTATGGGGAAAGGGATAGGTAATCATTTTAGGAGGAATCACATAATCAAAGGCCTGGCCAAGCCCGTGCCCCAACCAGGGTTTCTGCTGGATTAAGCCAAAGGCATCAGCCCACAGGGGAATGCGGCCATTAAATCCTTTATCAACCTCTGCCTCAACCAGTGCATCACCATAAATGACCAGTGCCAAACCAACCACTAACAACATGGCCAGCAAAGCCAGAAACTGTCGTTTACCCACCATCAGACTGGTGACCAGAGCCGCAGCCAGCAGAGAGATCAGCGCACCGCGGCTATAGGTTAACCCCATATAAAGTAGCAAAGGCAGAAGTACGACCAGCAACGGCAGTGTGTGCCGTAAACCGGAGGCCGTCATCACCCGGTGCAGAACCACTACAGTAAACACCCCGTAAAAAAGCCCGGCATCAATGGGGTTATAGAGATTGGCAAACCACCCCATACCGGCACCGGACATTCGGAAACTGCGTCAGGCGAAAGCACGATCCAATACCGAAAACTGCCAGACCATGGAAAGCAGGGCAATGGCCGAGATAAACACCGCCACGGCCAGCAACACATTACTCAGCCCCTCTGGCTTAATGGTTATCACCAATAGCACAAACAGCAGGACGGAAAGGATTCCGGGTAACCAGTCTGCCATCACCGAAATCCGCGATACGCCATCACTCCAAAACAGGCTAACCAGCATCCACCCCAGCAAGGCAAACAACAACCAGAGCCCTTTGGAATGAAGCGCATCAAGGAGCCTCTGCCGACCCGTGAATAAAAAGGCCAGTAACAACCCGGCCACCGACAGGTCATCGTAAAGCCCAGGGGGAAACAAAACAGGGCCTGCCAGTATCACACCGAGCAGACCCTGTCTGACGTTGTCCGCTTTCTGTAGTCCGTTGTCCGAAAAAACATTTCCTTTATCTTTTACGGACCACGGAAAGCGGCCATCGGACAACGATCTTTTCTCATCAGTACTCAAATTAAAAAACCATCACTGTGAAGAGCCGCTGTCCGTTGTCCGATATCCGCAACCCGAAAAAGCTTTTATCTTATCTTTTTCGGAAAACGGAAAACGGAATGCGGATCACGATTATACATCTATAATAGGTACACACTTCGGACACAATGAGCCATTTACCTCATAAGGAGCAGGCCATGAGCACTGATACAACACCAGCGGTTTTTGGCATAAGGGAACTCAGAGAAAGATCCAAAGAACTCAGTGAAGTTGCACTGGCGGGGAAATTAGCCGTATTTACCCGTTACGGAGCCCCTCTTATGATCGGCGTACCCATCACCAATATCCTGCTGGAAAAAGGGGTTCACACCGGGCTGGCTATCAGTTTGTATGAAGCGGGCATATTAACACTGGCGAAATCAGCCCAACTGGCCAGCCTGTGTTTAGAAGATTTTATGAAACTGGTATCAAGCCTTGATATACCCATTGCTGATTACCAGCCCGGCGATCTTGAGAAGGAGTTAAAGCACTTTGACTAATATCATCGTTGCTGATGCCAGCCCACTTATCGCCCTGGGCCAGACACCGGTTCTTGATCATCTGAAGCATCTAAACCTGATATTAATGGCTCCGGATGCCGTGCTCAACGAGTGCAGAGTGCCCGGCAAACCGGCCTGCCTCCCTATTGAAAACGCGATCCATTCCGGCATCATAAAGCCTATCGCCGACAAGCCTGACAATCACCCTCTGCTACAACAATTACAATCATTACTGGATAACGGCGAAGCGCAAGCCATCATTGCTGCCATGGAACTCAACGCCTGCATTATGATTGACGAAAAAAAAGGACGCAAAGAAGCCAGCAAAAGAGGCCTCAAAGTCATTGGCAGTTTGACACTGCTACTTCAAGCCAGAAAGCAAAACCTCATAGGCCCACTTAAACCCATCACTGATCTCCTCCGGCAAAATGGCATCCGGTATTCGGACTCGGTCATTCATGAATTACTGGAACTTGAGGCAGTATTATTAAAGATCGCTCCCCGCTAGCCGCCTCCCGCTGCCCGTAAAAGCCTTTATCTTATCTTTTTCGGGAAGCGGGCGGAGGGCAGCGGGAAGCGTTCTTTTAAGATACTTCATCCTCAACAGCCTGATGCTCCGGATGCCGATACAACCAATCAACCACCTTACTGCTGGGTTTATAACCATTCACATAACGCAGCAACAATTCCCGGGTAATGGTATAGCGATGCTCTTTCAGGCTCTCGATCATCTCAACCAGCACAATCTTTAACTGCTCCCAGGCCAGCATCTCCTCACAGGCACGGCTGATACGGGGATGAATAGTCCCCTCAACGTTGTCGCCGATTAACAGCTCTTCATACAACTTCTCGCCGGGACGAAGACCGGAAAAACGGATTTCAATGTCTCCGTCCGGATTATTCTCATCCAGAAGTGACAGGCCAGAAAGGGAGATCATTCGCTTCGCCAGATCAATAATTTTTACCGGCTCACCCATATCCAGCACAAACACATCACCACCCTGACCCAGGGCTCCGGCCTGAATAACCAGCTGGGCTGCTTCGGAGATGGTCATAAATAGCGGGTAGTGGGCCAAATGTGTGGTCAAAAATAAATATCTACCCCAAATTCAAGCGCGTTAATCAGTAATCCAATGACAATATCGTGCATCTTCTCAAGCTTGGAAAAGCATATACTCTTTCTCGCTAACCGTTTGATCCATGTTCTGAAATTCAAATTCTTACGTTCAAT
>NZ_JAVRMB020000309.1:0-4765 GCF_031844845.1 Endozoicomonas sp.
AACAGTGGTGCGGTTTCACCGGTGATACGAGCCATGGCCAGAAGAACGCCAGTCATAATGCCGGGGCCAGCAGCGCGGTAACACAATTTGGTCATTACCTGCCAGCGGGGAGCGCCCAGACCACTGCCTGCTTCTTTTAACATAGTGGGCACCAGACGGAGCATCTCTTCCGAACGGAATAAAGGACATCCAGTGCGCCGAGATAAATCGGCAGAAGATTGAAGGTGAAAGTCCTTCATCCGGTAGGGCATAGCAAGCCGCCGGAACCCCGAGTCATGGGCGGTTGTCAGAAATGGCAATGGTTAAGCGTTGACAGGGGAACGTACAGGCTCAGTATTGAGCTCCGAAACCATCATCGGGAACGCCGACCCTGTTGGGTGAGGGGGGGAAGGTTTATGGGCAAACCAATGGCGGAAAAGAAATGCCAGAGGGGAGTGTTACATTGTCCGTTATGCGGACGACAGTGTGTTGGGATTTCAATACCGCTCTGATGGTCTGCATTTTATGGCAGACCTGAAAGATCGGTTAGGAAAGTTTGGCCTGAGTTTGAACGGAGAGAAAACAAAGCTGTTGGAGTTTGGACGATTTGCGATCAGTAACAGAAAGGCGAGGAAACAGGGGAAACCCGATACCTTCGATTTTCTGGGCTTCACACATATCTGTTCAGTACGCCGGTCAGACGGTGGATTCATGCTGAAACGGTTTACGATAGCCAAGAAGCTGAGAGCAAAAATCAAAGAAGTAAAACAGACTTTGCTGAAAAACCGGCACAGGGACGTATTCAAACAGGGTAAATGGCTGAAAAGCGTAGTGCAGGGCACAATAACTTCTTTGCTGTCCCCGGCAACCTTAAAGCACTGAACCAATTTCGCAGAGAAATTTGCAGAGCTTGGGTAAAAGCGTTAAGAAGGCGCAGCCAGAAACACTGCATAACATGGATGAAAATGCAGAAGGTCTTCAAACTGTTTATCCCGAGCGTGAGAATACTCCACCCATATCCAAGTATGCGACAGTGTGTCTGATGAGTCGTAGGAGCCGTATGCATTAGTAGTGCCCGTACGGATCTGTGCCGGAGGGGTGACAAATCACAGGAAACTGTTGGTGAGTCAACCCTTTACGGCGATGTGCGCCGAGATAAACCGGCAAGAGATTGAAAGTGAAAGTCCTTGCTCCACTATCTGGTCACGGATGCCTTGGCTATCGTAGCCTTTATCCCCGATAACCGTTTCAGCATCTGGCGTCTTGGCTAATAAGACAGGTGCTGTCGTACAGTCGTTAACCTCTCCACCCGTCACCTCGAATGCGACAGGAAGTCCGCAGGCATCAACAGATAGATGAATTTCCCCGGCTCTTTCCGATGGCTTCAGGCTCACCATCGGCCGCGCCTGTACTGTATTGATGGGCTCTGACATAACTGCCATCTAAATAACCACTCCATATCTGGATCTCGTACAACAGATGAAAGATTTTGAGCCACTTGCCCTGTATAGACCAAACGTTGAACTTCTTGAAAATTGAGTGCCATTCGCCAAATTCGGCTGGCAGATCACGCCACGGACATCCAGCACGGATACGATAAAGCATTCCCCCAATACAAGGCGTAGATTGGGCTTGTTGTATATCTTGATCTGGCTGAAAATGGTCGACAGCTTCGACCAGTACTCATTAGTGAGCATAAAGCGAGGCATTGCAAATCCGTAGTAACGTAGGTGCAGGAACCGCAATGCTGTGGATTTGCAGATCCTTTTCAAGGGCTTATGAAACGTCAACAGCCCCCTGAGAGTTACCCCCTAAATGCTTCATTCTGGATATTGCTTATGTTCGTATTTCTTTTAATAACATCACTCAATGTTGTTGCTTCAATCTCTGCTATTTCTCCCTCGTTTAGCGTTCTAGTGTACCAAAATCTGTCTCCATCCCGAAGTCTTGTGAACTGATCGATTATAATAGCAGAGCCGAGTTCTCCCATTGCGGAATTTGGCAAGTGATCTTCGGATATAATACCAACCCATGGATCCAGATTATCAATATCCCCGTATAGCTTGGTTAGCTCTTCGGCCAGTTCCGAGTCAGATGTTAGATCGTTAAAACTTTCGTATGGTTCCATATTGTAGTGACGTCTAAAGGTATTGTAATCAGGTAGGCAGTGATCTCTACCCCTTTGAACATCTACCGAGAATAAATCAATAACTGAGCTTCCAGCACCAGGAGCTCCTCTCTGGGAGTTTCTTAAACTGGTGACCATTTTTGGATCATGTTCTTCCATAATCTGGGACGACTGCCCTTTCAGTATGTTTCCTACATCACCATAAGAAGATAACAATTCAGGTGCTACAATAGCATCTTTCATCTCAATAACTGGACCAACTTCATTACCATCATTATCCAGCCTTGGAAGGGTATCGGAAACAGTCGAATGTGCAAATCTGAACGCAGCTGTTGAGAATACATTCAATACACTTGGATCAATAAGCTCATTATATCCACTATATTCATCAATGACATTATCGCCCAATAATGTTGGTAGATATTCGTCATAGGTAATGACCTGAGTTAAGGCAATAACATGATTTCTTGCCTTTTGAAAAATTTCTTCATCACTCAATGAAGGTTCTTTATCTGCAAAATTTGCGCATAGGCGGTTATGCTCTCTTACAAACAGAGTGTGCATTGATGTTAATGCGATATTTTCATTTGAACGCGTATCCCCGGAAATATATAAATCATTTTCAGGTTGGCTAGGCAATAGGCCTTTATTCGAAGCCTTCATTTTTCCATCCGAAAATGTTCTCAAATTATCACTGAACTGTTTATCAGAACCATAAACCATGCTGCCATCAATCCATGAAGTAATTGCATTAACCTGTTGTCTGGAACCGTCAGGAGAACGAATGAATTCTGAACGAATAAAGGGAATTGTCGTATTCCCGGTTGATGATGTAGGTTGGAGAAACCCATCATCGGGAGAGAAAAACCCATCATCTGGAGAGATAGAAATCGGCGATTTCTCAGCATCAGGGCCAGATTGAACAGGGGTTAGATCAATATCATGATTAATAAACTGCCCCCATAGCGTATGCATATCAGTAAGGTTTAATGTATTAGGTATACAAGTGTCAGAAAGCTGATTTCCGATTGCATTGCTAATGTTCCTCGGAGGCGGCCTAATGCCATTATTTTCTAAACTGAGGCAATCAGAGGCAGAAAGCCTACCCAGAGCCCCTCCAGCGGCTCCCCAGTCTGGATTTAAACGGTTGTTACCCGAACCATTAAAGCTTCTTACTTCTCCCGGTTCCACTTTATCCACTGCTCTAGAAGTTAAACTATAGGCAATAATCAGTCCTGCCCCTGTAATACTCCCTGCAATCAGGGATGAACACAAAACCAGAGATAGGACAGGATGTGTTACAACCCAGTACTTTGCTTTTCCAAGTTTCGTGTTCAAGCAGGAGTACCAACCGGTACTGTCTCTTGCTGGTACTGAACTATCTCTGATCTCATTTTTTTGTGTGGGGAAGGAGTCACTACTTAGCTTTACAGCAGAATAGTCGCCTAACATAAAATTCCTCCAAGTAAGTACTTAACCATCTGTATTTTATTACAATACAGTTGACAGTTTTTCGGGAACTTAGTCCGTGGCGCAAGCCCTGTGAGTAAGGGCTGGTATTTAATAGCAAGTCTGGGTCATCGCAGAGTTGCCTAAAAATACTCTATAATGCCGGAATCCTTGGGTAAAAACTGTCCGAAGTATTGTTATTATCGACAGATAGATAAGCAAAAAGTTCACTAGCCCTGCAGCAATTCCCGAACAATATACATCTATAGCGTTATATCCAAATAACTTGTATCAGGGGTTGTGTTACTGGAATTTTCTTGCACAAGTTTTTTTAATATAAAAGTCCATAGACGTATATCCGTCGGGAATTTCTGGACCAGTATTACTATCTCGAATACGTAGGAAACGGTGGTTTGCAAAATTCATAGACACGTCAATAGATGCTTGGTTAGCGGGAGTTGTTGTTCTGCAATACTCTCCTCGAAAACTGAGGATGGAACTTTTTATAGAATTGTTGATCATACGTCGGTAGGTGGCTCAGTTCAGTTTAAGTGTTGGTGGTTTGGGATATAACTACGCATAGTCTTTAATTGTCGTGTAAGTGGAGTGTCAGACCATGGAGTCCCAGCAGTTTGAAGATATTCTCCGATCCCTTCCTTTAATGTCTCCGGAGCAAGTGAGCGTACTGCATAAAACACTTCCCCCAGCTTCCAACTCTGCCTCCTCTGATATTCAAGGTGAGTCGCGCCTGCCGGAACGACTTAAATTTTACTTTGACCAGAAACCTGTTTGTGTTCGTTGGGGGACTTAGGATGGCTATCAACGATATTGCTGCAAAGATTGCGATAAAACATTCAATGCCATGAGTGGAACTTCTCTTTCTCACCTTTGAGTCCGGGATAAGCTGGATCAGTACATTGAGTGCATGGACGGCGAAACGACACTGCGACCTGCCGCCAGGCGGTGTGGCATATCGCTGGATACATCATTCCACTTGCGTCACCGTTTGATGGAGCTGGTAAAGGATGACTCATACGGCCAGTTATCCGGTATTGCAGAAGAAGATGCACACCTGGCTCATGAAAGTCTGGCAGATAAGCTAAGCCTGACAGCAAAAATGCTGGTGAGTAGTGCTGGCCAGAGAGTAAAAGAAGGTATTTGACAGTGAACGCCTGCCACAGTGAGTTGAAGCGATGGATTGATGGCTTC
>NZ_JAVRMB020000310.1:0-4978 GCF_031844845.1 Endozoicomonas sp.
GCTTTATCAGCCGCATCAACCATATCGTCCTTATCCTGCAGTAAGGCTCCAAAGCCAAAACTCACGCCGAAGTCATCATCGTTATCAAACTCAGCCAGATGCGCCGGGTTGATCATAAAGGTCGTGTAATCCCCCAGTGCCACCCCGGCACCACCCTGACCAACGGTTTTGGCATCATAGGCCGAAACCGAAGTCGCAACAGGCATCAGCATTACTGCTAAAGCAATTTTTTTCAAAGTCATGGGACGCTCCTTGTGTGTTACCCAATGTTATTTTTTTTTTATTGACCAGCCAGTCCTGGCCTCAATACAACCGGGAATCCGATTACCGGAAGATTCGTTTAAACAGTGATTTTACACCTGTAGTCGGTTCATCCGTTTCAGCAAAACGGGTATGCAGCGATACCACCGCTTTGGTGACACTGGCCCGGGGGGCGTGGTGTAACAGCGGCATACCGGCATTAACGCTGCCACTGACCCTGGCGTAATCACCGGGAATGGTGACAATATCCGTCAGTTTTAGTGTATTACGGATATCATCAAGACGAATGGGCAGGCTGCGATGGTAGCGGTTGACCACAATGGTAAACCGGTCACGGGCAATACCCAGCTGGCTCTGTGCCAGATCAAGCCAGCGCAGGGTGTTGCGCAGGGACTGCATATCCTGCTGCATCACCAGACAGATACGGTCTGCCTGTTGCTGGATAAAGGTGCTGATGGCCACCGGCAGCATGGGGAGATCGATAATAATTTCGTCCTGCCCCTGTTTCAGCAGTTTCAGCAGCCTGAGTAGCTGCCCGGTATCCGGGTCTGCCTCTGCCAGCAGGTTCATCTGCTTCATGGCCAGCACTGAAAGCCCACTCTCGTGTTTCGACAAATAACCTGCCAGTGCCGCCTGATCCAGCGTCTGGTCATTACCGGCGAGTTCTGCCAGCACATCTTCCAGACCGTACTCACCGTACAGATCCATAAGCTGCATCGCGGAACCCAGGCGGGTGTTAAGGTCCAGCAATAGTGTGTTGTGTCCTTCGGTTGCCATAACATGAGCCAGATTACAGGCCAGAAAGGTCGCCCCCGCTCCCCCCGAGGTGGGAATAAACGCGGTTATCCGGCCACTATTAGCGCCATTGGTCGCCTGCCGGATTTCAAAAAAGGCTTCCAGCAGGGAGAGCAGCTCCTGATCATTAAACGGTTCCGACAGATAGTCGCTGGCTCCGGCACGCATGGCTGCACGCATCAGTAGTGGCTGGTCCGCCGGGCCAATAACAATCAGTGTGGTATTCAGTGAGGAAATAACCGGCTTAAACTGTTCCAGTTGCTGCTTCGGCTGACTGCCCAGTCGGAGAATAAAAACGTCAATGGGTTTCTGCTGATGCTGCTGATAAAGGGTTGTCAGCGGGTCGCTATCGCCGTTAAACAACAGACGATGAGTATGGATTTCAACAACCGGTGTCAGAATAGCTGCCAGCCAGTCCAGGGCCTGCTCCGTGTCGCTGAGCAGTGTTACCCTGAGTTGTTCGTGGCTGAGCTGTTTATGAGAAGCCTGGCCTGGTTTGTCTGTATTTATGCCCACATCTACACCTGTTCTGTTGTTATTTTTTGGATGCCGACTAACTGCTGCACGGTGTACCATTTTCTGCCCAGCCCAGACTTTCCCGGGGAAGAACCACTGAAAAGGCAGGCATATCCATGGTTTGTGGAAAACCTAACAGATTAATAGGTGTGACAAACTCAAAGGCGTAGCCATCATCACCCTGAACCAGTTGAGCACTGACAAATCGAATCCTGTCGTAATCTGTGCAGGTTTCTGGTGAACCAATCTTTGTTCCGTTGACGTCGAGGTAGTGCAGTTCAATATGGGCCGTCGTGAAATTACTGATCAGAGGGCTGTTATTTTCTGATGATCCGATCAGTCCGGCCTGAAGCGCTTTATTTATGCCATTGTTATCTGGAAATACCAGGGTAGCCGTTTCCGCTACCCTGTGGGTAGATTCCTGAAGAAGATTCATGGTGAACATCATACGGCCAAAGTCGATGATTCCGAGGATCATGGCAAATAGCAGGGGAGCGATAAGGGCAAACTCGACAGCGGCAACTCCCTTTTGAGTCTTTGGCCTGCACGCCTTTTTGGGCGTACTGTTTTTCCATAAACGACTCATCAGAACACCCTCATTGATGCACGAGCCTGCATGGGGATGCTGAGGTCCAGTCCCAGTAGAGGGATTTCACTGAAGATTGGCTGGTAGGTGTAGTTGATCTGTACCAGAAGGTTTCCGTCTATTTCGTGGCAGTATTTTTCTTCGTCGATACTCTTTACCAGACTACTGAAAATATCTTTGTTTTCTAACAATGCCCGTATCCGGCAGAGTGATTGACGGGATGTGCTTACATTGGTGTTTTCTACAGCCGCTAGGCTATTGAAGTCAACATCAACATCATCAAGGCTGAGCCCGGGCAGAATAGGAGAATGTGTGTCATCAGCAATGCCAAATACGGCAACTTTTTTTGTCTGAACAGTCAACTCATTATTCAGCTTATTCTGCAGGTTATTCAGGTCAAAAAGGCCGCTTCCCGGAAGGCGGACAGAGATGTAGCGAGCGGCATCAAAAGCGGCTAACTGTAATCGTTGGTAGTTATAATATATTCGGCCAAACTCTACCGTCAGCAGTAATAAAGCCACCAAAAATGGTAAAACCATGGCAAATTCAACGGCCGCAATGCCTTTTTGCTGTTTTGCTAATGAGTTTTGTAATGAGGCGGTTTCCGAAAATCGAACCATGCTTATTCATTGCCTCCGTCATAGAGAACAATATCATAGGCTCCACTTATCTTGTCATCTTTAGTTGAGGTGGGGCAGGGGATATGCTGAGCAATAAATTCGGTGCGCAGCTCAAAATCCACACCTGTTAAGAGCGAGTCCAAATCTTCTTCACCTTCAGGTAGCTTGTCTTCGTCATCAAGGGCGTTATCAATAAAAACTCTCGCTGGTTCAAGAAGAAAGAAGCAGGCAAACTCCTTTTGTTTAAGGTCATTTACTGCACAACTTGGAGCAACGGGGACTTTTAAAATACGCCGATTTGCTTTACAGGTTGAGCTTGAACACTCTATTGTTTTGTTATTAAGATCGTTCTGATAGTCAGCATATAGGTAAGGGTAATCTGAAGCCGTGATAGTCTTACCATTCTTGGTCCAACTTATAAATAAGCCAAAAATCGAATCGTAGAACAAAGACTTAAACTCACGAAAGTAAGTGATTCTTCCATCCTTATTGGCAATTTGCCGAAACTTTTGTGTGAACGCATTTTTCGAGTTGCAGTTACCTCTGCAGACTTCTCCATTTTCATTAGCAAAGGAGGAGTTAATATCCGCATTGAATACATCGTTATCGAATAAAGTTTTATCAGATATTGTCTTTGCTTCTATGCCAAGTCGAGTGTTAAGCATTGACCCAGGTCTTAAGATAAGTGGGTCCAAACCATATTCATCTACCACCCTGGTGGGTGTATCTTCATACATCAGAACATTGTCACCACTGGCCAACATGATTGAAGTAACTTCATAAAGAAGCTTCTTGTTTAGGATCTGATCATCAAATCCAGTAGTATCAATAAACATTCGAAACCCAATCACATTATCAAGAGTGGTGTCGTTCAGAAAAGACTCCAGAAAATGGTAAATATCTGGATCTGATGTATCAGCCGGTTTAGGGTCATCCAGACTGCCAGTACAGGCCATGATCGGTGCCACACTATAAGCTGGTTCAGGAACGGGCCCAGCAGTGGCCGTAGCGGTAATGGTAGTTTCACCAATACCCACCATGCCCAGCATTAATGGGGAAACTGTTTTGGAAACGTTGGCAATAATACGACCACTTAAGTCTGTGCTGTCGCCATTGGTTGGTGTAATGCTGATATCGAGGGTTTCTGTGGTAGCCCCCATGTCTTCAATAGTTGCCCAGGCATTGGTCTTTGGCTCGTTATAGGACCCATTGGGAAAGAAATAGCTTTTGGCAGCACTCAGGGCCGCAGCATTGGCCATATTCTGCAGCTTATCCCGTTCAGCCAGTATATTGCCGGTATCCATAGCCATCCCCATCATAGCCATCATTCCGGTCAGGGTGATGGCAACAACCACGGCAACAGCTCCCTGCTGGTGCTGCTTTCCTGAAACATTAAATGATGGTCGTCTGTTGCCTGCCATGGCCCGTTTATTCCTGATCAGTTGTCCATATCTATTTCAATACTGCTGTTCTGGCTTTCGCTACCTTCTCCGGTCCGGTACTGATTAAGGGTATTGGCTGCGTGTATGCCGTCTTCTCCTTCCGGTATTCGATTTCGGTTATCTTCGTAGGCTTCCGGGTTCAATATCTGGCTGGCCATAATGTTCTGTACGGCATCCCGGCTTGCTTCGCTGGCTTCTTCGGAGAAATGGTATCGTTCCTGCAATACACAGCCAGTCAGGCCGGTTAGTAATAAAGCGGTAGCGAGTACTCTGCTACTGTCTTTAATATTCATTAGCGACTCCCCCCAATATCATGGCCATATTGTCCTTCGGTGCCGCTGATGGGCAGTATTTGGTCTTTGTTATTCTTGTCTGGATTATCCGTATAGTGGCCGAGCAGATAAAACTCCCGGTCATCCGGGGCAACAAAAGTGTCGGTAGGTAAGCTTGGGGACGGCTCTGTCAGCGGTCTGGCCAGTCTTGGGGTGACCATAATCACCAGCTCGGTCTGGCCCTTCTGGAACTCCTGACTGCGAAACAGATAGCCTAGAACCGGTACATCGCCGAGGCCCGGGAATTTATCCACTACATCCCGCATGTTCTCATTTACCAGGCCAGCAATGGCAATGGTCTGGCCATCCAGCAGTTCCACGGTGGACTGGGCGCTGCGTTTGGTCAGTGTGGGAATCACCATGATGTTGGAACTGTTGGAAAAGCCCAGCGATGAGGCACTGTGACTGACAATATCGCTGACATTG
>NZ_JAVRMB020000311.1:0-5319 GCF_031844845.1 Endozoicomonas sp.
GGTCTTCGTCACACTTTCCATTCCAGATAAACCGAGCACAGCCCATCCACTGAGACAAAATAAGTTTTTGCCTGTTTGTGGGATTGGCTTTGAGTCGGATACCCTGGAGCATTTTTATATTTCTTGGTTACATGGAAGGTTAATAATAATTGGATTTCGGTTATACGGATAGAAAAAGAAAGTAGTCTCGGCTTGACCCGCCCCTAAAGGGAGCGGGATTGCGCCTCAGTCTCGTTCAATTGAACTGTTACCGGTGTTTTCTGCGAAACTCTGTTGGTGTCATTTTCATATGGCGACGAAAACATCGGGTAAAATACATCTGGTTGGCGTAGCCCAGCTCTTCAGCGATTTCAATCATACGTCTGTTGCCATTAATCAGTTTCTGACAGGCGACAGTGATTCTTTTCTCTTCCCGCCATTGCATGGCGGTAGCACCAACTTCTTTTTTGAAGTGTCTGGTCAGGGCTGAAGGGGACAGACTTGCAGCAGTTGCAATCATTTCTATATTGATGTGGCTAAACAGGTGGTCTTCAATAAATTGCATGGCTGCCCTGGTTCTGGTGTCAATCTGGTATGAACCGGAGGCCTCAATGGCTTGATAACAGCGTCGCATCAAGAATTCAATACAGACACCGCGAATACGTATTTCTTCCGGGTCTGTTGACCAGCCCTGCTTAATCAGCAGGTCGACAGCAACTTCAATTCTCTCTCGGGTTTTTGGGTCTGTTACCTTGCAGAAGTGGATACCAGGAGCCAATTCGGGCCAGTTAAGGAGATCATTCAGCTGACTGTTATTCTGGAATTGCACCCAGTTGTAGTGCCACTCCTCACAGCTCTGTGAGCGACGATATTCCTGATAGGAATCCGGGCTGAACAGCACCATATCACCAGGCTCAGTGTGGACCTCTGAACGAATAAAATTATAATACCCCGCCCCTTTGCGGGTGATGTGTAACATCCAGCCTGACTTTTTGTCCGGTCGACAGGTATGGGCATCCTGCCAGCTTCCTTTGGCCCTTCGCTCATGGCTGGCGACATTATGGTGCTGGAATATCCGCCGGTCATCTTCAATGCTGCTGGCCAGCTGTCGTAAAAACTCAGTGGCCTGCTGTTCGCTTGGCAACCCGGGGCGGGACATGATCAACTGCCAGCGATCAATAAAATCCGGAAATCCCGGCTGTTTTTTCAGCTCGGTCAGTATGGTGGCTAAATCAGGACCGTCAGAAGGGCTTGCATAAAGCTGTCGAAAACTGTCGACCAGTTCGGCTTCTGAATTATGGTGGCAGAAGTAGTCATAGACACTCCTTGCCGCTTTGACCAGTGGTGAATTCATGGTGGCAACGTAAGAGTTTGCAACAAATTGATAAGTTAAAGCCTGAATAGGACAAGAAAGAATAAGGAGGGTCAACTTATTATTGTGAAAACTTTATTTCACAGGAGTTGCCGTTTATGTCGGTGAGTGAATTGGAAAACCCCGAAGTATTTGCAATCAATAAAGAGCGGCCTCATGCCACAGCAGAGTACTTTCCCAATATGGAAAGACTGGACAACGGTAACCCTTCCCCCTGGTATCAGAGCCTGAATGGGTATTGGAAGTTCTGCTGGTCCCGGAGCCCCTCACAACGTCCCGGAAACTTTTTTCAGGCAGATTATGACGTCAATGGCTGGATGGATATTGAAGTACCTGGCCACTGGCAGCTGCAGGGCTGTGGACTGCCTCACTATAAGGTGGCCGGAAAGATAAAGGGTATGGGGTTTGATAAGAAAAAGGGCCCGATGATTGATCCGGAGTATAACGAGGTGGGTTCATACGCCAGAACCTTTACTGTTCCGGAAGAGTGGCTGGATCAGCAGGTCATTATTCACTTTGGCGGTGTTAAAACAGCCTTTTACATCTGGGTAAATGGCGAAAAAGTTGGCTACAGTCAAGACTCCATGACTCCGGCTGAGTTCAATATCACCCCCTATTTGGTTAAAGGTGAAAACCGTCTGGCGGTGGAAGTCTATCGCTATTCCGATGGAGCCTATCTGGAAGATCAGGATATGTGGTATATGTCCGGTATCTTCAGGGATGTTTATCTTTATACAACACCCAACGTCCATATTCGTGATTTCTATTTCCGCAGTGAGTTTGATGACAGGCTTGAAAATGCTGAATTTCTGGCTGACTTCTCTCTAAAGAACTTTACTGGTTCAAAGGCTGATAACCTCAAGCTTAAGCTGAAACTGCTTGATGCTCAAAATCAGGAAATCCAAACCGTTCACCAGTCAGTCTCAGTTGAAACGACCCGGGAGCAAACAGTCAACTGCTTATTCACCGTTGAAAAACCCTACAAATGGTCTGCTGAAATTCCTTATCTCTATACAGTGGCCGTCAGTCTTGAAGATGGAAGTGGATGCGAAATAGAGGTCTTCAAGCGTACCTTTGGCTTTAGAAAAATCGAGATTGTTGGTAACACCATTGAAGTGAATGGCCAGCGGGTTATTTTCAAAGGCGTAAACCGCCATGAAAGCGACCCTCAAAAAGGCCAGACCATCACTCGTGAATTGATGGAACAGGATGTAAAGTTGATAAAGCAGTACAACATTAACTCAGTCCGTACCTCACATTATCCTAACCAACCTTATTTTTACGAGTTGTGCGACAGGTATGGCCTTTATGTAATGGATGAGGCCAATCTGGAATCCCACGGTAACTCTGCCAAACAGTTTCCCGGCACCTATCCCGACTGGCGGGCAGCCATGGTGGACCGGATAGAGAATATGGTTCATCGGGATAAAAACCATGCCTCTATTTTCTGCTGGTCTCTGGGTAATGAAGCGGCTGGTGGGGAAAACTTCCACGCTATGAAAAAGGCCGCGCTGGACATAGACAGCACACGTTTTATTCATTACGAAAGTGACTATAAACAGGAGGTCACTGATGTACTCAGCTCTATGTACCCGCCACCCGAACGTCTGCGAAAAATGGTTGAGGGCAAGGACAAACTGACACTGCAGGGGGCTGGTGGCAAACGCACTATTAAACCGGAGCAATACAATCACCTGCCGGTATTAATCTGTGAATATGCCTATGCCACGGGTAACAGCGTCGGACAGTTCGATGAGTTTATAGAAATATTTGAAAATTACCCTAACGCTGCCGGTGGCTATATTTGGGACTTTGTTGACAAAAACCTGATTGTGAAGGACACCTCGGGACGTAGCCTGTGGAAATACGGCGGTGATTTTGACGATGAGGACAACCATGCCCATGTACTTGGTAACGGTATGTTTACCGCTGACCGAAAGCCTCACCCCCATGCTATTCAGATCAAGCAGTCCTACCGTCCCGTATCGTCCATACCGGTAGAACTGAAAGAGGGACGGCTCAAACTGCAGAATAAAAACTGGTTTGAAGATACACGGCATTATTCCATAAAGTGGGAGCTGACTGCGGATGGTCGTGTGGTTCAACTGGGTGAGATCGATGCACCAGAGGTTGCCCCCCGGAGAACAGCCGAATATACCCTGCCTGTTTCAATGGAAGGGCTGGCAGGCAATGAATTCCACCTGAAAGTCAGCTACTGTCTGAAAGAGTCGACGCTTTGGGCTGAAAAAGGCTATCCGGTGGCCTGGGATCAGTTTGAAGTTAGTATTCCTTCGACAGCAAAGCCTGAACAACCGAAAAGAAAGGGCTCACTCAAAGCGTCCAGAACAGGCAACAGGGTTTTGGTTGAAGGACAGAACTTCAGTTGCTCCTTTAATGCTGAAAATGGTGCTTTTGAGCAGTATGTAAGCAATGACACCTGCTATCTGGATAAGCCTCTGCTGCCCAATTTCTGGCGGGCTCCTATCGACTCGGACGTTTATGATCTGCTGGCTATTTTCAATATGCCAGAGTTTATGCGAAAGCTCTGCTGCCCGTGGTTCCGTTGGAAAACAGCGGCTTCTACACGACAGTTAACCGATTTCAAACTGTCCGAACGATCCGACTCGGTTCTGGTTCAGACCAGCCTGAAGATAAAAAATGGCAAAACACCCCTGATAATGAATTATACGGTTTACCCAGACGGTGAGGTGCAGGTGGATTATAGCTTCACACCCAATAAATTTATTCAGCGGGTCGGTTTGCAAACCTCTATATCTTCCTGTTTCAGAAATATCAGCTGGTTTGGCCGTGGACCGGAAGAATCCATGATGGATCGTAAGTCGGGCTACCCCATTGGTATCTATCAGGGCGATATCGAAGAAGTGATTCACGACTATGTCCGACCCCAGGAAAACGGCAACAAAACTGATGTTCGCTGGGCTCGCCTGCAGGATAAAGATGGCAATGGGATTGAGATTCGTTCGAAGTCAGCACATCTGCTGAACTTCAGCGCCTGGCCCTACACGTTGGAAGACCTGGAAAATGCCAGACATATTCATGAGCTGCCCAGAAGGGACAGAATCACTCTGAACATCGATTACCAGCAGGAAGGGGTTGCCTGTGGACTGTCACGGTTAATGTGGCGCAAGGAGAAAAAGATACGAATGAAACCGGGTGATGAGTGCCGTTTCAGCTTTTCCATAAAAAGCATTGGCTAGCATAACTGTAATCCTATTCATTTCTGCTCATTCCCACGCTGGAGCGAGGCTGTCGCAAAACTCAAAAACGAGCCTCTCAGCGTAGATTGGTTCCCGAAGGGAACCAATCGCCATCTACCATTTTGAAAAACTGGGGTCAGGTCTTTCTTTTTGCATTGTGTCAACCTAAGCTTTCGGCTAACCAAAAATCACGCTACCGCCCGTCATAACATAAACATAACCGGGGTCAGGTCTTTCTTCTTGCATAACCGTTGCATAACCGGGGTCACATAACCGCATAACCGGGGTCAGGTCTTTCTTCTTGAAAAACCATCGTCGTAGGTTACTATTTGCGATATTAAAGACTTGACTATTCCGATTTTAAGCTGAAATTTATAACCGATTTTTGTCTTTCAAGAAGAAAGACCTGACCCCAGTTTTCCTCTATTACCGATCAACTCCGCTGTCATCCTGTACAGGGATTGTACAGGATCCATCCACAGGGAGAAAACTGGGGTCAAAAACTGGGGTCCAAAAGAAAACTGGGGTCAGGTCTTTCTTCTTGCAAGAAAACTGGGGTCAGGTCTTTCTTCTTGAAAAATAAAAATCGGTTATAATTTTTCAGCTTAGAAAACTGGGGTCAGGTCTTTCTTCTTGAAAAATAAAAATCGGTTATAATTTTTCAGCTTAAAATCGGAATAGTCAGGTCTTTCATATCGCAAATAGTAACCTACGACGATGGTTATTCAAGAAGAAAGACCTGACCCCAGT
>NZ_JAVRMB020000312.1:0-11984 GCF_031844845.1 Endozoicomonas sp.
AACTTCTGCTCCGGTGTTATCGCTCTGATTAATATTGCTGTCTTCAATGCGGGCTTTGGTTTCACTTTTGACGTCGGCATGGGCATACGAAATACCCAGGTTCTTTTTACCCACCTGAACAACACCGGCAACAGCAATAATTCGCTTGCCCTCACTGTTGTAGCTGTAGGTTGAACCACTGCCGTCTTCATTGGTGTGGACATTAGTATTGTCCATGGCATCAGCACCGCTGAAATCAAAATCAGCGTTGACGCTGCTGCTGCCCAGATCGTTGATAATGGTGTCCAGGGCACCGTCTTTTTCACCGGTAGCATTCACATTCACCACACCGGCACCGCTGATATTGGTGCCTTTTACTAACGCTTTGGTGTCAGCGCCGATGGAACCAATGGCAAAGCTGCCCTGGAAGCCGAGGGAGTCTTCAAGGTTATCGTTGTAGCCAATCCCGGCAGCACCAATACCGATGCGGTTCATGCTGCGGGCGCTAACATCGACCTGATCAAAATTAGTGAGGTAAGAACGGTTACTGCCACTGAAATCAATGATGGCTTCTGTGGCAGCACCACTGTAGACATCTTCACCTTTCGAGGTGCTGAAGTGATTATTGCCGTCTGGATTAGCGTTACCAACGATGGCAGAAGGATCATTAATTTCGGCAAAGGTGATAGCAAGCCCTGCCCCCTGCTTGCCACCGGCATAGAGTGTGCCTCCGCCCACACCAACATAACTATTGTTGTAGGCAGATACCTCAAGGTCATTATTAGCACCCTGATTGGAGCTAATGGTAGAACCTTCAATTCGTGCAGAAGTTCCGTCGTATATCTGAGCCCCGGAAATGGACAGCGCGCCATTCTGGGTCATATTGGAATTACCCGCTGGCCGGGTCACCGAAAGTGCCAGAGCCACTGCCGTGAGTTCCCCGCCATGGAGAGCCTGTACCGCCACATCATCGGCGTAAGAAATGGTGCTGTCTTTTATCCAGGCCAGGGCATCATTGAAACTGATTTGATAGGAGATGGCACCGGCAATTGTGTTCTGATTCGAGGGCGATTGCGCCCCAAGCATGGACAGCGCAGCAGAACCGGAGGCACTGGCTGAGATCACTTTTTCCAGGGCCTGAACTTCTACATCCACATCGTTATAGGCATTGCCATTCGCATGGCCACTAATGGACGCACCATCAATAATGGCCTTGGCATCCATATTATTAACGGACACCGTAAAGCTGCCTGCACCGGTCAACCCTGTCTGAGTAGACGACACCTCGGCACTGCTCTGACCAGAGCCAGAGTTACTGTTATCGTTAGAACCACTATTCGATGACTGACCGACAGAAGAATCACCGCTGCTACTGTTAGCACCAGTGTAATTAGCAGCCACATTGGAAGATAAACCGTTATACCAGTTTTCAAACTTTGCCCCGACACCCGGCTCATTAGAGGGCTCGGTTGTTAAAGCACCCGCCACCGCCAGCGAACCATTCGTACCACTTGAGCGACCACGGACAGTTACTGTGTTGGCGATAATACCTTTGGTGGGCGTTGGTGCCGTGGGTGATGTTGGATCAGGTTTGGTGATCGTTTCAGCAACTTCCAAACCATCTTTCCAACTATCCTTTTGAAACGTTACCTTGTCATAATCAGAGCTGTTATCACCAATAAATGCCTTGGTATCGCCCTGAGAGACATTGGCTGCAATGGCAATGCCTACCGCAGATTCATCAGACCAGTTAAAAGCACCGGCTGCCGCCCAGTTGCCAAACTCATGTTCTGCCACCAGCACCAGATCGCTGGCACTCAGCTGTGCGCTGTTATGCAGTGAGGCATGGGTTAATAGTTCTGAGTTGAGAAACCCGAGCACACCATTAAAGCCCATGCCTTTACCCATCCCGGAAGAAGGGGTTACCAGAAAGTGGCGTTCATCAGTCTCGGCATAAATATCAATCCCACCCACCGCACTGACGGTGGCATTACCAATACCCGCGACGACTTCACCTGACTGCTGGACATAGGTAATGGACGCACCAACGGACTTACCTTTTTTATTGGTTCCATTACCATTGGGCAAAATTCCCAGGGCACCAATATTGCCAGACAGGTTGACCGTTTCCATCAGGTTATAGGCGCTGACTTCCACAGAGTTATCAAAAGCAAAACTGTAGGTAATATCTTTAAAGACTTTGGTGCTGCCAAAAATACCGGTGATCTGACTATTGGCTTTCAGCTCCCGACTGGCATTCCAGCCGCTGGTGCCCGTGGTGGTAACTTTGGCACCGTCGCCTATCCAGGCTTTGGTGTCCATATCATTCCAGAGCACGTTGACCGAACCGCCATAGGCTTCCTTATCGGCAGAAGCACCGGCATTGGCAAAGGAGGTCAGAATATTGTTCTGCATACCACCAATGCCGTTAAACTTGCCCAGCACATCAGCAAAGCTGTCCCACTTATCGTAGGTGCTGACGATGGGCATGTATTGACTGGCAATAACCCCCAGATTGGCAGCATCCACCTGAACGTATTTACCCACCTCAGATACTGAGTCACTGTCGTTAATGGCAAAGTTCAGCGCCATGGCCAGACTGGTGTCCGAGGCCGAGGTCTGACCCGCTCCGGCACTGCCTTCTTCGGGCGCTGTGACAGCGGCTTCTGCAGAGGTTCGATAACCGCCCTGATCACCACCCAGAGCACCACCAGTGTAACCGCCAGCCACCTTTTCGTTGTCTGTGCCAAGATCCACCTGACTTGCCAGCAATACATTACCAGTGGCGTTTATTTTTGGTGCGTCGGTTTGGTTGGCAACATTAGTACCGAGATAACTGTAGGCTTCATGATCGGAAAGGTTAAGGGAGAACGCCAGGCCACCTTTGAAACTGACTTTCCCGGATTCATTTTTATCCACCGACTGGCCGGCAGGCAGGTATTTATTGGTGTAGTTGGTAACGCCAGATTGCAGGGTAGAAGCCCCCTGAACCAGTTTCGAGCCCACCGTACGGAATAACAGACTGCTGCCCACTGTTACCCCGGAATGTACCCGCTGATTTAATGTTCTGTTCAGTGATGTGATCGTCACGTTGCCGGTTTTATCACCACTGGTTCCCAGACTGCTGCCCAGTTCTGCCGTGGTATTGGTGTCGAAGTCACCTACGGCAACAGCAACACCATACTGTGTGTTTTTCAACCCATAGGCCGACGCAGAAACGTAATAGTAATTCTGATTTTCTGCCGCTAATACCAGGTTATCTGCATCCAGAGTTACCCCCGAATCAATTTTGGCGGTAGCGTCCACATCGGACTCACCGACCGCCGCAGCAATGACCACCTTATTGGAGTCTTCAGCAATAAAGTCCATGGCTGAGGCAGAAATATATGACTCATTATGAGCAGAAACCTCAAGATTCCCTTCCGCCTGAATCGTCGCACCGGTTTTTACATGGGTGGTACTGGTGGCATCACTGGTGGCATAGACGGCGGCCAGAGATCCGGGCAACTGGCTGCCGAGGGTAATGGATGACGCTTCCGTCAACGCATGGGATTCGGTGGTCAGCGAGACATTGCCGCTGGCCTGGATATTGGCGCCGCTGTTTACATTAACGGTTGCCTCGGCATCCGCGTCCATAAAATAGAAAGAAGCCCCGGCCAGGGCTCCCGTTGCTACCAGCCCCATGGCAACACCCGGCTCTTCTTTAAAAGAGCTGTTGGCAATAGATTTGGCTTTTGCGGTGATATTCCCAGCCGTAATCTGTCCACTCAGGTCGATATTGGTATTGGCGGTGGCGCTACCGATGCCCACAGAAGAAGATACCGAAGCTGTCAGGGTGACATCGCCACGGGCAGAATCATCGCTGTTGCGGGTATCCAGCAAACTGCCGGCATTCAGATCAATATCTTTGGAGGTGATGGTAATGCCAGATTCAGCCGCCAGTGTGCCGGATACATCCGCCTGATTGTCAGCAGTAACGGTTAAACTGCCACTGACGTCCAGACTGCTGCCCGCTTTGGCGTTAAAGGTATCCGCAGTCGCTGTGACAGAGCCGGAAACCGTAGTATTACCAATCAGGGTAATCCCATCACTGGCCTGTTCTGGTGTGGCTGCCGCTGCCGATTCAAAAACAACAGTTTTTCCAGAGGCACTGAGAACCAATGCAGTGGACTGACTGGTTTTACCCTGAAAGGCGATAGTGCCTGCCGAGTCTGATGAAATCGAATCCCGGCCATCCAGTGTTCCTCCAGCCTTCACCTCAATATTGTCCGCCATGATGGTAAAACCACCATCGGCATAAAGGTCACCCGCCAGATCAATGGCTCCGGCAGCGGAACTAGAAGCTTTCAGGGTAATAACACCACCATCCACATTAAGCTCGGTGGGAATGGTCAGGTCATTAACGTTGACGGCGGTAAAAGCAACGGCACTCGCCTGAGCTGCACGCCCTGAAATGACAATACCGCTGCTGTCTACCTGAATGGTATTGGCATTTACATCAAGGCCACTGGCCGTATTGATTTTGCCCTTGATGCGCACGGTACCCGATGATGAAACACTAAAACTGTCGCTCAAAAGAGCGGTAATTTTTGCATCAACGATATTAGAGCCATCGGTTAGCCCGGTAATATCACTATCTGTGGGTGTTTTAATGGACAGGCTGCCCACATTAACAACACCGGACTCTCCCACCAGAAAACCGGCAGAACTGGCAAAGACCACATCTCCGCCCAGCGAGCCGCTCTTGTAACTGTTCATGATCCCGTGAACAGCAGGAGCTTCAGAGCCACGAACAATATTGACCAGTTTATCGGCGTTATCAGGAACCTGAAGATTGACGGTATGAGAGGAACCCACCACAAACTTGTTGAACACGTTGATCGCAGATGTGCCCGACATCTTTTTGGAGGTTATCTCATGAATATTATTGTTACTGGTGACTCCGGTGAAATCACCGACGGCCTGGATATCATGTTCCACTGCCAGTGCAGAACCGGATAGCAACAGACCAATAGTTGCAGAAGCCCTTAACCCATACCCTGAACCAGAAAATGAAGCACCGGAAGATTGACGACAAACTCTGACCGTATTGACCTGAGCAATGGAAACAGACAGCTGAGTGCGATCAAAGCCAGCCATAGTTGCATCCCTGTTATATTATTTTTATCAGGGCTCTGTACTTCCTGCGGCCCTGTTGTATGTATATTGCCAATCTGGTGAAGAGCATTCCCACGCAGGACCCCCAGGGCCTAAAAGCGTGGGAATGAGAGTGGGGATAGTCAGACTTCTTGCTTCTGTCGTTTAACCAAACGGTTCAGCGCACCTAAAGAGTGCAAATGAGCATAAGTCCAGGCGAGCCATCCTGAATCAAACCAGGCTTTGACTTTTTCTTCTGGAATGGAGGTTAGTTTCTTTTCATCAATAACAAATAACCCTTCAAGCCTTAAGGGTTTATCTTTGTCTAATAGAATCTGAAGATTAAAAGGCGTAAACAAATCCTGCTCTTTTAATTCCCCACAATAATCAAGGGTACTCTTATATTGCTGATCATAATTATTGAGAAATTGTACAATATTATTCAATGTTTCAGAATTTTCACCCGCTTCATTAAACAGGACTTCACCCTCTTCCGACTGAAACTGCGAGGCATTCTGATCAAAACAGACAGTACCTTCATCGGTCAGGGCAAACGGATAACGCCGGACAAATGCCGGAATATAGCTGTCACTCCAGCTGCCAGCCTCACCAAGATGTTTATGGCCCGCCTCCATTAATGACAGCAGCGCCAGGGGGAAAAAGTCACCATTGTCGTCTTTACTGAACAGCACAGGCATATCCCGGCTGGCTTCAAAAAATTCGATACCGGTCAAGGGGACGGAGTTAACATCTTCTGTAAATGAATAGTCTGAAGATGCCTTGAAGCTGAGTGTTTTATGTACGTCACGATTCAGAAATGCTGGTTCATTGTAAAACAGTAAAGATGGCATGATGTGAATCCGCTATTGTTATATTGATTATTATTGAGCGACCTGAGATTAAAATTCTCACACACCCCATCGAAGTGTTCAATGAATATAATGTTATATGCTTGTGATGATTACATGATTACCACAAATAGATTATGCCGCTGAATATAACCTTTCTGATAATAATTAAGGAGCATTTAACCGATGAGCAATCAATCCCTGCAACTAACTCCTTCCCTCTATCAATATCTCTATAACGTTGGCCTGCGAGAGCATCCGGTATTAAAAGAGTTACGGGAAGTCACCAGTCATCATCAATATCGGGTTATGCAGATCTCTGCCGAGCAGGGACAGCTGATGGCCATGCTGGCAAAACTGATTAACGCACGAAGAACCATTGAGATTGGTGTTTTCACCGGTTACAGCGCACTGGCTGTTGCCCTGGCATTACCAGACGATGGAGATCTAATAGCCTGTGATATCAACAGCGAATATACCAATATTGCTAAACTTTATTGGGAAAAGGCGGGTGTGTCGGATCGCATTAAACTTCATCTGGCACCAGCAATGGAGACTCTGCAGCAACTGATTGAGAGTGGTGAAGAAAACCAGTTTGATATGGCGTTTATTGATGCCGACAAGACCGGCTATGACGCCTATTATGAGCAGTGCCTGCAGCTGATTCGCCCGGGAGGTTTGATTCTTATCGATAATGTTCTGTGGAGTGGCAGGGTTGCTGATGAAAATATCAACGATGAAGATACCAGGGCACTGAAAGAACTAAACCGGAAAATCCACCAGGATAACCGGGTAGACATGATGATGCTGCCGATTTCCGATGGGCTAACCATCGCCATTAAACGGTAGCATTACCAACCGTTTAATTTCAAACTGGCGTACGATTTGTACCCACTCAATAATGCAGAGGCAATTTTCGTACACCAATTAACAAAAATCCAACTACTGTATTAATATGTATTAATAAATAAGACACGGCAGGATAAAACCATGAGCCGAAACACCTCAGTCACCCTGGGTCACCACTTTGAAAAGTTTGTGTCGGAAAAAATTGAACAGGGACGCTACCAGTCAGTCAGCGAGGTAGTACGGGCGGGACTGCGCAAGCTGGAAGAAGACGAAGCCCGTTTGGCAGCCCTTCGCGCAGAACTTCAAACAGGCGAGAACAGTCCGGCGATCGATGATTTTGAGGTTGACTCACTGCTGGATGACCTGCACAGGAAACACCTGTGAGCCAGAATTACACCATTCGTGAACAGGCCCGTGCTGATCTCGAATCTATCTGGCTATACACTCTGGAAGAGTGGGGCGTCGAACAGGCCGATCAATACATCCGGCTTATTACACGCCGGTTCTCTTAGCTGGCGGGCAACCCGAAAGCAGGAAAATCCCGAAATGATATTAAAGCGGGTTACTACTCTATTACGGCAGGCTCCCACCTGATCTTTTATCTACTGAATAACCAGTGCCCCGACATTATCCGCATCCTGCACCAGAAGGCCGATGTTCTGCGCTGGTTTGACAGCTGATTTCATGATTGTACTGACTACCACGGTACACAGATCACGCATAAAAAAAACCCGGAAATATCCGGGTTTTTTGGGGTGACTTTATATCTTGTTAAATCATCAAAATCTTATTCAAAGATTTTAGCAACAACACCAGCACCAACTGTACGGCCACCTTCACGAATTGCGAAGCGCAGGCCTTCTTCCATGGCGATTGGGTTGATCAGGGTAGCAACAAAGTTGATGTTGTCACCTGGCATTACCATTTCAACGCCTTCGTTCAGTTCAACAGCACCGGTCACGTCAGTGGTACGGAAGTAGAACTGTGGACGATAGCCCTTGAAGAATGGAGTGTGACGTCCGCCTTCTTCTTTGGACAGGATGTACACTTCAGCTTCGAACTTGGTGTGAGGAGTCACGGTACCTGGCTTAACCAGACACTGTCCACGCTCAACGTCTTCACGCTTGGTACCACGCAGCAGGGCACCGATGTTCTCGCCTGCACGACCTTCGTCCAGCAGCTTACGGAACATTTCAACACCAGTAACGGTAGTCTTGGTAGTCTCTTTGACACCAATGATTTCTACTTCGTTACCAACATTGACGATACCACGCTCAACACGGCCAGTTACTACAGTACCACGGCCAGCGATGGAGAATACGTCTTCGATAGGCATCAGGAACGGCTGGTCGATAGCACGCTCTGGCTGAGGGATGTACTCGTCCAGGGTTTCTACCAGCTTCTTAACAGCCGTAGTACCCATGCCGTTAGCATCTTCACCGTTCAGAGCCATCAGGGCAGAACCGATGATGATTGGTGTGTCGTCACCTGGGAACTCGTAGAGGTCCAAAAGTTCACGAACTTCCATTTCAACCAGTTCCAGCAGTTCTTCGTCGTCAACCATGTCGGCTTTGTTCAGGAATACCACGATGTACGGTACACCTACCTGACGAGCCAGCAGGATGTGCTCACGAGTCTGTGGCATGGGGCCATCAGCAGCGGAACAAACCAGGATAGCGCCGTCCATCTGGGCAGCACCAGTGATCATGTTCTTAACATAATCGGCGTGTCCCGGGCAGTCTACGTGCGCGTAGTGACGCTTTTCAGAATCGTATTCTACGTGAGCAGTAGAGATGGTGATACCACGCGCACGCTCTTCAGGCGCGTTGTCGATCTGGTCGAAAGCCTTGAAGCTACCGCCCCAGGTTTCCGCACATACGCGAGTCAGCGCTGCAGTCAGTGTGGTTTTACCGTGGTCAACGTGACCAATGGTGCCGACGTTGAGGTGCGGCTTATTACGTTCAAACTTTTCCTTAGCCATGTCTTTTAACCTTTAAGATATCAATAGTCGAGTTCGGGATTTGATACTAAACGCGGCATTCTAACAGCCCTTATCCCGGGAAAGCATTTTTCATGGTAAAAAACCTGAAAAATTCGTTAACATCCCGGCACTCAGGCCGTCAGGATAGCCATCAGGCATCAACCCTGGTTTTTAATAACCGCTTCAGCAATGCTGCCGGGCGCTTCGGCATACTCATGGAATTCCATGGTGTAGGTAGCACGCCCCTGAGTTGCTGATCGCAAATCAGTAGCGTAGCCGAACATCTCACCCAGCGGCACCATGGCGTCAATCGTTTTGCCAGAAGACGTGTCGTTCATGCCCTGAACAATACCGCGACGGCGACTCAGGTCACCCATAACGTCACCCATGTTGACTTCCGGTGTGACCACCTCGACCTTCATCATCGGTTCCATCACCACAGGCTTAGCCTGTGGTGCGTATTTTTTCAGTGCCTGAGAAGCGGCGATTTTAAACGCCATTTCGTTAGAGTCAACATCGTGGAAAGAGCCATCGTACAGACGGGCTTTCAGGCCCAGCAAAGGATAGCCGGCGATAACGCCGTTCTTCATCTGCTCTTCGATGCCTTTCTGGATAGCCGGGATATATTCCTTGGGAATCGTACCACCGACAATCTGGTTGATGAATTCCAGACCTTCTTCACCAGCATCCGCAGGAGAGAACTCAATCACGACGTGACCATACTGACCACGACCACCGGACTGCTTGGCAAACTTGTGGTTGGCCACAACGGCGGCTTTCAGCTTCTCACGGTAGGCAACCTGAGGCTTACCAATGTTCGCCTCTACGTTGAACTCGCGACGCATACGGTCAACCAGGATATCCAGGTGCAGCTCACCCATACCGGAGATGATGGTCTGGCCACTCTCTTCGTCGGTGTGAACGCGGAAAGATGGATCTTCCTGGGCCAGTTTGCCCAGAGCGACACCCATTTTTTCCTGGTCTACCTTAGTCTTTGGCTCAACCGCAACAGAGATTACCGGCTCAGGAAATTCCATGCGTTCCAGAGTGATAATGCTGTCCATGGAGCACAGGGTGTCACCGGTGGTTACATCTTTCATGCCGATCAGGGCAACGATGTCTCCAGCCACACACTCTTTGAGCTCTTCACGGTTGTTGGCGTGCATCTGAACCATTCGGCCCACACGCTCTTTCTTGTGCTTGACCGGGTTATAAACCGTATCACCGGAGTTCAGAACACCGGAGTAGTTACGGATAAAGGTCAGCGTACCCACGAACGGATCCGTGGCAATTTTGAATGCCAGTGCCGCGAAAGGCGCGCTATCGTCAGCTTCACGAACTGCAGGCGTTCCGTCTTTATCGTCCAGAATACCTTCGATCGCCTTCACTTCTTTTGGCGAAGGCATCAGTTCGATCACAGCATCCAGAACCGCTTGCACACCTTTATTCTTAAAGGCAGAACCACCAAAGACAGGAATGATCTCGTTAGCCAGAGTACGGGCACGGATACCGGCCTTGATCTCTGCTTCGGTCAAATCACCTTCTTCAAGGTACTTTTCCATCAGCTCATCGGTAGCTTCAGCAGCGGCTTCAACCATGTATTCGCGCATTTCAGCACACAGGTCAGCCATATGCGCAGGGACGTCTTCATATTTGAAGGTCATGCCCTGGTCTTCTTCATTCCAGATGATGGCCTTCATTTTGACCAGGTCAACAACGCCTTTGAATTCATCTTCAGCGCCGATGGTCATCTGCATAGGAACGGCGTTAGCGTGCAGACGCTCACGCAGCTGGCTGATCACCATCTTAAAATCAGCACCGGTACGGTCCATTTTGTTAACGAAGACCATACGGGGTACTGCGTATTTGTCCGCCTGACGCCATACGGTTTCAGTCTGAGGCTGAACGCCGGAAGAGCCACACAGTACAACCACAGCGCCGTCAAGCACACGCAGGGAACGTTCTACTTCGATAGTGAAGTCAACGTGTCCAGGGGTGTCGATGATGTTAATACGATGCTCATCAAACTGAGCATCCATACCACTCCAGAAACAGGTAGTAGCAGCAGAAGTAATGGTAATACCACGCTCCTGCTCCTGCTCCATCCAGTCCATGGTGGCAGCACCATCATGAACTTCACCAATTTTATGGCTCAGACCGGTGTAAAACAGAACACGTTCTGTGGTCGTTGTCTTACCCGCGTCAACATGAGCACAAATACCGATGTTGCGATAGCGGTTGATGGGGGTTTTACGGGCCACGACTCAATCCTCTGATACTTAGAAACGGTAGTGGGAGAATGCTTTGTTGGCTTCAGCCATACGATGCACGTCTTCACGCTTCTTAACTGCGGAGCCTTTGCTGTCAGCAGCATCCATAAACTCGCCAGCCAGGCGGAGCTTCATGGACTTTTCACCACGCTTACGCGCAGCATCTACCAACCAGCGCATGGCCAGCGCGGTACGACGGGAAGGACGAACTTCAACGGGTACCTGATAAGTGGCACCACCAACACGGCGGGACTTAACCTCTACCATAGGAGCAATAGTTTCCAGAGCTTTTTCAAAGATCTCCAGAGGCTCCTTGCCGGTGCGTTCCAGAACTACGTCCAGGGCACCATAAACAATTTTTTCTGCAACGGACTTCTTACCGCTGACCATCACATGGTTGATGAATTTAGTGAGTGTTTTGTTACCAAACTTAGGATCTGGCAGCACGTCGCGCTTTGCGACTATACGTCTTCTTGGCATTGATAAGCCCTCTACGTCGGTCTTCAGGTAATCCAGGATCATCCAGTGGTTTTATCACTCTGACCCGGCCTTACTCTCATCAACCTGATATTGAATTTTTGCTCTTTCGAGCCTTGCACCGGCCTTCAGCCGGCAAAACCTGAGTTAACCCGTATAAACGAATTATTTCTTAGGTCTCTTGGTACCGTACTTGGAACGGCCCTGCCTACGGTCGTTAACACCCTGGGTATCCAGGCTACCGCGAACGGTGTGGTAACGAACACCTGGCAAATCCTTTACACGACCGCCACGGATCAGCACAACACTGTGCTCTTGAAGGTTGTGACCTTCACCACCGATGTAGGAAGTCACTTCAAAGCCGTTAGTCAAACGCACACGACATACTTTACGCAGCGCTGAGTTAGGCTTCTTAGGGGTAGTGGTGTACACACGGGTGCAAAC
>NZ_JAVRMB020000313.1:0-29339 GCF_031844845.1 Endozoicomonas sp.
GCGCCAGGACCCAACCACAGACACGATTCCTGTGGTTGGCTATGCATTCCCACGCAGAGCGTGGGAACGAGGTTCCTGGTGGGTTTTGCGACAGCCTCCTGCGCGGGAAAGACGGAGGGTCAACCTTTTGCGACACCCTCGGAGGCGGGGATCCACTGCTCGCGATGGATTTCCGCCTTCGCGGGAATGACGGCAGTGGTATAAACCAGTATTGAGGATCTTTTGCCACACCGCGCAGAGCATGGAGACTGGATTTTAAAGGCTCAGCATAAACTCACAGGCATCAAATTTTTCTTTAGCTCACCCTTCTTCTGAAGGTGGTCAGAAAATGCCTGAGAACGGCCCGTATCCTTAGCTGCAGGTCTCAGATCAAAGCGGGAAATGGTGTCGAACCAGACGCGATGATTCAGTTCATTATCCACGTTGTTTCGGGATGTAGTCCCTTAAGATTTTCCAGGAGGCTTTCAGATTATTCACAATAATCTGTGAGCCCGGCTCAATTATTCTGGAACAGAATAAGTATTAAAGTGTCAGATAGAATGTTTTAAAGAAAATATTACATTTTTGATATGCAGGAGGAAATTATGTGCAGTGATGGTGTTCGTGTTGATAATTCAGATGTGATGGGGGGCCGGGATTTATTTGCTGCTGGAAACAGGTGGGTTGAGAGTAAAGGATCTGGTGCTGCTAGTTTTAATGGGTATAAAACGACTGTCCCTGAATCTTGTGAAAAAACCGAAGGTTATCTGAATAAAGTCAGCTGTGAAGAGCCGGGCGATCCAGATGTAAGTATGTCTGAGCGAGATATAGATTCAATACAAAATATAGATCAACAATTTGATCAGGCGGTCTTAAAGCTAAATGAAGAGCTTCTCGAAGGAGAGAGGTATAGAAAGCAAGCCATTGAACAACATGATGAAAATAAAAAGATTCAGACTGCTCTTGAAAACTCAGAAGCCAAAGTGGAATCTTTAAATGATAAGATTCAGGTTGAAGAAAAAAACAATCTTCAAATAGTGGAGAACTGCCAGTCACTTCGAGATCACTTGGCTGAAGAAATAAAGAAACACTCTGCAGCACAGCAAAGAGAGAAACAGCTCTCAAAACAAAATCAATCGTTAAACGAACAAGTTAAAAAATTATCTGATGAAAATCTTGAGCTCAACCACTCTCTTGTCGGAAAAACTCAAACTCTTGCAGGTGAGGGTGAATCATGTTCCGGGTCTGATCGCTTTAATAATCAGGCCAACTCAATGATGTTTGAGAGTGAGTCAGAGGTTTCTACGTCATTAAATCTGGAATTATACCGTGTGTTATTATCAGATCCTGAATTTATCAAAGATGACAGGTCTAATGTTCTTGAAATGGATTGCTCAGAAACAGATGCTGCTGTGCTGGAAAATAATAACTTAAAAAAAGAGCTGGCTGTTGTTAAACAGCAGCTTGAAGTGGAACAAAATGTTTTGGAAGCAGCTTATCAGAAAACCAAGGAACTCACAGATGAACGATCTCAGTTACAGTATCGCAATAAAATGCTTAACGATGAACTGGGTGAAAAGGTGCAAAAAAATATTCGGGTGATTTCTGAGAGAGACTGTGCACATAAGCAAGTACAGGGGCTGTGTGAACAGGTTTCTTTCCTTCAGGTAGAGATGAGCCAACGGGATAATGAGTTAAAACGACTCAAAGATACAGAGCAGGAACTGGATCATGCCCGGCAGGAAATCCAGTCACATCAGGGTGACAGGCTTCAGAGTGCTGAAACTGCTGAAGAAAAACAGGAATTAGAACAAATGATGAGGGTTGTAGCTGATCTGTGGGCCGTTATCGAAGAGTCTACTGATGATAAAGCTAAACAAAAGTGTCAGGCTATCGTTGAACCATTCACTACAAAATCTGGGGGAGTAGTTTGAAGGTCGATAAAATGGCTTATTGAAAAGAAACGGTACCGGTTACGGAACCGTTTCTTTCAGAACTATTGATTAAACGGCTTAAGCCGTTTACAGGCAGCTAGCTTACAGATGATATAACACCTCAAAGGCTTAGCATAAAATTACTGGCATCAACTTTTTTCTTCAGCTCACCTCTCTCCTGCAGATAGTCAGCAAATGCCTGATAACGGCCAGCATCCTTAGCAGCAGGTCTCAGATCAAAGCGGGAAATGGTGTCGAACCAGGCGCGACGGTTCAGTTCATTATCCAGTTGCTTCGGACTGTAATCCCTGAAGATTTCCCAGGATTTCTCTGGGTTATTCACAATAAATTGTGTACCAAGCTCAATGGCCCGGAGAAAACGACGGATAGCTTCTTTATCATTCTTTTCACGGTTGGCAATAAAAATCAGTTCATCATAAGGCGGGATATTGTGTTCTTCGAAATAGAACATGCGGCCTTTACGCCCTTCAATTTCAAGCTGATTCAGTTCGAAATTCCGATAGGCACCCATAATGGCATCCACCCGGCCACTCATTAGAGAAGACGACAGATTCCAACCAACATTGACCAGCTTTACATCTTTGGCACTGAATCCATAGGGCTCGAACAGCGTGTCCAGAATGGCATTCTCTATACCGCCAATATTCAGTCCGATGGTTTTGCCTTTCATATCCTTGAGGGATTTGATGGGGCTTTCATCCAGCACAATCAGGCCATCCAGCGGTGTTGCCACCAGGGTGCCTGCCCAGGCCAGGGGAAGGCCATTGGCCACACCGTGAATCAGGCTGGGCTGGTAGTAGACAGCAAGATCTACTTTTCCGGCAGCCACCAGTTTTGGGGGAAGATTCGGGTCCGCAGGCTCCTGGATATCAATCGTGAGTCCCTGGTCTTTGAAGTAACCTTTCTCCTGAGCAATGATGATGGGGCCGTGGTCCGGGTTAACAAACCACTCCAGCATCAGGGTCAGTTCTTTGGGTTCTTTTTCTGGCTGAGTGCTGGAAGGCTGATTGTTTGCACTGGCATGCAGGTTAATGGACAGCATCAATGTCATCGCCCAAAAGAAGACCTGTCTTATCGTTTTTTTCATTATTTATTCCTGAGAAGTTTCCGGTTGCCACGGAATGAGTCTGCGCAGCAGGCGGTCAGTGGTGTAGTAAAGGGTGACGGAGCAGAATGCCAGTACAGTGAGTGCCGCGAACATCTGGTCAACCCAGAGTCGTGCGTTCGCCTGAAGCATGAGATAGCCAAGTCCGGCACTGGAACCAACCCATTCACCAACGACTGCGCCAATGGGTGCAACGACAACCGCAACCCGCAGCCCTGAAGCAAGGGCAGGCAATGCCGCTGGCCAGCGAATGTTTCGGAGAATGGCGAACCGGTTTCCACCCATGGTTTGTGCCATGTCCAGCCAGCCTTGGTGGGTATGGCGTAATCCGTCGTAGCAGCAGGTTACCACCGGGAAGAAAATCACCAGAATGGTCATCACCACTTTGGAGGTCATGCCGTAACCAAACCAGAGCATCAGTATCGGCGCGAGGGCAAATACCGGAATTGCCTGGGTAATGAGCAGTGGCGGCAACAGCCATGGTCTTAGTGCTGTAAAATAAACCAGAATCAGCGCCAGAATGATGCCCATAAGCACCCCGAGGAATAGCCCCATCAGCATTTCGCTGAGCGTAACCAGCGTGTGTTCCCACAGCAGGCTGGCATTCTCAACCATACTTTGTGCCACCGCCCCCGGACCGGGAAGGATATAATCCGGCATATCAAAGACAATCACCAGGGTATGCCACAGGATCAAAAGGCCAAGAAAAACGATGAAAGGTTTGATGGCGTCTTTCATTTTTTATTGCTCTCCTTTTACCGGTTTTTCATCAAACGACTCGTGACGTAAACGATCCAGAAGCTTTCCCTGTAACATCATAATTCCATTGTCTTCCAGTGATCGTGGTGTCTTTCCGGGAGGGGTAATGGCATCGGTCAGCCGGGCAGGGTATCCCCGCAGATGATAAACATCATGACCAAGACGAAGTGCCTCCAGTGGGTCATGGGTAATCAGCAGTACGGTTCGGTTTTCCAGCAGTTCGCAGGCAAGATCCTGAAGGTTGAGCCGGGTAATGGCATCCAAAGCCCCAAAGGGTTCATCCATTAACACCAGTGGCCGGTTTTCCATCAGGGTTCGGGCCAGTGCTGCCCGTTGACGCTGACCACCGGAAAGATGTTGTGGCAGAACACGGGCTTTCTCGGTCAGACCCACCTTTTCCAGAATGGACATGGCCTGGTCTTCAACTTCAGGCGGTATCAAAGGGTGACGCTTTACTATGTCGGTAAAGCTGCGGCGCAACCGCTGACCTAATGTGATATTTTCGAGTACCGAAAACCAGGGGAGTAAAAGATCCTGCTGCGCCATCCAGGCAATACGATGACTCACCGGAAAACCATCCTGACAGAGTATCTCGCCAGTGGTTTCACCCGCAGGAAGGCCTGCAATCAAACGCAACAGGCAGGTTTTGCCGACACCACTACCGCCCAGGAGGCAGGTCCATTTTCCACCTTTCAGGATCAGATTGAGGTTTTCAAAAACGCAGTGGTTTTTGAATCTCAAGCTGGCATCCCGAATGATCACATCAAACATAAAAATCGTTTCCCGTTTCCCGTTTCCCGATGCCCGAAAAAGCCGTTAGGGAAGCTGCAATGAACTCGTTCCCACGCTCTGCGTGGGAATGCATACCGTACCCGCCACAAACGAAACAGCCAGTGTGAAGACACGCCCAGGCAGAGTGACTCCGCGTTCTCTCGCTTTGCATGACGCTTCAGGCTACGGCTATCAGAAAACTCTGTGGCATGCGGCAAGTTCCGTATGCATTCCCACGCAGAGCGTGGGAACGAGGTAAAAATCGCTTCCCGTAAAAGCCGTTACCGCTTGTGCTTTTGCGGGCAACGGGACGCGGGTAGCGGGCAGCGGTCTTCTACCAGGTGCGGTAAAAATGATGAACCGGCCCGTGTCCATCATTCCTGTTTTTGGATATAGAGATATTGTCAGCATGGGCAATGGCACCGGCAATATACTCCTTGGCTGATTTTACCGCGTCCATCAGGGAATAATCCCTTGCCAGGTATGCAGTAACAGCAGACGACAGAGTACATCCAGTACCGTGAGTATTGCGGGTCTTGACCCAGGGGGATTCAAGCTTATGGAGTGCCTTACCGTCATGGAAAAGATCAACCGCCTTGCCATTGCCTGAGGAGAGGTGACCACCTTTCAGTAATACGGCACTGGCTCCCAACTCCATTAACGGGTCTACCATGGCAATCATGGCTTCCAGAGATTCAGGTGGTGAGCAGTCCAGCAGAACAGCGGCCTCTGGCAGGTTTGGAGTAATCAGCGTTGCTTTGGGAATCAGTTTTCTGCGCAGGATATCAATGGCGGCTTTCTGAAGGAGAACATCACCACTGGTGGCAACCATAACGGGATCAACAACCAGATTTTTTAACGGGTAGTCACTGACTGCCCGGGCAACGGTTTCAATCACCTCTGGCTGGCTTAGCATGCCCACCTTGGCGGCCAATATATTCAGGTCTGAAAATACAGAGTCCAGCTGTTGTCGTACAAAAGCCGGTGTGACATCAAAGATACCTTGTACACCCAGTGTGTTCTGCGCAGTCAGTGCGGTAATAACACTGCAGCCGTAGACGCCCAGGGCCGAGAAGGTTTTCAGGTCTGCCTGAATTCCGGCTCCGCCGCCACTGTCAGAACCGGCAATGGTTAAAGCAATTGGTGTAGAAGGCATAAGCTCGGAACGCTCCATTGGGTACATCATCCGAGCTGGCGGGAAAAGCAATCCGGGTCTTGGGCTGGTTTCAGCTTCCTGTTCAAAAGAGCGTCGAATAATGGGCTATTGTACTGTTTTTAGTACATGCCGATTTTTATCAGCCCTTTTATCAGCTAAA
This sequence comes from Endozoicomonas sp., assembly GCF_031844845.1. GTDB lineage: Bacteria > Pseudomonadota > Gammaproteobacteria > Pseudomonadales > Endozoicomonadaceae > Endozoicomonas. Next base: position 5,886 of record NZ_JAVRMB020000313.1, read on the forward strand.
GGCAGCGCTTTCACAAAGGAAGGCCCGTTGGTTTCCTACGCCAGCATTATCTGGTTCAGGTTCTATGGGTTTTTCTCAGTTCTGCTTCTCAGTTCCGTCTCTTGGTTTCGAGAAGGCAGAACACCCCAACCAACAACGGGCAAGAGTCTATGGGGTTTGGCATGGGCTGTCCAGTGACTCATAATGCCTCTATGTAATGATCGTTAATGGCATAGAGGCAGATGATTAACCAACAACTAATGAAAATCAGGTGTCAGTTGCCGTTGAAAAAGTCGTCAGGATTAAAATCAGAAGCTGGTTTTTCAATATCAGAAGGTGATTCTTTAAGAACAACAGGCAATTCTGTTAAATCAGATTCAGCGGGATATGAATACAATGAATCTATACTAATCTTCAGGGTGTAAAATTTTATATTATCATTCTTGTAGTTCAGAAAGCAGGTTTTATTTGTGGTGAAACTGGGGTAAACCTCCTTCATGATTTCAACCTTCATACCAATAAAATATTGAGAATATTTGTTGTTATAGGTTTGAAGTAAAAATAATTCTTGAGCTTTTTTTTTCCTTTTCCTGTCTGGTTGCAGCAGGAAAGCGGTTGCCCTGTCTGGTTGCAGCAGGAAAGCGGTTGCGACTATATTACGAGGAATGCATTGCATAATATTTTCAATATTAATAGCGGTTGAAAAATAGTTAGACAATTGAATTGCCGGTTCAGTTCAGGTTAAGTGTTGGTGTTTTTCCACAAGTCGCTGAAAGCTTGCTGTACCGAGGGACTCAGTAATTTCGAGAATCTCGCGGCGTTACTGGCTTTGGGACGTATACCAACACTTAACCTGAACTGAGCCTGAATTGCCTGTGAAGTTCTGAATTACTGTAAAAATCGGGGGATTTAGCAAAACAGTCGTAAATTCTCTCCTTTAGCAAGTCAGTCGTAAACCCTCGCCTTTAGGCTCTCGGGTCCGATAGGGCGGGGAGCAGTCACTCGTTGTTAATCGCCTTCCAGGCACTTTCCATTCCCTCGAGAGATGCCTTTCTGTTTGGCTGAAGCGTCAGCGCCCGTTGATAATAAAACTGAGCTTCACCGGCCCGGTGTCGAGCTAACAGAAAATCCCCATAAAGTTCATTCGCTGGTTTTACGACCAACGGAATACCGTGCTCATGCACCATATTATCCTCCATGGTGCTGGCCTGTTTAAACCAGGCTTCCGCTGACCGGTAATTTTCTTCATTGAGCTGGGAAATGCCTTCTGTGAGTTTATGCATAATAAGGATGGCGTCCCTATCGGGTGGCGACTGCGTGGTAATATCCTGAGTCATCAGTTTTCTGTAGTCTGTCAGCGCTTTCTGTACCCTGTCAGCATCATCGATTTGCCAGCCATCATAAGCGTTGGCAAACAGGTTGGCAGCCAGTGCACTGGAGATCTTGCCGTCATGGGAAATAGACGTGTTCCGGACGACCTTCCTGCCCGTACTGTCAGTCGGTGAATCTATCAGGAAACCGGCGCTGGCAAATAACAGGTATTTTTGTTTTGATGCCGTAGGTTTCCGATCATACAGACTATACAGGATATTAATTTCTTTCAGTGCCTCTTCGGTTTTCCCCTGTTGCAGAAGGGCATAGATTATCCAGCCAAAACCATGATATTCCAGCGAGTCCTCATTCAGACCCAACTCATCTGCCCGACGCAGGGATGCCTGCCAGGCGTAGCAATTGACATCAATGACCTGCTGCCAATCACCTTTGGTCATATAGTAATGAGATGGCATGTGCAGGGTGTGAATCGAACCCGAAGTGACACGGGCTATGATTTTTGCTGCCTGCTCGCCCATATAGGATTGAACAGGATTTTCTGTGGCATGCAACAGGTAGTGCAGCGCACCCGGATGGTTGGGCTGTGTCTGCAACACCTGTTGAAAAAGGGTAATCGCCTGCTGGTTAGTGTCAAAATCAAACGTTCCCCGTCGTGTGCCAAGAATGCTGTAACCATAGAAAACCTTAAGATCCGGGTTATCAGGGAATCGCTGGTATAATGTCGCCATCTTGTTTCTGAAGATCCATTCATCAGAGCCTTTTTCATAGGGGGGGCGGTGGACACCGTCGCCCGCCAGCAACGCTCTGGTGGCATCGATATACCCTTTTTCCAATTCCGTCAGCTGTTCGAAGTTGGTGTGTTGATCCAGTCGTTTCAGGGCGATCCGTCCCTGATCCTGATCTCGGGCGTACCAGATGAAAATCTGGCTGGCAATGATTTCACCCCAATACGCCATGGCAAAACCCGGATCGATGCTCTGTGCTTCGCGAAAACTCCAGGTCGCCTCGGAAAACTCATAGGTATGTAATAACTTCATTCCCGTCAAAAAATGTTGTCGGGCAGCCTCGCTGGTGGTGGTGACCGCCATCTGTAGCTCACCAATCTCCCGGCCCTGTTTCCAGGGTGCATAGGCTTCGACATCATCATGGTAATGTGCAGATTCAGCAATGCCGGACCAACCTGTCAGCAACAATATACTGAAGATTCCAGAGGTAAGCGTTTTTTGAAAAAAATGATGGGTTAATGGTTTCCTTCTGATTCCCAATAAAAATGATGATAAAGACATTTCGCCAATCTCCTTTATTTGGCTTTTTATACGAATGCAGCTTTATTTATTATTCATCATTTTATAATAATGATCTGAGTGGGAAATGAAAGGCGTGTTAAATAGAATGTTAGCAATACTAACCCTATTGTCAGTACTTATTGTTGCCCGGTAAAAAGAACACCTCTTATAATCAATAATAAAAAGCTGGCATCATCTCTTAGTTTGAACTTCTCAGGGTTTTTTCTGTGACGATGAATGTTGGATAAAAAAATATTAGGTAAAATAATATTTCGGATAATTTTTCTGGCTTATTAATTTTCAATGTTTTTATTATAACGATTGAAATAAATAGCAAATATTGAAAATCAATCAGTAATCTTAATGCGTTTTCTTAACAGGCAAAAGCTGTCTGAAGTATTGAGAGAAAGGGGCTTTATAATTGTGTTTTCTACGACAAGCTTACGAATACGTTTAAAACTCATACAGCAATTGGTTACCAGCAGGTCATTATGCCTGTTGTTGTCGCTGTTCATATCAACGTCCTTAGTCGCCGGCGAAACCTGGGACATTGGTGGTATGTTTACCCGTGTCTACCATGATGGGCGACCCGCTGACTGGGGAGAATATGCGCTTCAGGCAGCCAGAATGGCCGTCAGGGATGTCAATGACTCCGGCATGCTGGGTGGCTGATAAGCTGGCGTTTAAAAATGCCAATATCGTGGATTATCATTGCTGGCCCGACAATGTTGACAGGCTTGCCCCGCCCCTGTTCCAACGTAAACTGCTGGCGATGGTGGGTGCAGACTGCTCCAGTCCAGCCACCCGCATTGCTACCATCGCCAATGACTACCAAACACCGGTCATTTCCTATGGCGCTAACTCTGATAATCTCAGCAACAACCGTTTATTTCCCTGGTTTTTGCGTACAGTGACTCCTGGCAGTCGGTATGACACCTATCTGATTGATATCGCAGTACATTACGGTAAACAAAAAGTCGCATTACTTTATACCACCGATGATTGGGGGTTGGGTGCCAAAGCGTCCATACAGTCTCGGGCAGAAGAGTATGGCATGACGTTGGAGGCGGCTATTGGTTATCCGCGAAATACATCGGTATCCAACGTTCAGAAATTGCTGATTGAAAAACTGGCTGATAATGTGGATGCAGTACTGATCGTTATGCCGACACCTGATACTGTCACAACTTTCAAGGCGTTGGGGGAGTTGGGCCTGAACCGATCGAATCGTATGATGCTGGCCGGAGAAATGTTCTCTGCTGATGAGTCGCCTGCGGTGGTCAGGCATGCGCAGGGATACATGGCTCCCATCGCCCGATTACCAGACACTCCGGAATTATCCGGCTTTCGTCGTTCATTTTCTGAATATATGGGTGTGACGCCCGAACTTCATAGCAAGGCATTCATTTATGCGGCACTTTCTTAAGACAGCGTTATGGTGATTGCTAATGGTTTGAAGGCGGCGAAAGACAAAGGTGAGCCGCATATTGATGGCAAGGTGCTGATGCCTTACTTCCGGAGGGTACAGTTTTCTGGTGTCAGCGGGGATATTGCTTTTCAGACCGACACCAACGATCGTGCCATGATGGACATTGGCATTATGAAACTTGAGGGGATGTCCTCAGATGGCACTGAAACGGTATATACCGAGATTGGCAGAATTCATGGAAATAGTGGTCGCTTTGAACGCTATGAAACGTCACCGACAAGGCCAGGTTCAGGTGGAGTGCGATAGTTTTAATTCTGTATAAGGGAAGCTGCAATTAAAAATACACCATCGTCATCCCCACGAAGGCGAGGAGCCACTGCCCACGGTGGATTCCCGCCTTTGCGGGAAGGACGACAGTGGTATAAATCGGCATTTAAGACTTTTTTCGACAGCCTCCTTCGCGGGAACGACGGAGGGCTGGCACTTTTTACAATGCCACTTCCCTAAGTAATGCAGCTATTCTGCATACAGTATTCGAGTGCAGACATTTACCGAGCATTGTTTACCGTTGAAAACGATAGAATGGCAAGGTTGATTTTTTGAATACCCAAGTGTTTTACCCTCACATAAAAGCTGGCCTGACAGATCATAAAACTTGTAGCTGGTACCATCACAATAATCATAACAGGTGTGTGAGTTATCCAGTTCAGATGTTCCCGGCAATAGTTGCCAGCTATCGTAATAAGACTCGAACATTACGGTGATACCTGAAAGGTTTCTGGCTTCTACAAAGACTGAATAGGCTCCTGAAGAGGCAATGACTGGATCGGGTTCTGCAGTGCTGCAACCATCATCACTGAATACCGGCATTTGCGGTTCATCCAGATTTTGCGCCTGAACAAGAAAAGGTACTGTTAATAAATGGCATAAAACAATATTAGATATATTCATAACTGAATCTATTTACGCGACAAGTCAGGCAATAACTATAGACAGTCAAGGGGAAGTTGTTTTTTTAAATTCGACAGTCAGGGTACCCGGTGTGATGATGAGCGCCTGCAGGATTCGATCGGGTTGTTTTTAAATTAACCTGCCAGGCAGTAGTGATTGCGAAGTCCCTTAATAATTTCCCGATTTAGAACTCGCTATCCGTTCACCCTGAGCCCCCCTTCGTCCGTTCATCCTGAGCGAAGTCGAAGGGCGTTCAGGATGAACTGGCGAAGGGTTTTTGGCACGATCTATCATGGGCCGGGAGTTTACGTTCTTAGACAAGCTTCAGAGCTAGAGGGCGAGCGGGGTTTGGAGTCTTGGAAATACGGAAGTTATTCAGAAACTACGCCTTAAGAGCCACCTTAACCTAATGATTCTGTTGAGTTGTTAGCTATGTTGACGCTGTTGTTATTCATTTAATAGAGCGTTGTCTATATTATACCTGACCATTAGTAATCGAATGTTTTCGACAGTAACCTCAATAATAAGCGTTCTTAGGGTAGACATTAAGGAATTCTTACTGATGGTACACTGCACCCAGCTTTCTTTTAGCACCTGCTGAGTGGCGCTTGCGGTTGGTTGATACCTGTTGTGGTTCAAACAGTAAGCAGGTGGAAGTTTGCTTTCGTATAAATTGACTGTACGTATGGTTAGCTTTGTTTGATAAACCGATTATTCCCAGTAATAGCAATGTGTATAAGCATGATGGCCACTTCTTGAAAGGTGACCAATTGTTTGATTTTCAATATTTTTCACCGGAAAAATCGGAAATACCATCTTCCTCTTTTGCCTTAGCTATAAAAAAATTGGAACTTATTCCTTGGCTAGTGTTCAAAATATTCGTTAGCAAACTATCACCTACTTAGCCCTTAAATTAATGAGATGCTTAATGTCTACCGTAAGAATAAGCGTTAACCTATTGATGCCAAGGGTTGAAGCTTTTTAGTATTTAAATGGTCAAAGCAATATGGTCAGGGACTTATTACCACAGACAAGGATGCTTGAAGGAACTCTTTAACTATCTGTTGTTTGTATAAACGGTCACAAATAAACAACTGTTTAAAGGAGAGACATCATGATCACAACCGAAACACAACAATTCAAAAATAATGGTACTAATTTTACGGGCGTACAAGAATCAGGTCAGGGTTAAAATCCGAAAACTAAAAGAGCAAGTTTTTTTGGTCGATTGGTTAAGATTATTTATAATGTTGTGACTTTCATTCCTGGAAAAATATGGGATTGTATTAAATATATTTGCAATGCTATTAAAAACTCTATTCATGACCGAAAGGTTCGTGCTAAACCTGCCCCTTTATACCAAGATGTTGGCACGTTGGAAGAGCTGAATGAAAAGCGTAATAAGGATGTAATACATGCGTGCAAGATAGCGCGACCAGATCCTGATGTTGAATACATATATAGGCAAGCTTTTATTGCCGAGGCTCGATTGAAGGGTATATCAGTAGCTGAATTAGATAGACAGGAAAAGGCTAAATGTGAGGCTCGATTGAAGGGTGTAAGGTAAGCGTCAGGCAAAACCCATCTACAAAAAATAATTCACTACCGGGATACTGAGTCTAACCATCAATCCCGGAGGTAACACGTCAAGCAAACGGGTAACTGGGGTGAAATGCAGGTTGAAACCATTCTGGACAGTCGCGGTCTGATCAAGGGGCAGGAATACGAGCGTGAACCTGATTCCAGGGATGAGGACGGGCAGAACAAACGACCAGACTTCATTATCCACCTGCCGGAAGGCAAGCACCTGATCATCGACTCCAGGGTGTCGTTGGTGGACTACATTACCTACGTGAATGCAGAAACCGATGAAGATCGTGATGCCGCCATTGTTCGTCATATTCAGTGTATTCGAAACCATATACTGGCTTCCAGCTTCACATCTTTTTGGTGGCCATGGTAATGCGGGAAATACAGGTAGGCCTGCCTTGCTCATCCTCTATTTTGATTTCCCAGACCTGAGTGCTCCGGCCAATATGGATGGGTCGGGTTGTGCCGGTGACCTTGCCAGAAGTCGCAGAGCGGAGGTGGTTGGCATTAATTTCCAAACCAACACAGTAAGCTCCATCCTCGCAACAAAGGTTAGCTGCAATGCTGCCCAGGGTTTCAGCGAGCACTACGGATGCGCCGCCATGTAAAAGTCCCATGGGTTGGATAGTGCGATGGTCTACTGGCATGGTGCCACGGAGAAAATCATCGCCCACTTCAGTAATTTCAATACCTACATGGTCACACATATTCCCCTTGAACACTGCGGCATTGGGGTCATAGGGCCTTTTCCAGATTGACATCTTTTTTCCTTTTGTATCCGATTTTTCTGTTAAAAAAGTTTAAGCAGCTGGTTTCTCTCTTTGCTCTCCACACTCTTTTTAACACCCTTTTTAACACCCTTTTTAACACTCTTTTTAACATAAGGGAGGATATGCATCATGGCATTCGTGTGAAATTTTCGATCGGCTCGTCGTTTCAGGATTTTTAAATGAGTTTTATCAGGTTTCTGGTATTTGTAATACCACCGATTTTTACCACATCAAACGATATTGTTCTTACAGCCATACTGGGATAAATTCGAATAAAATTGTCCCGTTGGGGCCATAATTTGATGTTGGCAGTCCTTATTTAAGAGGCAGAGTCTGACCCCCCCGATATTCTCTTTCAAGTCTGATGTAAATAACTGCAGAGGGGGACGGGGTGATAGGGCCAGGATGTGTTCTTTACAAAGCGTTTGGCTCTTTTTTCAGGGAACTTTTGACAGATAAAGCACACTAATATCTGTAAGTTGGATTTTTATGGCCTTTGATATAAAACTTTATCCATTGGAGGCGGTTGTTTTTAAACGCACTCTTATTAGGTTTATCAATTTTAGATGGTCTGAATTCAGGTTTTGAGCAGTTGATCTCTTTTGTAATTCCTGTTTTTTAGCGATGACGAAAAGGGCTCATGCTCAATAGAAATATCAGTGAATCAGCTTTTATATTATTCAGATTATCTGTTGTAGAGAGAACTTTATGGACATTCTAACTGTCCAAGCTGGCGACCTATATGTTTTGCTGGAGACTATTTCCCGTGTTGATTGTTTCTGATACGCCTCGCCTGATACTTCGTACCTGGCAGCTGCAGGATGCAGATGCATACTCTGTCTTGCTGGGGGAGGTCCCTTCAAATTGTTCAGATGTCATGGCGACAGAACCAGGCAGTCTGGCAGAAACAGAGCTATGGCGGTATCAGGCTGAACTCGACAAGTGGGGATGGTCCCGCTGGGCGGTGGTGTTCAAAGAGAACCATCAGTTGATAGGTTACTGTGGCTTTTCTCCTTATGGTAAACACATTGAGATGAGCTGGCGTTTTTTACCAGAATATCGTGGCAGAGGTCTGGTGCTTGAAGCCATTGAGGCGGTTACCCAGTTTGGCTTTAACCAGCTGGGCATGGAAGAAATTATCTCTTATACAATGCCTGACAATGAATTTGCCCAGGGTGTCATGCAGGAGTTGGGAATGACACTTGACCGTTTTGAGGGCTGGAGTACCTGTACCGTAGCGAGGTATCGGATTCAATCGCCTGCCTGACGATAGTGTGCTTTTTTTAGCGCCCAGTCTTTGCGCTTTCTGTGTAATTGGAAACCCCTCTCCTCTCTTTACCTTATTGTCATAGCCATTCTGATCGGAAATTTCTTCAGGCTTGGCCATAATGCCAATACGTATGAAAAATCCGCTACCACCTGAAAAATCGTTTCAATAGCAGTACAATTCAGATAATTAGCTTCAAAGCTTGTTTTTATTATCCATTCACTAGCTTTTTTATCTGACCTCATGAGCAATTCCTGCACAGAAACACTGAATCGCTGGGAACAGCAAATTATCTCTTATCTGAAATCCATTGATCATGAAAGCGATGATGCTTCTCATGACTTCTCTCATTTTCAGCGTGTCTGGAAGACTGCACAGCAGATCATGGAGCAGGAGCCGGTTTCGGTAAATCAGCTGGTGGTTTTGGCTGCCTGCTATTTTCACGATATTGTTGTCTTGCCTAAAGATCATCCACAACGGTCACAGGCCTCCTCTCTGGCTGCAGTAAAGACCCGGGGCTGCCTTGAAGAAATGGACTTTCCCCGTGAGCTTATTGATAACGTATGTCATGGGGTTTCAAGTCATAGTTATTCTGCAGGTATTACGCCTGAGACGATTGAAGCAAAAGTGGTTCAGGATGCGGACCGAATGGAGGCACTTGGAGCCATTGGTCTGGCCAGAGTTTTTTACACATCCGGTATCTTACGACAAAAGATGTTTGACTCTGAAGATCCATTGGCTGAACGTCGTGAGCTTGATGATCGTCAGTATGCCCTGGATCATTTTCAATTAAAGCTGCTGAGATTATCTGAAACCATGCAGACCAATGCCGGGCGAAAGATGGCGGAAAAAAATTCTGATTATCTCAGGGATTTTATGGGTAAGTTGCTTAAAGAGTTGGATGGAGATTACTCCTGAAAGCATTCTAAGGAATTGTCCTGAAATAAGATCCACATTTTACTGAAACTTGTAAAAGCCCGCTACCCGAAAAAGCACAAGCGGCTCTGGCTTTTTCGGGTAGCGGGAAGCGGGCGGCGGGTAGCGTTCGTTTGATGGCAATGGCTCACGATGTTTGCTGTGAAAGCGCCTCCTGAATCCTGTCTATCAGATGCCGGGTCTGAGTGATATCTCCCAAGGTTATTCTCAGCCCCTTGCGCCCACTCTGGTCGACTTTGGGGCGGATAAGAATGTTGTGGTTACGCAAGTGCTGCTCAATAGCATCCGGGTTGTCAGGAAATGCCCAGATAAAATTGGCTGCGCTGGGCCAGTAGGGGATTTCCTGCTGGTCAAGGAACTGTTCCAGCAGTAGTTTGGATTCCTCCATAACTTCTTTAACGTATCGCTGGGTATACTCTGGATGGTCCAAAGCTGCATCAATAGCGACAGCTGCAAACTGATTCACATCATAAGGGCCGCGAATATTCAGCAGTGCTTTGATGTTATCGGGGTGGCTAATGACATAACCCAGTCGTATTGATGGTAAACCCCAGGTTTTTGAGAAGGTTCGTGTAATCAGGATATTCGGGTAGTCCATCACCCTGTCGGCGACAGTTGTCTGCGAGTATTCAAAGTAACACTCGTCAACCAGCAGTGCAGTATCAGGTGCGGCTCTGGCAATAGTAAGAATATCTTCACAACTGATTTTTGTACCACTCGGATTGTTCGGGTTGGCTATCACAATCAGCCGGGTTTCGGGCGTGATTGAATTCAATACTTCATTGACCGGGAAGCCTTCATCTTGTCTATAGGCAGGCTCTATTATTTTTAGTTTCTCAATATTGGCGCACTGACGGTACATCGCGAAAGTGGGGCAGGGGATGATGATCTCATCGTCTTCAGTGCAGACGGCACGAATAATAATGTCGATGCCCTGATCAGAGCCATTGGTAATCATGACCTCTGATTCACTGACACCCACGTAATTGGCGATCTTTCGGGTCAGATCACCATAGGAGGGGTACATTTGCAGTCGATCATCATTGATAAAGTTTATCAACGCCTGCTTAACATGATGGCTGACGGGTAATGTTCTTTCATTGAAGTCCAGTAGCAGATGTTTATGAGGGTCCCTGCCTTCCAGAGGAGGGGTGTAGGCACTCATCCGGGTGATGTGGGATTTGAAAATGCTCATCTGCTGCTTCCCTGATCCATCGGTTGTTTTCAATATTTGGAGGGTTTGCAGTATAGGTAGAGTCAATAAAGGAATCTATAAAGAAACCCGGCCGTTAAGTTGGGTATTCCGGACTACAGGATATATTATCTATACCGGACGTACTCAAAGATGCGGCCAGGCTTTCATTTTCTGGTTACTTCCGCTGATTAACCGGGTTGTATCCCCCTGACAAGGCTTTTGGGCTCGTTATAAATGGAAAAAGTATTAAAGTTGCTTGCTGATGGCAGTTTTCACTCGGGTGAAGCGTTGGGCAGCGCCTTAGGCATTAGTCGTGCAGCTGTGTGGAAAAAACTGAAAATGCTTGAAGAACTTGGCCTGCAATTGGATTCAGTGAAAGGAAAAGGCTATAGGCTGCATCCGGGAGTGGAGCTGTTGGATCAGCAAAAGATTCTGGATGGTCTGGATCAGGCCGTTAGAGAGGCTGTGGTTATTCAAACCTGTCTGAAAACAGCTTCAACCAATGATTTGGTAAGGGATATCCATGTTGCCAGTCCGGCAATCAAGGGAGTATGTCTGGCAGAATATCAGACCAGTGGCCGTGGTCGCCGGGGGAGGTCGTGGAATAATCCATTTGGTTCTACTATCAGCATGTCGGCCCGATGGTTTTACAGTGCCGGCATGGCTTCACTTGAAGGCCTGAGTCTTGCTGTGGGCCTTAGTGTCGTTAAAGCGCTGAAATCCTGCGGCGCGGACAATTTGAAGCTAAAGTGGCCTAATGATGTGCTCTGGCAGTCTTCAGCGGACTTTCAGAAACTCAGTGGTATTTTGCTGGAAGTTCATGGTGATCCTACCGGAGACTGTGAGGTTATTATTGGTATTGGTGTCAATATTGCCCTGAGTCAGGAGCAAATAAATGATATTAATCAGCCCGCAGTGGATATTCAGCGCGTTTGTGGTGTGACAGTGAGTCGTAACCGGGTAGCAAGCGCACTGATTAATGAATTGTGCCGAACACTGGATGCTTTCAGCCAGCATGGCTTTAGTCACTTTAAGAAACAGTGGGAGCAATACGACGCTTTTGCTGGTCAGAATGTTGTTCTGGATGCATCGGGGAATCGTGTTTCTGGTGTAGCCTCCGGGGTTAATGTCCGGGGTGGACTGTTATTGAAGACGGGTGAGGGTATGATGGTTTTCAATGGCGGTGAAGTTTCATTGAAGGCTGGCAGCCCGGGAAAGCCATTAGCTAAAAAGAGCGCGGAAAAATGAGAATTCTGGAACTGGATGCAGGTAATAGTCGATTAAAATGGCGAGTGTCAGATACCGATGGCATTGTTTCCCATGGCTATCTTGCTAACAGTGATGACTGGCATCAGGAGCTTCCCCTGCTAATGGGGCAGATTGGGCAGATAGACTGCGCAAGAGCATCCATTGTTTCAGGTAATGAGCGTTTTGAGTTACTCAATGCTGAGATTGATCGCCATTTCAATATTCCCTTGCTTCAGGCTGAGGTGAAATCAGAATGGCGGGGTGTTCGTGTTGCTTATCCCGGTTTAGGGGTTGATCGCTGGTTGGCCATGCTGGCTGCCAATCATCAGGATCAGCGGGCTGATAAGCTCGTGGTCAGTTGTGGTACGGCGATTACCCTTGATGTATTAAGCAATGATGGTGAACATTCCGGCGGGTATATTGTGCCGGGTGTTGGGTTGATGAAGAGAATGTTGCATGCCAATACGGCTCAATTGCCCATGGTTGAAACGGCAGCTTCTGATGTGATGCCAGGCAAAAACAGTATCGACTGTATTAATAACGGTATTCTGGCCATGGTCGCAGCAATGGTGAATACACAGCAGGCTATTCATAAAACTTCTCATAAAGCATCTTATAAAGATCGTGTCGTATATTTAACGGGAGGTGACGGCGCTTTGCTTAAGCCCTATATCCATGGTGAGTGCTTTTATTATCCTGAGTTGGTGATGAATGGACTGGCACTTGCCTTTGAGGACGCTTGAGCTGAGATAGCTCTGGAATAAAAGAATGCGCTGGACGGTTATTTTTCTTGTGTTTGCCAATCTCGGTTACTTTGCCTGGGGCTCTTATCATGAGTCCAGGGAAGGGTACTGGCTGCCTGAAGAAAGTGATGCTTATGAAGCATCCGGTGAACGACTGGTTTTGATCTCAGAGACCGGTAGGGCAGATTCATCTTCTTCCGGTGCTACGGCCGGCATGAAAGCTTTCAGGAATTCATCGGCTCAGGCAGGGCGCCGGCAGGTCAATCAATGCCTCGTTGTGGGGCCTTTTGCCAATGTGGTTGAGGTGGATGAGCTGCAGCAACGTTTGTTTGCGGTGGGGGTTAGCAGTCAGGAAAAAGCGGATGACAATAGTCAGCAACAGGATTACTGGGTTCATATACCACCTTTACCCAGTCGCGATGCGGCGATCCGTTTATTAAGGGAGTTGCAGGCGCAAAGAATTGATAGTTTTGTGATTACTCAAGGTGAGTTGGCCAATGGTATATCGCTGGGTCTTTTTTCCCGGAGTGAATCTGCCAAAGTAGTGAGTCGTCGTTTAACGAATGCGGGTTATGGTGTTGCGATAAAGTCTCTGCCGAGGATTCCCGAGCAATGGTGGCTTGAGATGGATGCTGCTGTAGAAGGCAGGCTGAGTTCTTCGTTCTGGGATGAAACTGCGGATCAGTTTCCTGGGCTGAAAAGGTTAAAAATGGCGTGTCAGAAAAGCTTGTGAGAAACTTGTGAGAAAAAGAGGTTTAAAAGCATTGCAACGGGCAGGGAGTTTCTCTAGTATACGCATCGCTGCTCAGGGAGACAGTTAGCCGGACCGGAACATTAAAGGTGATTTGAAAGACAGAATCATCCGAAAGAAAAAGGTTGGGTTGACAAAGAAAACTTCCTGAATAGAATGGTGCAGCATCTGGTGGGGTTCCCGAGTGGCCAAAGGGATCAGACTGTAAATCTGACGCGAAAGCTTCGCTGGTTCGAATCCAGCCCCCACCACCAGATTATTTTTTCCTTGTATTGAGTTTGAACTGAAAAGCTGTTCTGCTAATGCTTGGTTGGTGTTGGCTTCTTTGAATAAGAGGTCTGGCACAGGTGGTCTTTTGTGCGGGTATGGTTCAACGGTAGAACCTCAGCCTTCCAAGCTGATGATGCGGGTTCGATTCCCGCTACCCGCTCCAAATCGTATCCAGTGCTCTTATAGCTCAGTTGGTAGAGCGCATCCTTGGTAAGGATGAGGTCACCGGTTCGACTCCGGTTAAGAGCTCCATTTTAAATCAATGACTTACAGTAATGTAGGTCATTTTTTTTGCCTTTTAAATCGTGCTGTGTAATTTATGTGTAATCTCAGACGCAAGAAAAAGGCTGTGTAACCTGGCTGTGTAATTTGTCCGTGTAATTTGTAATATCTGCTCGGGCTCTACGGCAGGTGGTATTAGCGCACACCTCCACCGGCAAGCTCTCCCCCTCTGGCAACAACCCACAACCAATCAATATTCGCCTTGTCAGCCTGCCTGCTTTCCGCTGGGTAATGCTCGATACCTGTCACATCAGGGTCGAAGATTTCATTCTTGATATTTTGCAGCCAGTGATGGGGGATTGGTTGGTCATCGTGGCATAGCACTATGGCCTTAATGGCTATGACTGAGAAGTTTTTTTGCTGCGGGTCGGTGGGTTGATTGCGGTTGGTTCGTATTCCTTCAGGTGGCCTCTTACGGAGGCAAATCGATCAGATCACCGGGGCTAAGGTTTTTCTTTAAAGGAACGCTCCCAGCTCTGACTGCGGTTGTTATTGGCCCCACTTTGCCGCTTGGGTGATCACACTCAGGTTTTCACCTTATCATGGTCAGCTGGCTTTATCTTCTCCCGTTCTGTCCCGGGCTCAATGCCTGTGACCAAGTTATCCAAACCAGAACAGTTTAACGCCCACCTACTTCACATACTCACGACGCCACCACCGGGTGCCATAAACAATGGCCACCCCGATGGGCAGATAGACCATCACTAACCGCAACTTTGCCAGCGTGGTGTCAACCACCAGAGCCATTAACATGGCATCAGCCCAGAACTCACCGTAACCGGCAAAGGAAACAATCGCCGAAAATACCACCACGGCAATGACCGAGGAGATGGCGCAGCGAATGAAGAACAACCGGTTTTTCATCATTCTCCGTATGTTTTGGAAAATCCAGATGTTGATCATATCGGTGATAAACAAGGAGAAGCCCAGAACGATAAAATGGCCGGCCAGTTCACTGATGACAAGTTCTAGGTGCATCAGCTTTGCCCAGGCATATCCCAGCGAACCAACAATCACCAGAAGACATGAAACATCCGCGACTAATTGCCTGGCCCTGCGCTGGCCATACAGTTCTGAGATTGAATCCAAAAAAATAAATGACAAAGGAAAAAACAGCGTACCCCCCTGTCAGCATTATCCCCAAAACCTCCAGCTTTCCGAGAAACACCAGCGGGCACAATATAACTACCGCCATATAGGATAACCGAAGCAGCCTCAATACCTTTTTTTGGGTGTTAAGTGAGAAGGAGTAAGAAGAACCGAAGGTGCACTTATCGGTGACGACATAAGGATGATCTTTAAGCATCTGGAACAGTCTTGCCTGGTCTTTTTTGGACAACTCGTCCACCTGGCCAGATTCAATAAATGTCTTAAGCTTTCTGGACGTGGTTAATCCGGCCTTGGTGACCACCACTTCATCTTTTACCGGATCGTAATCGACTAAATTCATTATATTTATCAGCCTTTTTGTTAGACTCTTTTGAATGGAAAGTGGCTTCCCAGCCCTTACTTCCTGATTGCCTCCTCTGCCTGGTCTATCTTCCAGTAATCCATATTCCGAACCCGGCCAATCACCTCCATATCCGGGTCTTTGGCGACGATGCAGTCCATGCCCTGATAGTAAGTGAGAAAACTGACCAGCCGTTTACGACCATCCCTGTTAATCCACGCGGCAAACAGTCCCGGCCCCGGGCGCGGCTCTTTTTCCACGGTCAGCAGGGTATAGCCGGGAAAGTATTCATTCATTTCCGGAATGTAAAAGTACCGGTACAGATCCGGTGATGTGGGTACATGTCGCTGGCTGGTAAAAATATTTGGCACCGCTACATCAATATCGTAAATCTCTCCCTCAGTGGGCACGATGGTCACTGTTCTGCAAAAGCTGCCCTGCACCGACTGGGGCCTTTCATGGTCGTAAGGCCCACCACTTCCGGTACCCAGCCAGAGGGGGTTAACCCCCATGGCCTCCGAAAGGGTATCCAGATATTTGTGAGGGGTTCTGATCTCACCATTGGCCAGGCGATAAAGATACCCCCGGTCAATGCCGGTTCTACGGCTGAGCTTGGGGATACTGCCAATCGCTGCCAGTTCCATGGCCTGATACAGACGGTTGGCCATCTCCGGATGGTTCATTGTTTTTTGCCTTTCACATTATGTTTTCGCCACAGCATTACCAGTGCCATAAGACGATCCTCTTCTTCTTCCAGGCTTTCCAGTTGCTTGTCCATCCTATTGACCGCTTTCATTACTTGTTTTAGTTTGCGGGAGTTGCCGGGTTCACAACCTACTTCCATGTGGATAAGATCCGTAATTCGCTTAAGAAAACTACTTACCGAAGTTTTATCCTATAAACGATGTATATTTATTACAACCAGCTTTTGCGGAGTTTTGTACAATTTCTGATGCGACTGTAGAACTTTACAGAAATTTGACATAAGTTCATCCTGTCATCTGGGCTCTTATGATCTGGGAACATAATCTGAAAGTGAAATAGAAGAAAGATAGCGCTACGCAGCGAAAGAAGCGTTCATGTAGGGGGAGGAGCGCCTTAACTTTTGTTTTTCTATGCACTTGGTCCAGAGTCAGGAACCAACGAAAAAGTACTTTTCAGTTTGGAAGAAAATTCACGGGACTGAACCTGAAGCTCATTCAGCTCTGACCGGAATACTTGTCGGTCATAGTTTTCTGACTTGATGAGAAGATGCCATTTGCTGGTAAACGGCCTGACAACTGTATTGAGGTAATGATCAGATAGGATTTTATATTTTAGACACGACAGCTTGTAGTGCCGACATAGTTGGCGTTGGGTGTCAAAGAGAGTGTAGATGCTCGATAAGGCGGCCTGATCGCAACCATGATGATCCTCTATGGGCTGGGTAGCCACTCTGCTGCAAAGTTCAGTATCAAACTCAAAGGCCGCCTCTTGATCCTGTGGGGTTATACCATCCAGACTGATGGCAAATTTATGTTGTATATATAAAAGTATCGAGATCAGTTTATCAGGACTTTGTAGTTTCACTAGCTTTGATGGTTTATATCGCTCAAGGAAGTCTTTTTCTTTTTTATCGTTATTAATATATTTCCCTATGGTGTCTGCGTAATACGACCTTAGAATATCATTCCCTGACAAATCAAGTGGAAGAATAATTGCTTTTATATCGTCGTATAGTTTTTCATTTAAGCTTTTTTTAGTCTCTTTCATGGTTTTTTTATATCAGTCAAAAAAGAAGGAGTATAGACAGGGCATTGTTTTATCCCAATGAATAACGAAATATCCCCAGTCATTTCCCCATTCTGCCGCTTCCTACCATTTATAATGATCTAAGCGTATTCAATGGTGTATGCGCACTCTATGACATTGAGGTGAAAGTGATGAGCAAGAAAGTCAACCCTGCCGATAATCAATCCAATCAAAAAAATGCAAATAAAGGTACCAGTGGCACCAATCGACAACATGACCAGGCACAGGGTAATAGAGGGAAGCAGTTAAACCCGAATCAAAAAAACCAGTAGCGTTAACTTGTTTGATTATTTCCAATGCAACCATGTTGATTTCCGATTTCAACCGAGAACCAAGCACTACTGGAGCCTCCAACGTGGCAAAACAAACGCCTCCTCCTCCCCCCAAACCGGTTCCAAACTTGCCAAGCACGAAACCGGGGCATCCATCTGGCCATGGTCGAGGGAATCACCCTCCCAAACCTAAAAAGCCTTAATCTGTTGGCAGGAGGTGCTTCGGCACCCCTGCATTCAGCGGAATAGCCAGTATTTTATAACCTCAGGCTGCCAGTCAATGATCTCAATGTCCGAAATATATTTTGGCATACCAGAATTCTGATCATTCGGACAGCGTACCAATAAAATCCTGTCATCATCTGTGTGTAACTTGCGAAACATCTTGATTTCCCATTCGACCCATTTTCGACTATGAGTATCTGGTCCAACAATCACCAACAATTTGTCCGAGTTCACTAAAAGACTGTGAATTTCATTTCTTACTGGAGCAGCGCTCTCATGATGAGGTGATTTTTTTATAATGCTGCCATTGGGCGCTCTAACCGGCTCAGGCAATGAACTGTCAATAAACGCTGTATCATTATTCGGATTGTTAGCCATTGACCGAATGTCTCTGACATATTGAATATTGTTAGTGGCATAACTAATGAATACTTTTTGCAACGTGAAATTCTCCAAAGTGATGAAGACTGGCAGAGGCAGTCTAGATTGTTAGAATCATTTCGGTTTAAAAAAAGTAATCCAGCTTAATAGGACAGAAAGGCTTTCAGTCCTTACGTCCTCCCGCTTTATGTCGGTACTGGAACACTTCAGCCCCAGCCTTGAAGTCTATTCCATTGATGAAGCATTTGTAGACATGTCCGGTTTTCCAGTACAGCAGTTGGAGCGAATTGGAACAGAGATGAAAGAACGGGTCCACAGTTGGACAGGCTTGCCTATCGGGGTGGGAATATCGACGACCAAGACGCTCACTAAACTGGCCAACTACGCTGCCAAGCGATATCCCCCCACGGGTGGTGTTGTGGATTTAACCAGCCCATCACGACAACAACGGCTTATGGAAATTACGCCGGTGGGTGAAGTATGGGGAGTTGGTCGTCGTATTGGCGCAAGACTGGAAGCAGCGGGGATTCACACGGACGCACAGCTGGCAGCCGCAAATCGGGGATGGATAAAGAAACAGTTTTCAGTGGTATTGGAGAGGACAGTCTGTGAACTGCAGGGGGAAAGTTGCATACCCTGGAAAGAGGAAAGTAAAGGCAACAAGCATCAGATTATGTGCTCACGAAGCTTTGGTAAACGGGTGATCACGAAAGAAGAATTGCATTCTGCACTGGCCAGTTTTATCAGCAGGGCTTGTGAAAAACTCCGGGCACAGAACCGGTTTGCCCGTGAAGCAATTATCTTTATTCGCACGGATGCCTTCCAACAGAACCAGCCTCAGACCAGCCGCTCCCTGAAATTAATGGTTCCGTCGCCAACCAGTGATACCAGACCATGGCTTCAGCAGTTGGGCGCCGCGCTGGAGGTGATTTATCAACAGGGGTACGAATATAAAAAGGCGGGCTTTCATACCCGTTAAAAATAAACTGATGATACACCTGATCCATACGCAGCTTATTTTCCATCGGGATTGAACTCCACCAACCCAATTGATTCTTCAGGTCAAAAACAAAAACAGCCCCACGAAGGAGCTGCTAAAAATCGACAAAAGATAGACGGCTAAAAAACCTCAACCCACCCCGAACACCTTAAACACCGCATCCACCGGATCCGCATAAAAACTGATCTGGAACTTGGAAAACAACTCAGCAGGCACCGAAGCAATATCCGCCGCAGACGACATCGGCAGCAAAACTCGTTTGCCACCACTGTCCAATGCCATCTGCAAACTAGCAGCCAGATCCTGCACCGGGTTCACCACACCACCCAGGGTCATATCGCCCAACACCACCATCTGTTCCTGACAGGGTCTGCCCATCAGGATCGAGCAGAAAGCCACCAGTGCCGCCAGGCTGGTTCTGGTGCTGGGGCCGGTATTGTGCAGCTCGATCACATGAAGATTGTATTCATGTTCCGAGAGTTTGGCGCTGCCGCTGATCCGCTTCAGGTTGCCTTTCAGAAAATCAAAACCAACCCGAATGGCTTCCTTGGCCGCCCTATTGGAGCCCAGCCCCGATACGGTAAATTTGCCAGTACCAGCAGTCATCTGAGTTTCGTAGCGATACAAGCCGAGCTGCCCGGAGCTGCCCTGGGTAACCTGATAAACCACACCCGGTGAAGGCATCCCTTCCGGTATCAGCGAACTGCCGCCTTGCTCGGGCACATTGACGAAGTACTCTTCCAGGGACTCGTTATCGAGATAGCTGAAATGGACATCAAAGAACTCCATCCCTCCGAGCTTTTTCAACTGCTCTTTAATCCGGCGACGGGTTTCCAGAGCGTACTGCAGGCAGGTACGAACATCCTCTTTGGTAAACCTGCCATCAGGGTGCAGCAGCTTCAGTAAACCGGAGACTGTCCGGCGAACCGCAATCACATCCCGCTGGTTCA
The DNA here is from genome assembly GCF_031844845.1 of Endozoicomonas sp. GTDB lineage: Bacteria > Pseudomonadota > Gammaproteobacteria > Pseudomonadales > Endozoicomonadaceae > Endozoicomonas. The sequence goes on from NZ_JAVRMB020000313.1 coordinate 25,984, forward strand.
GGTTATTGCCCAGTTTGAAAAAACGGTCAATGGCATCGGCAAAACTGCGCTTGCGCATCTCCCGCATATATTCCGCCAGATAGTCAGTAATCAGGCCATAGCTGTTGGTGAAAAACTCCGGTCGCATTTTCGGAATTTCCCAGCCGGGAATATAAGCATGGAAGCGGTCAAAAAAAGCGGTATCGATCATGGCATCGGGGAACGGTGCCAACAGATGACTGGTCTTCACCAGAGTCTCCACCGACTGGTTGATATTCCCAATAAACACCATGGAGGCCCTGGCCTCAACGGAGTCACGGCCACGGGCAAACGAGCCGGAGGCCATATAATCCTTCATGATCTGGATGCCATCCCGATCTTTAAAACTGATGCCCGCCACTTCATCAAAGGCCACCACATCCCACATGCCCACCAGCCCCACCTGGCGGGAACTCATGTTGTAGAACAAGTTAGCCACCGTCGTATGGCCACCGGATACCAGCAGCGAGTTGGGTGAACACTCCTTGTACACATGGCTTTTGCCGGTTCCCCGGGGGCCCAGCTCGCAGACGTTGTAATTATTCTCCACAAAGGGAATCATGCGGGTAATCAAATGCCACTTCACCCGCTCTTCGAGATTGGTCGGTTCCATCCCTATGGAACGCAGCAGCACATCCAGCCATTGTTCCGTGGTGAATCCGGCCCGGGCATTAAACACCTCATCCATATTCATGGAGGGCATCTGGATCGGCTTCAGATTATGAACGGAGAACGGCGATGTCTTCTGCCCTTCCTCATAAAAATACTGCACGGTGATAATGCACCAGATCCCACCGGTCAGCAGTTTCTCATGCTCCTTCACCAGAGAAGAGGGCATCAGGGCATCTTTAATGCCCAGGTTGGACAGTGCCGCCTCGTAAACATCCTTGCGCTGGTTCAGTTTGACACTGACCTTATCAATAATCTTGAAGGTGCCCCGTTCCCGAATCAGGGACTTTATCTTCTCCGCTTCATCAGGCCGCACATAGTTTTCTGCCAGAATCCGTTTCACATTGGCCATGCCACTGCTGACCACCTCTTCATCATCAGAGGCGCAATACATACCCAGCAAATATTCCAGCACATACACCGGAACATTAGCGCCTTCTTTCAACTGCTTGGTAAGATCCTTGCGAACCACCCGTCCCTTAAAGTGACGATTCAGCAGGCTGTCCAGATCTTCCTCCAGTCCTGCATCCTGCGGCGGCTCGTTTATGGAATCATCGTCTGTCATAGGCCCATTCATGTAAAAAAGTCATCTAGAAAAAATCATCCTGGAAAGCCAGGTCAATGGTGACACTATACTTGCCATACGCCGTATGGGTCTCAACATTTTCCAGCAGCAAGAAGTACTGATCCGTGCGACTAAAGGACGAGCCAATCAACTTCAACCGAACCTCCCGAACTCTGTCGTCCATGGTTGGGCTGGTGCTGTCAAAGGTCATGGTTTCACGGCTGGATACCCCGTTGCCCGCTTCGTCCACAATCACAATATCCAGCTGTCGGGGAATAAACTGCCCGCCGACAGGCTCCGTCTGAATCAACTTGATCTTGTCGATATTATTGACCATACGAATGGGCTGACTGGCCACCAGCACCCCAACGGGCTTCTTCTCATGGCTCGCGGCCTGGGCTTTCTGCAACTCCCGCACGGTCAGCACCGGCAGACAGATCTCCTGCAACATAGCACCACCGTGGACAAAACGTGCCCCACCAACAAAATGAAAACGCTGATTCCCTCTTGGCAACAGAAACTCACTGCCCCGGGTCGATGCCGGATCACCATGAGCCGTTACCGACAAACGACCATGCCAGCAGTTGTCATCCACCGGCAGCTGATCACCGACAATATACCGCTTCTTCGCCTCGATGGTTCCGGCAGGCTTGCTGTTCAGCACAGTACGGTCATTGGCGGTAAGCGCCTTCTGCTGAAACAGAAAACCATGGTCAGCGGTAATCAACACCTGGCTGCCGTTCAACCGGTTGATGACCCGACCCACCAGGTCTTTCAGCTCATTCACCGCCAGACGACAGGCTTCAAAGGTTTTCTCCTCGGTGGCCGCCTTATCGCCCATGGCATCAATGGCATCGTGATAAATGTACACCACCCGGGCTTCACGGACTCGCTCACGGCCTTCCTGATTGCTCCAGCCCATCAGCTCCTTGGCCGTTACCGCCATGCCATTCACCGATTGCAGAATACTGTTACGGTTCTCCAGCCCCTGGGTAGAGCGACCATCGGCCAGAACGGCTGATCCCCCCTCTCCAGGCTGAAAACTGAGCTGCTGATGGGGCAATAACGCCGCCATGCCCAGCTGGGTATAACTGGGCAGCACCCCCAGTTGCGTGGCCAGTTCTGCCTTAAAACGCTTTTCCTGATTGATCGTATCACCCAGCTCCCGGGCGATTTCATAACGCAGGGCATCGGAGATAATGACAAACACCCGTTTGGCTTTTTTACCCGCTAATCGCGCTTTCACCTCCCGGTCATAAAACCCATACTGCCGGGAGATACCCGACAACTGCCACTTATCCAGCAACGACTCCGCCGCCAGATGCCGATCCCACGCCAGCCCCAGCTCCGGCAGATACCACTGGGTATAAATATTCTCCACCGTCTCATCCAGCTCACGAAGAATATCCGCCCCCTTGCTCATCACCGACAGTACATGTTCATTAAAGAGCCGGTAAGCCTGATCAAACTGATACAGCTCTTCCATATAGGCGTTATAAAGTGCCTTCGCACTGTCGTAATGAAATCCATCCACATAACGGTGACGCAAATGGAGCAACTGTTCTGCGGCCCGCAACGCCTGATAAATCGCCTGGTATTCCCGGCCATTACGTGCCGCGGTCTGCGCCCAGTAACTCTGCATCCGTCGGGACAGCAGCGACTCAAACAGGCTGCGTTCCGGTGGTTTGCCACTGTCCAGCAGATCCCGCACCAGCCCGCGGATAATCGCCTGCTCCACCGCTTCGAAGGTTTCACACTCCACCAGTTGTGCCGGTTGACACTGACGACAGTGGCCAGAAATCTCCAGCTTGCCTGACAGTACTTCCGCAATGGCTTCATAGGCCGCAGCATAGGTTCGGCTATCTCGCCAGCTGCTCATCAAGGCCAGGGCGGTGGATCGGCCGGAAGCGGTTTTCAGCACATTATTCTGCAACCAGTCCCGGTCGCCCACATCAATCTGACGCCAGAATTCCGTACAAAACAGCTTCAGTACAAAATCTTCAAAGGACGGTTTTTCTGTGGGATAACCATAGGCTTCCGACAGCAGCGCCCAGAAGTTGGGCTCCAGACCAAACTTGCTGATCTGCTGAAACAGCGGTCTTTC